>JBGSJM010000352.1:0-35853 GCA_041742015.1 Verrucomicrobiales bacterium | reverse complement strand
CTCGTGCCAGATCCCAGCTCTTTAAAATTTCGATCTCGTTGTTGATGACGCTGGCAGTGTAGGTGGTTCCCTTGATTTCTGACTTCATCTCCTGGTCAATTCCACCGCGCTCCACTAGATAACGAACCATTAGTTTGGCCTGGCATTCGTATTCGGGGGTGCGCAAAAAATAGAGCGCACCAGCACTGATGATCCCGCCCAGACCCATGATAACGAACATCTTTCGATGCCTCATCAGCATCTTCAGGATATCTTTTATCCCCAGGCCATTGTCTTCGTTTTCTAATTCCATTTTGTCTATTCCGTTAAAAATTTCTATTGATTCAAAACCCTGATAGAGAACAAGGTTTCAATTGTACCCTGTTGACTCATTCATTGTACCCTGTACTATCGGCAGACTGCCTCTGACAGCACCTCGGCCACATAGTCAATTTGCCGATTAGTCAGTTCTGGAAACATGGGTAGAGAAAGCAGCCGGGAGGAGCAACGCTCCGCCACCGGAAAAGAGCCTGGACCATGTCCCAGGCTACGATAGGCCTCCTGGAGGTGAACGGGAACCGGGTAATGAATCCCGCAACCGACACCCCTGTCAGTAAGAAATTTCATGACTTCATCCCGATTCTCGACCATCACCGCAAAGATGTGGTAGACATGCCGTACCTGAGGCAGGCATACTGGTAGACTGACCCCGCCTACGTCGGCTAGCAAAGTCTGGTAGCGTTTGGCATTGGCGATACGTTGATCGTTTTTTGCATCCAGATGGCGCAGTTTGATCTGTAACACCGCAGCTTGGATTCCATCCATCCGTGCATTCCAGCCCACGAGTCGGTGGTGATATTTCTGGGACTGGCCGTGATCCCGGAGCATCCAGATTCGTTGGGTGAGTTCAAGATTATTGGTCACCACCGCGCCGCCTTCCCCAAATGCTCCGAGGTGTTTGCCAGGATAGAAGCTGAAACATCCCGCATCCGCCAGTGAGCCAGTTCTCCGTCCTTCATATTCCGCCCCGTGAGCCTGACAGGAATCTTCCACTACGGCAATTCCCCGATCCCGGGCAAATTTCAGAATTGGATTCATATCCGCAGGTTGTCCGAAGAGATGAACCGGTATGATCGCCTTGGTCCTCGGGGTCACCGCCTTTTCCAGCCCGGCAGGATCCAGGTTGCAGGTTTCCTCGTTGATATCGACGAAAACCGGCTTGGCACCACAGAGCGAGATGGCCTCGGCAGTGGCAAAAAAGGTTCCCGGAACTGTGATCACCTCATCCCCCGGACCCACGTTAAGACCTTTTAGAACTAATAACAGGGCATCGGTTCCGCTGGCTACCCCAATGGCTTGATCTGCCATGCAATATTCCGCAAAATCTTTTTCAAAGGCCTCGACAAAACGGCCTCCAGCAAAGGCACCACAATCTATGACCTCCTCAATGGCACGGGAAAATTCCGCCCTAAGCGGCTCATGATGAGCATTCAGATCCAAAAATGGCACCTGGATGGGTGCGATTTTCTCCCGTTTGCTTTTTGTTTTCCTGGCCGGATTGCCAGTCACGATGGATTCTGATAAGAAATGATTGGAGTCACTCATGCTGATATAAGTTCTTTCTTAGAGCTATTTGGCTTCTTCCGTGCCGAGGAGATTTTCACGGTGATCGGCGCAAAATCGACGGGCGCTCCGGCATTCCGGAGCGATTCGGAGCTGGCCTCCAGGATCCGAACCAGTTCGAGACCTTTTTCTCCGCTTGTCAGAGGGGTTGCCCCGCTCTTAATACATTCTACAAAATGCTGGGCGAGCCGCTTGAGGGGCTCCTCCTGTTTCACATATGGAATGTAGCTGTCCCCATAGTGATAGGAGTAGTGAAACTCGGCAAAGCTATCGTAATGTGGCGGGCGCTCCACCCGGACATCATAAATCCGTATCGGCTCGGTGGGATTCAGGTCATCGTAAACAATCATCCGTTTTGACCCTACAAAAGTCATTTGTCGGACTTTTCTCGGCTCCAGCCAACTGCTCTGTACCGTGGCAAATCTCTGATTCCCGAATCGTAGGGAAATATTGGTGACATCTTCTATTCCTGGCGTGATGTGAGCATTTCCCTGGCAGTTGATGGTTTGAGGTCTCTCTCCGAAAATATGGAGAATGATAGAGATGTCATGTGGTGCCAGGTCCCAGGCAACATTGATGTCCTTCTGGAAGAGCCCGAGATTGAGACGCTGGCAATTGATGTAGCGCAACTCCCCGAGATCTCCATTCTTGACGATTGGGGCGATCTGGCGAACCGGCTCTGAATAGAGAAAGGTGTGCTCAACCATGAGAGTCAGCTTTTTGCGGCGAGCGATGTCGATCAATTCCTCACACTCCTTTGAGGTCGAGGCCATTGGCTTTTCAATCAAAGTATGTTTTCCTGCGAGCAGGCAGGCCTTGGCCACCCGGTAATGCTGATGGACTGGGACGGATACGATCACTGCGTCCAGGGTCGAATCTTGCAGCATCTTCTCAAAATCGCGGTAAATTTCTACCTGGGGATAAAGACTCTTCATGTGGGCAAGTCTCCCTTCATCCAGATCACACACCGCACGAAGGCGACATTCAGGATTGTTGTTGAAGTTTCGGGCGAGGTTCGGTCCCCAATACCCGCAACCCACTACGCCTACGGAAATTTTGTTCATCGTTTTTAGTTTAAGTTTCTATTGTCGGAGCAATTGTTTTTGCCACCAAGACGGCTGCCCCGGGCCATCGTGAGTACTTGTGCGAAAAGGACTGCGGGAGTCCGAAAAAGAATCTTCAGATCCAGGCGAAGGGAGTAATTCCTGACATAGTAGTCATCCAAAGCGATCATTTCGGTAAAGGTGGTCCGGTTCTTGCCAATGATCTGCCAGTATCCAGTTAAACCAGGGAGCACTTCAAAACGCGTTCTCTGCCCATCTCCATACAACTGGAATTCGTTCGAGATACAGGGGCGAGGCCCGACGAGGCTCATTTCCCCGCGCAGCACGTTGATCAGTTGGGGCAGTTCGTCCAGACCGGAGGCTCGTAGAAAACAGCCTCCCGGAATGACTCGGTTGTCGCCGAGGTTATCCAGCTTCACCATCGGCTTATTGTCCTTCACGAGGACTTCGAGGTGATCTTCGTGGACTTTGGTGTCCACATTGAACTTCATGCTTCGGAATTTAAAGAAATCAAACTCCTTGCCTCCCTGTCCCACCCTGGTTTGCCGGAATAGGATCGGGCCGTGGGAGACAAATTTAATCCACGCTCCGATAATTAAAAACACAGGCAATAGAAGCGGTACTCCGATAACCAGTCCCATCAGGTCCAAAGAGCGCTTCCATCTGGGGATGTTTTGGACATCAATGGCTTCCTGCTTGGTAAAAGCCCTTTTGCGTAAAGTCTTTCGTTTTAGTTTCAAAAGTTTTCGGAGTTTGATTCCAAGCTGCCGCCCGTGGTCAAAAAACAACTAGTGAGCTGCTCGACCTTTAAGAGGCAATATACTTAGCTCGCATTAGTATCTTAATCATATCAAATATGAATATTCTATTTGATTGGACGTGTTACTATTGCGAGATTTTTAAACGTTAATAAAAATTACCACAATGTCCACATCTATTTTGCAACAAATCGAGAAATTTATTAAAAATACGATTTGTTTCCGATAAATCGAGTGAGCCCTGTGAGTTCTAATTTGCCCAACCAGCATTTGCCGGAAGATTGCCCTTTGTCCGGCAGGTTGGACGATTCTTTGGGCCGACAACCATAGAGGCACGACTAATTTGTTCCTTAAAATGAACAAATTGCGGGCTATGGTTTGAACCAGTTTGGTTTCAATAAAAAAAATGGTGGCCTGCCTTTCCGGCAAGCCACCATTTGTGCCAAGCTAATTAGTTAAGTTTAGTTGGTGCCCACATTTCCGAAATTTTTCAGGAGGCTCAATTGGCGGGCAAATTCATTGGGATCCGCGTTTGGAGACAGCATCACGTTGTGTTCGAGGAAACTTGCCAACTGCTGGAGCGGGTTGACGACAGGCTGTGGCTGAACCATAACTTGTTGTTGCAAAGGGGCTGGAACCAACTGATTTGGCGTCGCAATGGCCTGGGGTTGTGTCACTGCCACGGGAGTGGCAACGTGAGGTTGAACGAATTGAGTATTAATTGCTGGCGGTGCCACGACGCTGACCACCTGCGCCAGGGGCCGGGCAAAGTTGAGCAACCAGATTTCTGCAACTCGATTGTGTCCGAATTCCTGTGAGCAAAGCTCAACTTTTTCACCCATCGCCACGGAAGCTGTGTGAATCCCGAGGCGGTGGGCCCAGTTAATTTGATCAATTTGATTTTTGACATTGGCTGCCCGGTTTTCGGACAACCGAAGGTTGATTTCAGTGCGTCCCGTGCGGTCAGCATAACCCAGCACCACAATCATGCTGCCTGGCACCATTTGCCCTCCCGAACGAGAGAGGATTGCTCCAATTTCCTCATTAGCGTTGTATCCAAGCCCGCTTGCGCCATGTGCATACTGGACTTTTCCAAGCATCATGATCGAGCTGGCTGAAGCTGCTGCGTTTCTGATGGTGTGGACATTGGAACCATAGCCATAGCTAGTCGGAGCGATGGCGAGCCGGGCAGGGAGGGACGATCCCACTTCGTAGTGGTTCTCGTGATCGTAGTGATGAGTGACACGAGTTTTTTCGTAATGAGTAACACGTGGTTTTTCGTAGTGAGTGACACGTGGCTTTTCGTAGTGAGTAACACGAGGTTTTTCGTTATGAGTGACACGACTACTTCCACAACCTCCTCCAAAGCTGGCGGAAAGTGAGAGGCTGAAGAATGCGGCGATTAATGTTGCTGTTTTCATATTTTCGAATGTTTAAGTTTAAATAAAATTGGATTCGTATGGGTTTTACCCAACCAGAAGGGTTGGTTACAAACTTTTGAATCTTTTTTCTGGAAGCCTGTTCGCACCTAACTTTTTTAATGATTGGGAATCGTCCGTTGCTCGAATGGGTGCAGTGCCCGGTAATGTTTTTCGCCGAAAATTGTAACGATTTTCGCCGGAGGGGTAAAAAGGGATCGAACAATTCCCCATCAACCGGGGAGTTCATCTTAATCAATATAAAATCATGAAAAAAATAGCAATAATCACTCTCATCGGGATCGTCTCCTTATCTGCCAACTACAGTATGGCAGGATGCGGCAGCACGATTCCACATTCATATACCTCGTTTTCATATCCGGTATATCACCCTGGTCACTTCATACACCATTGCGTTGTGCCGCAGCCATGTGAAATAACCTACTATAGCCAATATCCCAGCCCGGTTTTCTATATCCAACCACCGGTTTTGGTAGAGCAACCCGTTGTGGTGCAAACCCAGCCTCAAGTTATACCTCAAGCCATTCCCCAGGTGGTGCCCCAAGTTCCCGGTGTGGTGAATCAATTCCAGGTGCCTCAGCAGGTGCCGCAACAATCCCTGGTCAATCCCATGGTTCCGCAGGGCGCTGGTACAGTTCAGAACCAGCCCCAGTTTACACCACCCCCGCAAGTCATGCCGCAACCCGGTCAACCCCAGGGTGGTGGGCAAAGTCAGTTGGTGCCTGAGGCTCCAAAAACCATGCCATTGCCGCAAGGTGGCCAGCCTCAATTGCAGAATCAAGTGATGCCGCAGCAACCGCAAGCCTCCATGTCGGCTCCGATTGAGGCGCAGGCCCGCCCGATCACCGTTCCGCCGGCCCCAAACACGGTTAATCCTCAACCTATTATCTCGCAATCAAATGTTTTTGGCCCGCCTGTGATTCAGTAAACTGGTTTATGATCCGGGCGCTGTTTCAAGCGCCCGGGTCCCCCCAATAGAAAACAGGTCGCAAAAGGGTCGCAAAAGTGAGACTGACCTGCGCAAATGCGCTTTGCACAGTGCCCGTGAATCGGTAGAATAGGGATTATGACCAATTCAACTGATCTCGATCCTTCAAATTCCACTAACTCACGCCGGAAATTTCTAAAATATGGAGCAGGTTTCGGACTCGCGCTGGCCTGGCCAAATTCAAGAGTCCTCGGAGCAAACGAAGATGTCAGGGTCGGAATTATCGGGGTTAATGGACGGGGGACCAGCCATATCGATGCCTTCTCCAAGATGACAGGGGTCCGGGTCTCCGCCCTTTGTGATATCGATCCCAATGTTCTCGATGCCCGCGTCAACAAGCTGGCGGATAAGATGGGTTACGGAGTCCAGGGATACGCCGATCTGCGCGAAATGTTTGAAAAAGGCGATATCGATGCCATGTCCACGGCGACCCCAAACCACTGGCACACTCTCGCAGGAGTCTGGGCCATGCAGGCTGGGAAAGACGCCTACATTGAAAAACCGATTTCTCACAATGTCTGGGAGGGGCGCCAACTCGTGAAGCTCTCCCGCAAACTCGACAAAATCTGTCAGGGCGGCACCCAGAGCCGTTCCCTGGGCTCCATTCAGGGCGCTGTACAATACGTGAAAGAGGGCAAACTCGGCAAAATCAAATATGTCAAAGGCATGTGTTACAAGCCGAGAACTTCCATCGGAAAAGTTGGTCCCGAGGGCGGCAAGTTGCCCGAAGGGGTCAATTACGACATCTGGTCCGGTCCCGCCGAGCTGGAGACCCCCCTGCGGCGCAAGAAGTTTCACTATGACTGGCACTGGTTCTACGCTTATGGGAACGGCGACATGGGTAATCAGGGTATTCACCAAATGGATGTGGCCCGCTGGTTTATTGGCGAGGACAAGATTGCTCCCATCAGCATGAGCATCGGCGGTCGGCTTGGTTACGATGACGACGGTGAGTCTCCCAATACCCAGATCGTCTACCACGACTACGAATCCGCCCCCTTGATTTTTGAAACCCGGGGATTACCTAAAGACAAAGCCGGGCAGGCCGAATGGGGCAAAAACATGAACACTCCCGACGAGTTCCCCGGCATGAGCGGGATTTCTGTTGTTGTTGTCTGCGAAGGTGGAAACCTCTTTTGTGATGCCGGTGGCAAAGTCTTTATGACCGACGCCCAGGGGGCCAAAATGGATGCTCCTCCGAAACTTGAGTCGGACGACATTTTCACTAACTTTATCAAAGCCGTAAAAAGCCGCAAGCGCGAGGAACAATACGCCGAGTGTTTGGAGACTCACCTTTCCAGTGCGCTCTGTCACACCGGGTTGATTTCCCACCGCCTCGGCAAGCTCATGACCAACGACGAAATCAAAGAGCAAATCAAGAGTGATTCAGTGTTGACGGCCCGTTACGAGTCGATGGCTGAGCATCTCCGCCTCAACGAAGTGAATATCGATGGCGCTGCCGTCACGTACGGGCCCATGATCAAGTGGAATCCCGATACCGAGTGGGCCGAAGGTAACGGTCCGCTAGATAAACCCGCCAACGTTTTGGCGAGAAGAGAATACCGCGCGCCGTATATCGTTCCGGAAGTGCTGTAACATATCGGGTTTGTCCGGATCGTACCCTGTTGAATGCCCGATTGTACCCTGTTCAATCGGGCATTTTACCCTGTTGAATCCAACACTCCACCCTTGAGTCAGGCGAGGGTTCTGGGGATCAGATTTTGTCTCCCGAGTCGGCGGCAATTTCCCAGAATCCTGCGCTCCTCCATTGCGATGGCTTTGCGTAGAGGAATCCGTGAGGATTTCTCATCTAGGCCAAGTTTTTCTACCATCACAATGAGATTGGCGAGGTCGTTGCGTTCCCCGAGGAGGGAGCCGAGCCGGGAAATCCGGGCATCCCATTTACCGGGGATGCGCTGCTGGATTTCGGCGAGGAATTCGCGCTGGTAGCGAAGCTGCTTCACACGTTTTCGCCAATTGTGCCAAAGCTCGGGGTCGTTGTTGGTCATCGCCTCCAGGGTGATGGTCCGGGCGGCGGCGCGACTGACGCGGAGGGCTTTGCGAATGGCGCTCAACTCAGCGGCAGGCGACTCAAAACAGACCTGCCTCCAGGCAATTTTTTCCTTTTCGAGGATTTTATGAATCCGGTCGGTGGAGTCCACCGAGATTTGGTCTTCCGCCTCTTTTTTCAAAGCATCCATCACGAGGTGGAAAGGAGCTTTGGGGTGTTTTTTTTGCAACTCCCCAGCCAGATTGTTCAACACCGCGAGATCCCGATCCCCGGCGAGAAGGGCTGAAAATTTCCGGAGCGCGCGTTTCCGGCGGGCGGCCAGTCCGTCCGTGCTGGCGGTGTCAGGGACCATTTTCCAGGCAGCGCGGAGGCGTTTGGTGGCGACCCGCAAATCGTGGACCACATCTTCATTTTTTAAAGCATTCGGAGTGTTTTGCAGCGCCACCAGATTAGAATCCAGAAAGCCTAAACAAATCGAACTGAGTCTGTTGGAACCGTGCATGTTTATCGCGGCGACGATAAGGCCATTTTTTTAATTTGGCGACGACACAAAGCAGGAATTTTGCACATCGCAAGAACTCAGCGTTTATTCAAAGCCGGATAAATCTTGACGATCACAGGGGAGTGACGCAGGATTTCAACACGGTCGCTTTCCAACCGCATGAGTTATCCCATCGATCCCACCGCGCAGGATGAATCGCCCTCTGAGTGGCAGCCTTCCGAGCCGATTCTGCAAACGCTCCTACAGGCGGGCAATCTCGACCGGGTTGCCGCTGAGGCCCGTCGTTTCCTAGCGCGAGACCCGGAGGATTCCACTGCCCATTTTTACCTCGTGCTTGCACTGACGGATCTGCATCAGCTTCGCGAAGCTCAGGCCCACCTCAATCATCTCCTCTCCGTTGAGCCGGAGGAGGCTCGTTCCCACATTGCTGCGCTCTGTTTTTACGAAGCCGGCGGGCATTGGTCCAAGGTCCGTCACCATATCGCTGAGGGGCTGCGCATCAACCCCGACATCTCCTTTTTCCATCGCTTCGCCGCCGTTGCGGCTCTGCAAAAACTCGACATGGTCGCCGCGCGCCGACACATCGCCCGCGCCCGTGAGTTGGCTCCGGACGATGCCGACACGGTAAATATGTACATCCGAATTCACGGTGCCACCGAGACTTCGACGGCAGATGCGGTGAAGCGCTTGGAAGAGTACCGCGCGGCTTTGCGCCTCGATCCCCAAAATGCCGCGCTCCACCACAGCATTGGAGATGTTTTGTTGACAGAACTGGCTGATCCCAGCGAGGCGGAGTTTGCCTTTCGGGAGGCGCTGCGCATCGAGCCGGATAACCGCTCCTACCAGAATGATCTCTTCCAGGCCGTGGCCGGGAGTCGAATCGTTTATCGATTGTTCAGTATCCCATCCCGCGCTTTTGCCTGGGTGGGATTGCTCGGACAGACCATCGGGCGGCAACCCTGGCGACTTATTTTTTTGGTGCTCGGTTTTAAATTTGTTCTAGCCTATGTTGCCTGGCTTGTTCTCGCCTTTTTTGTTTTCTGGCCCGGCGGCAAGGCTTATGAGTGGCTGCTCGTTTCCGAAATCAAGGACGGTTCAGCGGCTTCCAACACTGGACTGCGGATTTGGTTCTGGCTGCGCCGCTGGCCCGGGTTGGTGCGATTTGGTCTCTTTCTCACCATCAATTTTGTGCTCTGGGGAGGTCTGTTTGCCCTTTTGGGCATTCCCCTGGCGGCCGGTTATCTTTTCGTGGCCATTTTCTTAAGCATTCATCTCTTGGTGGTGACTATCCTGTGGCTCGTTCGTCGGGGCATGGCTGACTCTGCGCGCCAGAAAATCGCCCGGCGCAACCTTTCACCCAGCCAAATCATTCCTTGAGGGTCGCGGAAACTCAGTGATTAAACATAAACTCGGTGGAGTTTAAAAGAGCCCAGACGAGGTCTTCCAAGGGTTTGATGTCGGCGGGGGGCTCGGGGATGAGTTTCATAAATCCAGCGAGTTCCTCGGCAGTGGGTTTGCGGCTGAGGCAACGGATGAAAAGCTCCTCGATGACTGTCGCGGGCGGGGTTTTGTCTTTGACGTAGGTTTTGAGCAGCTCACCGCAGTGGTTGCGGGCGTTGATGGTGTCGCCCACGGAAAGGTGCAGGGCCTGGGAGATGGTGGGCGCGGTTTTGGTCTCGTTGGAGGAGACGCTGCCGCGAGCACTGCGACCGAGGCACTTGAAGACGTTGTCGCCAAAGTTCGGTCCCTCGGTGGCTCCGGGGGTGCGCGGGTAGTAATCAATGGCGCGGGTGCCTTCCGGGAAACCACCAAGGCCGCGCGGGATGCCGGTGACGGCGACGACGCTGTCGATAAAGACATCGGCGCGGAGGCGGCGGAGGTAGGCGCGGGAAAACTGGCGGTTGTCGCGGCGGTTGGTGTCGTTCGGAGTGGAGCTGAGCTGGTAGGTCCGGGAGGTGCAGATGTCACGCACGAGGGAGCGGAGGCTGAACTTGGAGGCGACGAGATGCGCGGCGAGGTCGGCGAGCAGCGGCTCATTAACCGGCGGATTGGTCACGCGCACGTCATCCACGGGATGGACGATGCCGCGGCCCATAAGCTGCGCCCAGATGCGGTTGGCGAGGTTGCGGCTGAAAAGTTCGTTGTCGGGTGAAGTGAGCCACTCAGCGAGGGCGGCGCGTGGGTCTCCGTCGTATTTGACGGGCTCGACAGCGCCGATGGTCTTCGGTTGCATGTGGCGGCCATCGACGAGGTGTGAGGCGGGCGGCTTGCTGGTGTCCCAGAAGATGCGTTTCTCGCGTGGTTCGGCTCCGGGTTTGCGGTTGATGCCGGTGAAGAAGGAAACGAAGCCGTAGTAGTCGTTCATGTTCCAACGGTCGAAGGGATGGTTGTGGCACTCGGCGCACTGGAGCTGCACGCCGAGGAAGACCTGGGAAAAGTCGGCGGCGAGTGCCTTGGGCTCGATTTGCGGCTTGTGCACGAGCATGGTGTAGAGATTGACGGGGCCGTTGGAGAGATTGCTTCCGGCGGAGTTCACCATCTCGGCGACGAACTCATTGAGCGGCCTTCCCTGGCGCATCTGGCGGCGAATCCACTCGTAAAAGGCGTCGGCGGCTTTGATGTGGGTGGCGTCCGGGGCGTAACCTCCGCCCATGATGCGAAGTTGCTCGCCCCAGAGCGAGGTCCAGATGTCGGCAAAAGCATCGTCAGCGAGCAGGGCATCGATTTTGGCGGTGCGCTTGTCCTTACTGGTTTCGGTCATGAAGGCGCGGTATTCCTCCGGCGTCGGTGGACGGGCGGCGAGGTCGAGGGTGACGCGACGGAGGAAAGTTTCGTCATCGCAAATCTCAGATGGGGCGATGCGGAGCTTTTGCAGACGTTCAAAGAGGTGTTGGTCGATGTAGTTGTGGGCGACCGGGTTCGGCCAGACGAAGTTGTCCGCCTTCAGCACGGTAACACTGGACCCAATGGCGAAGCGGCTGTAGCGGGCGAAGACGTGGGTGTCTCCGGAGGCGGAGGCGCTGACGCGACCATTTTCGTCGATGGTGGCGACGGCGGGATTGTTCGAGTGGTAGATGGCGAGGTTGGTGACATCGCGCTTCGAGCCATCGCTCTGGTGGGCGAAGACGCGGAGCTGGGCGTGGGTGGTTTTGCCTTCAAAGACAAAGCGTTCGTCGGAGACCTCCAGCCCGGTGGTGTCGGGCACGTTCTGCGCATCGTCGGGTGCTCCGGCAGCGATCCAGTCGAGCAATGTTCGGTAGTACGGGCTTTCCGGGGAGAAAATCTCGCCGCCGGTGTGGGGAACTTTGCCGAGAGATTTGAGCAGGAGCAGGCTGCGCTCCGGCATGGCGAGATTGATGCGGCGACCAGCGATGTCATTGACGATGCGGTGGTAGTCGCCCGCAGGATCGTAACCGAAGAGCGAGAGCATGAAGCCGTCTTTGCCCTTTGCCGCACCGTGGCAGGTGCCAGCATTGCAACCCGCACGGAAAAGAATGGGCATGACGTCCTGCCGGAAGCTGGGAACGCTTTCGGCGAAGAGCCTGGATGGTAGCAGGAGAATGAGAAGTAGGATTAAGCGTTTCATTTTAGAAAAAGATAAAGGTTTGAATGGAGTGACAGAAGCTCGCGATTGCGCTCGCGGTTGAGATGCTGTATAAAATTCCATGAGTGAACAAAATTTGCTTTGGCGGATAACTTCCAGTCCAGAAATCTGCCACGGGAAGCCGTGTATTCGGGGATTGCGCTATCCGGTGGAAACGGTTCTGGATTGGTTGAGCAGTGGAATGACTCATGAGGAGATCCTGGCCGACTATGAAGACCTGGAAGAGGCGGACCTCCGCGCCGCAACCGCCTGGGTAGCGAAGCAGGTGTGGAGCTGAGTCGCGACCGGCTGATTTTGCATTCCTGATTCTTCATCTTCACAGCTTCGGATCAATCCGCAGGTTCCCTTTGCCGGTGCGTTGCCGGATTTCCTGGCCGGCGGCTTGGAGAGTGATTTCGCATTCCAGACCGGTGACGGGGCCGAGGAGGGCTTCGTCGGTGGCTTGGAGTTGAAAGACGACTTCTTTCGATGCGGCGGTGATGCGGGGGAGTGGCTCGCGGACGATCACGCCTTTCGGCAGGCCGAAGAGATTCACGACCGCTTCACCCTCAAAGGGACTCTTGGGGGTCACGGTCCAGCGATACTCCGCTTTGCCGCTGCGGCGCACGCTGGCGGGTTCGCTACTGAGCGTGAGGAAAGGCTCTGCGATGGTGATGTGAATGGCCGGTGCGGAGACGCGGGTCTCGCCGGTGCCGAGGTAGGGGTTCGTTTCCCGCACTGTGGTGCCGATGACAGTGAGCGGGCCTTTCCAGAGCTGGGCGTTGGTGGCGGCGCTGATGCGCACCACGGTCTCGCTGCGGTCGCCGGGTATGGTTTCGCCAGGCGGGAGGATGACTCCTCCCGGCTCGTAATCGCATTTGATCTCGATGGGCTCGGTGAATCCGGCGCGCCGGGTGATCTTCACGGGGATGCCCAGCTCGCCGCCGCGCACCAGCGGTATGGTTGGTGGTTCCACCTCGATGCTGAAGGGCGCGGGATCGGTGACGGCCATGATGAAGCGATCCATTTTCACCGCACGCCACGCATCGCCGCCGGAGTGGTTGATGAAAGGCACCCATTGCATGGACGCGGTCTCGATTTTCTGTTTGGGGTCGGTTGGATGCAGTTCCAGCGTGATGACTGCGCCACCGGGTTTGGCATCCGGCCCGGCGATGAGTTCCACGGGCCATCCTGAGATGCCGCCGCGATAAATGCGGGTGTTGCCCAGCGTGACACCAGCGGGCAGGCCTTTGGCGACGACTTCCATCTCGCCGCGAAAACGCGAGCCCTGCCCGCCCGGCAGGCCGACATTGAACGTCCAGCGATTGCCCTGCGGCACGGCGAGCGAGGTGAAGCGGCCCGATTCCGCCCAATCAAACGCGGCACTGCGCAAGAGAGTAAACACAGCATCCGGCGGGGTGGCGATTTCGATGCGATACACACCAGTGGCGGCACCAAAGCCATTGGTGTCTCGCACTTCGATGAGGTAATCGCCATCCGCTTTGGGTTCCCAGATCACGGAGGGATCAAACACATCGCTGAGACCACCACGGGAGCGAAAATTGGGACCGTAGATGTCGCGGTCGGCGAGCATGAGGTCGGCATCATCCGCAGTCACCTCGGCTTTGGTCTCGTCGGCTTTGCTAATGCTCAAAGCGACATCCAGCGGTGAACCAAGCGTGGACGAATAAACACGCACCCGGAAGCGCTCGCCCTTTTTGACCGTCACGCGGAAGCAGTCCTTGTCCCCGGGCTTGTCGAGGAGTCCATTGAGCGCGGCGGGAAGCTGTGGGACCACTGTTTCAGGTGCCTCAGCCACTTCGAGGACGTTGGGAGCCGCAAATGAGCGCAACCGCATAAATGATGGCGCATCGCCAAAATGCTCGAAGGTGCCGGTTTGGCCCGGAATGGCGATCTCGGTGTTTTTTTCGCCAAGAGGATCGCCGAGAAGCTTCACGGCCAGTTTTTGTCCGGCAGGGCCACCCGGGGGATAAAAAGCGAGCGGCCGCTCAAAGGTGCCGATATGCATGGCGTAGGCGGTATCCTGCTGCACGAAGACGGAGCGGCGGATTTCCACAAAAACGTGGTCCTTCGTGTCGGCGGGAAGTTTCACACTGAGAAGCGGGTCCTGGACATGCAGCGGATTTTCGTCATTCGCGGCGATTTCTCGACCGGCGGCATCCAGCACCCGCACGGCCGTGTCAAACTCGGAGTCTCCGTAATGCACATCGGTCAGGCGCACGCAATCCACCTCCACGGAGAGCCGTTCGCCGGCGCGGGCAGGCACGCGGAAGACATCCACATCACCTTTGGCGCTGTTACCGAGCCGACCGCGAATGGTGACGCCGACAGACACTGACTGGGCTGCGGCAGGGGTGTCGTTGCTGTTCGCTTTGGCTTCTTCCTCATCGACCGTCGGAAACGGCGTGACGTGAAACGTGGCCAGTGAAGTGAGCTGGGTGGCCGTCCGCAGGCGGAAACGATGCTCACCCGGCACGCAGTCCGGAGCGATCTCGAAGCGGCATTTCACTTCCTCCTCGATGCGAGCCCCGTGAGCGAGACCAGTCGTGCGGGGCAGCTTTGCCATCGGCTCGATGGAAACCGCGCGGATACCGGGCCGGTCAAAGATGATCTCTTTGGGATCAACGAGATGCGCTCCCTGAATGACAACATCCACCGTGGTCCCACGCTGGCCAATACGCGGCGTGACCCGCTCGATGTGCTTCAGCATGGCGCTGAGCGGCGAGGTAATCGCGAAAGCCAGGATTGTGATGAGAAACGATCGTTTCATGCGCTTTACGCGAGCAATCCGGGAGCGAGTTTACCGAGGATGATCTCGATGGGACGGGTGCCAAAGGCGAGCAACTCTTTGTTGGCGTCGATGCCGAGCTGGTGGTAGATGGTGAACATCAGATCCTCCAGCGGCAGGGCGTCGCGGGCGGGCTCGGCACCGGTGGAGTCGCTGCTGCCATACACCTGGCCACGGGTAAAACCGCCACCTGCGATGAGCATGGAGTAGCAGCGGGAGTGATGATCGCGCCCGGAGTCTTTGTTGATCTTCGGTGTGCGGCCGAACTCACTTGTGACCCAGACAATGGTGCTGTCGAGCAATCCGCGCTGATCGAGATCGGTGATGAGACCGGCGATGCCGTGATCCAGCGGCGCCATTTGATCGAGCGTGCTCCTTTTCACGTCCACATGGCAGTCCCACGAGCCATAAGTCGTGGTGACAAAGCGCACCCCGGACTCCACCAGCTTCCGCGCGACGATGAGCTTCTCCGCGAGACCCTTGGTGTGGTATTTGCCATCCGGTCCCTTCACCCCGCCGGTGACGTGGCTGCCGTAGAGCTGGAAGTCAGCCTCACTCACGTCATCCAGGGTGAAGGCGGCCTGCGCCCGCTCGCTGGTGAGCAGGGTGTAGGCTTGTTTGTAAAAGTCATCCATGGTGCCGAGTAACTCGGGATCCGACTCGAGGGCGCGCAGGCGATTCTCCACCAACTGCCGCGCCGTTTGGCGCTGGTCAAAGCGCTCCAGCGTCACGTTCCCGGGAATGGAAAAGTCCCGCACCTTGTAGCCCTTGCTGGGATCGGCGTTCAGCTCGAAGGGACCGTAAGTGCTGCTTAGGAAGCCGGTGCCGCCCCCGAATCCGTTCTTGCCCGGGATGGCCACATAAGGCGGCAGTTCACCGCGCTGACCCAGCTCATGAGAAATGATGGAGCCCATCTGCGGGTAATCGATGACCGCCGTGGGATTGTAGCCCGTGTGCAAATGATATGACGCGATGCCATGATCCGGCACCCGGCCGACGACACTGCGCAACAGCGTGACTTTGTCCGCGATCTTCGCGGTCATCGGGAAGTTATCGGACAGGATCTCGCCTGTATTCGTCTTGATGACGCCCGAGGAGCCGCGGATGTCCACGGGAGCCTCCGGCTTGGGATCAAAGGACTCGTGCTGCTGAAAACCGCCTGGCAGATGGATCTGAATCACGCTTTTGGCACGGGCCTGGAGCTTTTTACCTGCAGCCATCGTCATCCCGGCCTTGTCGGCGGCTTGCAGGCGAAACAAATCGCCCATGGAAAGCCCGAGCGCGCCAAGCACACCTGCCTGGAGGGCCTGACGACGCGGCATGGCCTGGAAACCGGCACAACCTTGGAGACGAGAAGAGGAAGAATTCATATGTGAGTTGGTAAGTTGGTGAGAATTGTACCCATGCGTACGCTAAAAGTCAAAACGTAGCACGGGTTTCCATCCTGTGATCGCCGCAAAGAAGGCCGCCGAAATCGAGTTCTCGAGTATGGAGTGCAATATCTGAGAATTAGATGCCATCATCTGGCAGTTCGACCGCCTATTTTGTGAGTAGGAATGCCTTTTCGGGAAGTCAGATTCCGTTTTATGTGGATGAAATTGCCTTTTATAATGTTTGAAACGCAATTGTATCGGCGTGAAACGCAATTGTATCGGCATAAAACGCAATTGTATCGGCATAAAACGCTATTGTATCGGCGTGAAACGCTATTGTATCGGCGTGAAACGCTATTGTATCGGCATGAAACGCTATTGTATCGGCATGAGACGCTATTGTATCGGCATGAAACGCTATTGTATCGGCATGAAACGCTATTGTATCGGCGTGAAACGCTATTGTATCGGCGTGAAACGCAATTGTATCGGCGGCGATTGTACCCTGTTGAATGGCTGACTGTACCCTGTTGAATCGCGGATCAATTGGTTTTCACCTCCAGGCTCCAAAAGTGGACCTGGCCTGCGGTATCTCCGCCGATGACTTTGCCGCCATCAAAGGAAAGCGCTGCACTGAGCGGTTGAGCATCTGCAATGACAAACGATTTTATCTCCTTGCCCCCGACATCCCAGAGACGAATCGTGCGATCGCGTCCTGCGGTGCAAAGTCGGCCATCGTGATCAAAACGCGCCGACAGCACACCGTTGGCGATTTTTCCATACGTTCCCGGCGGGCGGGCTGGTGGGTGGGCGTCGGCTTTGGTGATGGCTGGCCAGCCGTCTTTGACATCCCACCAGACGATGAGGCCGTCTTCACCGACGGAGGCGAGCAGCTTTGAGTCGGCCCGCCAGTCGAGGGCGCGGATGGCGGCCTTGTGCTCGTTCAGGCTCAGCAAAGCCCGTCCGCTGTCAGCTTCCCAGAGATGCAGCCCCCCGGCGCGGTCAGCGGTGGCGAGAATTTTGCCATCCGGGCTGAAAGCCATGGCCATAATCCAGTCGGTATGTTTTTCGATCTTGTAGCGGAGCTTGCCGCTGGTCGTATCATAGACCTTCACCACCTTGCCTGCGCCGCCGAGTGCCACACTCTTTTGATCAGCGCTTAAGTCGGCGGCGAGCACGCTGTCCACTTCATCACCGATTGTCGCGAGCCGTGCGCCGGATTTGACATCAAAGAGCACCACTTTCCCCAGCTCCACGGGGCGGCCACCCGCAGCCATGAGCACCGCGCCATCCCGGCTGAAGCGGAGCAGGTGAGGCTCGCCCTCGGGAAAGGAGAGCCGGCCGGCCTCCGTCTGCGTGTCGAGATTCATCAGCCGGATATGGTCCTGCCCGGCAACCGCTGCGAGCGGTGCCCAGGGGCTGGCATCGAGCGTCAAAACGGGGAGGGGGCGTTTCAGAGGTGGCAGCTTCACCTCTGGCAACGATTCCGGCATGGCTGGAGCCGATGGTTTCCCGCCCGCATTGGTTGCTGGTTTGAAGCTCAAATCACGCTCCGCCACCAACGACTTGCTGCCCGAGGTCTCGCGCAGGCCAGAATCAATCCACTTTTGGATCAGCACGATTTGCGCCTGCGGGATCGCTGACTTTTTCGGCGGCATACGGGCGTCGTCATCCGGATCGGTGATGGATTGGAAAAGCAGACTCTGGCTGGAACGTCCCGCCACCACCGCCAAGCCGCCGCTGCCGCCCTTCAGCGTGGTGGCATGGTTCTGGAGATTCAGATCCGCCTTCTGCTCATCCTCGCCATGGCACTTTAGGCAATGCTCGCGGAAGATGGGTTTGATGTGCTCCTCATAGTTCACCACCTCCGGCTCCGCAGCGGATAGGCTCAGTGAGACGAAGGCGAGAAGGAGCGTGAAAAATTTTCGGGACATGGAAAAATGGTAAATAGTAAGGCTTAAGATGTGGAACTGGCAACGGCGGATTTTCGCGGGAGCCATTGTCGGGTTGTCCACCGTGATGCCTGTTTTCACGAAAAACCTCCCAAAACCACCTGCGAAACAATTTCTGATCAACATTAAATTGCATATAAGGCACTGGTTCTGTTAATCTGCAAAAAATCACCATGAAAACATCTCTTCTGTTTTTTCTGTTTGTTGCCTTTTTTACCATCACATCAGCAGGTGACGAAGAAAAGAACCAGACTTTGTTACAATGCAAGGTGGTTGATGGTGATGGCAAACCTGTCGCTGGAGCAGAGGTGTTTGTGTGCCGCCCCTCGGTGACAACCGCTCTTCCCATTATCGCCAGCGGAAGGACCGATCAGGAAGGGACATTCAGTTCGGCTCTTAAGACACCTTACACATCGGATTTTTATACCCAGGTCGTGGTGATGGCTGGAGATGCAGGGGTGGGCGTGGGACGAATTCAAACGGGGGTGAGGGCTGAAGCTGCGGAACCTAAGCGGATTGTGTTGCAACCATCCGTAGATTTCAAGGCACGGATCGTACGACCAGATGGATCTCCAGCGGCAGGGCTGGAGGTTTGGGTGGGAAGTTTTTCACTACCACGAACTGACAACGGCTCATTCGCTTTATTTGGAGAGGTGGAGCGTCTTCCGGGCGGGTATTGGAAAACGGTGACAGATAATGACGGAAAATGTGTCATCGCGAACCTGCCTAAAAATGCTTTGATCTATCTGGGACACAGCGACCAACGATTTGCGCAATTTTACGGTAAACACCACATCCTATTGCCTTCTTCGCCGAAAGCTGATGGCGCAGAGCATAAGTTAAGCCTCACAACTCCTGGAAGTATTCGGGGTCGTGTGGTTTTGCCAAACGGACAACCGGTTGCGGGAAGTCTTATCTACATGATTGAGCGTACCCCATATGTCACCTCCTACGGTCTTTGGTTGATGGCGGATGATAATGGAAGGTTTGTCGTCGATCAGATTCCCGCATCGATCTATAACTTAAGTTACGACACAGAAGGGGCGCTTGTTGAGAAATGGATCGGCTCGGAGAAAAAGAACATTGATGTGAAGGCAGGAGAGACTTCGGATGTGGGTGATCTCGTTATGAGCGAGGTGGCAGTGGTCACCGCAGAGGTGGTGAATGCGGACACTGGAGCCCCGATTGAAAAACCCATCAAGTTCAGGCGCGCGGCAGGGCGTCATGAACTGTTTTATCGATCGAGCCGGATGACGCCCGAAGGATTTCATTCGCCCGCTAATGATGAGAACGTGATTGTAAACGTAAAGGCGGGCGAGCGAAAGACTGTGCAGTTCAAATTCCGACCCGTGCAGTCCGAGGACATGGGAATCGGTATCGTCGTGGATGCGGCGGGCAAACCGGTTGCGGATGCAACCGTCATGCTCATGGGTGAGAACATGTGGGATGGACCCGGTCCGGTAAAGAGCGGAAATGATGGCAGTTTCCAGTTTGTTCTTTCGACGGGTAAGGAGGGTTTCGCTATTCTTGCGTGGAATGACAAGGCGATGTCGTATCCACTGGACCTCAAACGTGGCGTTCCAGCAAAGGTTATGATTCGTGAGGATGGTTTTGGCAAGGTGATCGGTCGTGTCTGCGATCAGCAAGGGGTCGGTATCAAGGCTTCGAAGGTGCAATGGAGCATCACTGGAATCGAGTTCGGGAGCCACCGATTCAGCGGACCAATCCCTCAAGAGTTTTTATCCGATGACGATGGCCGATTCTCCATTCCCCGACTCTGGACAGCGAATAGTGATCAGTTGATTTTTTTTGTCTCGGCTGACGGCTACGGCCGTGCTGCACTGCGCGATGAAACGGTCACTGCTGGGCAGACTACCAATTTGCAAATCACGTTAAAAAAAGCAGATCAAAACATTGCGGGAGTGGTGGTGGATGATGCTGGCAAGCCTATGCCCAAGGTATCGGTGCGCGTGTCGGGCGACTCCCAGCCAGGTGATAAAGATACAATAACGGATGACGAAGGGCGATTCACCATCTCAGGGGTTTGTGCCGGGCCTGTGTATCTTACGGTCTATCAGGAATCGACCCGCAAGAACTATAACCATCAAGCGAAGGCACCCGATCAAAACATCCGCATCCAATGGCCTGCATCTGAGGGAACCGTGACCGGTACCGTCTTCGACAGCGAGGGCAAACCCTTCGCGAATGTGAAAATCGAATCCTACGAACAAGGCACCGAGGTCTTCACCGATGATGCCGGACGCTTTCAAATGAAAGATTTGCGCCGTGGCTGGTTCTCCGTCGATATGAACGGCACAGCAGCCAACGGCACCCACATCGAAAAGAGTGTGCGGCTCAAGAGCGGAATGAAAGACGTGCGCCTGGATATGCCAGCCAGGACGCACAAATTTGTGTCACTTCCAACGATACCAGTTAACCTGATCGGCAAACAAGCCGCCGATATCAAAGTGGCGACATGGATCAATAGCGAACCACTTTCAGCCAAAGCCGGAGGCAAGGTGCGCATCCTTGACTTCTGGGGAATCCAGTGCGGGCCGTGCCTCGCCGGATTCCCTAAAGTGCAGAAGTTCTGGGCGGAGCATCACGACAAAAACCTGGAGATCATAGCTGTCACCAGCTTTTATCCCGAGCAGGAGGTGAAGGAGTTCCTTGCCAAACATCCCAATTACACTTTTCCTGTCGCGCTGGCTGAAGAGAACAATACATCGGATCGCGACTACGATATTCGGGGCATCCCCCACTATGTTGTCATTGATCCGGTCGGAAAAATCGTGTCCACCGGCCATGATTGGGAAGAGGCCGCAGCGGTGGCATTCAAATTGCTGGCGAAATAATCTCTTTGATTTCACGGGGTTGATACCCCTTTTGCATGCGGTGCTGCTTATCCGGTAAAAGATTAATGAACAGGTCTTATTTTTTACCGCTAATCTTTTACTGAGAGTAGTTAAAAGAATGGAAATATTGGAAAATTCAGTGGGAAGGTGCCGTTGAAGGCTGAAAATAGAAAAGACCGAGGTTTGGGGGTTGTTCGTCTTGCCCCGGCTACGCGGAAACCTTAAAGGAAATCCATCTTTCCGGCTTGCCCCTTTGGACTTTCTTTCGTTATAGTCGGAATATGGCCCAGGCAATTGCAGATCCAGATGAACTTCGACGCTTCGCTGAAGAGTTGAAACGCTTTAATAATGACATCCAAAATTCGATGGCGTCGCTTAATGCCCGTTTTTCGGCGCTGGGTGACACCTGGCAGGATCAGGAAAATCAGAAATTCGCCGAGGAATTCAAGGAAACCATGAAAACGCTTCGCAAATTCGTTGAAGCATCAAACACTCAGGGGCCATTTTTGCTTCGCAAGGCTCAGCGGATCGAGGATTACTTGAAACAACGCTAAAGATGGCAGAGAAAGCAAATATCACGGATATCGAGGTGCTGGAGCGATTTCGCACTTCACTTATTCTGTTTACAGAAAAGGCCTCCGCCTCACTGGATGAAGTCAGTGAAGAGGTCAAGCGAACCCGGATCTGGCTTCAAACCGAGCAAAAACTCAATCTGGAGCGCGAGATGAAACGCAAACAAAAAGAGCTGGAGCAAATCGAGGCGGAATATTTCTCGGCCCGGCTTTCCGATCTGGCCGAGAAAAAAACCGGGATCCAGATGATGATCCGCAAGAAAAAGCAGGAGATGCGGGATTTGGAGGAGAAGATGCGGGCGGTGCAAAGCTGGATTCGCCAGTTTGATTCAAGGGTCGAAGTCGAAGCCCGAAAAGTCGATAAACTCAACGGCATGCTCAGCAGCGAGATGGGTCGAGCGATCCATTTTTTGAGAGAAGCTGCAGCGGCGCTGCGTGATTACTCCAGCAACCAGGAACCATGAGTTTACATTCCAGCCGGGCTCGGCTTGCCGGGTTATCAAAAGACCTCAACCACACTTGGAAGGAAACCGAGAACCAGTGGCGGGATCAAAAACGCACCGAGTTCGAAGAGACCTACATGCGGCCGCTTTTTGATTCGATTGAAAATGCAGTGGTTGCGATGGAAGATCTCGACAAAATTCTGAAAAAACTTCGCGAAGACTGTGAAACCTAAAGCGCTTACCACCAGAGAAACACTCGAAGTCCTTAAAAATTTTACCACTGAAATCGGTTCTTTCGCGATTCGCGAGGGCAAAATCGATTATGCGGAAAAACTGAGGGAATCAAGCCTTCGCCAGTCAGAAGAGGAGGCACGGGCTCGGGTTGAGGAACAGATCCTTGTCGCCAAATCTGAACTTCGGGATTTGATCACTCAATCCAAATGCCAATTGGAGGAAAAGTTCGCTCAAAGAAAAGAACGAATCGAGAAAGCGAAGCTGAATGTCCGCTACCAGATGCTGGACGGCATCCAGGCGGCGGAGGGCCACAAGCGCTACGATTTGCAGCGCAAAATGATGGATTCCGCCAAGCAGCGGGATCGGAAAATCGCCCAGGCCCGCGAGCAAGTCGACGCCCAAAAGGCCCCGTTTCTGGAATTGGAGGCAGCCTACGAACAACAACGACTTGGGGCACTAAAGGCCTTCCGGGGATTTCCAGCAATTAAAAAGAAGCTCCTCGCTGCGCTCGAGGGCAAAGGAGGTCCAGCCAACGAGTCATTCCCGCCTAATTTGGAGGATGCCTATCAAAAAACGACCAAAGCCTGGAAAAAAATCCGGCGAAATCCTCTCATCGGTCTTTATGCCTGGATTCCACTCTGGGTGCAGTTGTTGATTCTCGTGGTGCTCGGAGCGGTGGCTTTTTGGTATGCGCCCCAGCTTGGTATCGATCAGATTGCGCCCCCTCAAATCTTGATCATCACCGGTGCAGCGGTTGGTTTTGCCCTGTTGTTTTATCTGGCAGTGATTGGTGCAGTAGGGGGGCATGCCCGAGTTCTCGCCAAGTGTTTCCGTTATGTTCGCAGCAGCCGGGATCAGGTTTACGGGCAACTCCAGGAGTGGTTCGACGAACAGAAGGCCCTTTATGAAGCTGAACACCGGGAGGTTGAAGTGGCTTTTCGGGAAGGTCTGCAATCAACCGGAGCCGCCGCCGGGAGTAAACGCCTTTCTGCCCCAGAACAGATTGATCAGAAAGCCCATCGCATTCTCAATCGCCTTAAAACATGGAAGGAACACCAGGGCGAATGGATCGAAAAAAACGGGCTGGAAAAACTTCAGAATATTGACCGGAGTTTCGCCGATGCTCTTGCTGCGGCGCTGGCCACCTCCGAGCAGGGCGAGGACTACACGGCCCATCGGGCCAGGCTCATGGCTGACTGGGATGTGGCAGTGGAGAAACAAAATAGCCTGGTTCAAAACGCAGTCGCCACCTACGATCCAGGCCGGAACTGGCTCCAACAGACTCCAGATCAGTGGAAGGCACCTACGACCTTTCCCGAAGAGGCGATTTTCGGGCAGATTAATTATCGCCTGGGGGACAGCGGGGCGCGACTCCCCGCTTTTTCGCTTGAGCAATCCTCACCTATAACAGAGAAATCCTCACGGATTCCTCTACAGGAATTTCAACTCCCGTTGCGACTGATGTTTCCATCGCAGGGCTCCATCCTGATCGAGACGGGGAACAGTAGAGGAATCCGTGAGGATTTCGCAAATAGCAGGAGCGAAGCGATCCAAAGTCTGAACCAGATCGTTGGAGCCCTCCTGACCAGTGCCCCAGCGGGTCGGCTTTCCTTCAGTCTGATTGATCCGGTGGGACTCGGGGAGAGTTTTGCGGGGTTGATGCATCTTTCCGACTATGAAGAGCACCTCGTCAACAAACGGGTCCGGACCCAACCCGACCAGATCGAGTCCAGGTTGGGCGAGTTGTGTGAGCACATGGAGAAAGTGATCCAGATGTATCTTCGCAACGAATATGCCACGATTTCGGAGTACAATCAGGCTGCAGGGACCACGGCTGAAAGATACCATTTTCTGGTCGTCGCGGATTTTCCCCGCCAATTTACGGATGAAGCAGCGCGGAGACTGCTCAGCATCGCTCAATCCGGAGCCCGCTGCGGGGTTTTTACCCTGATCCACCATGACTGCCGCGCCAACTTGCCCAATGGATTTATCCTCAGTGATCTCCAACGCTCCAGCGTGTGCCTGAAATCAACGCCTGATGGCTTTATCCTCGGCGAGGAGGCGGTGCCCGGCACATCGCTCCAATTGCTTACTCCGCCGGACAATGCCACTTTCCTGAAATGGATTCATAAAATCGGGGAAGCCAACCGCGACTCCAATCGCATTTCCGTGCCCTTTTCCACCATCGCGCCGGATGACGCCCGCTTCTGGAGTGTCAATACCAGCCGGGAACTCCGGGTCCCGATTGGCCGCACCGGAGCCACGAAATTTCAAGAACTCGCGATTGGGAAGGGCACCTGCCAGCATGCTTTAATCGCTGGTAAAACTGGCTCCGGCAAATCCACTCTCTTTCATGTCATGATCACCAACATGGCGCTGTGGTGCGATCCTGACCAGGTGGAGTTTTACTTGATCGACTTCAAAAAAGGGGTCGAGTTCAAAGCCTACGCCACTCATCAACTGCCCCATGCCCGAGTCATTGCGATCGAAAGCGACCGGGAATTCGGACTCAGCGTCCTCCAAAAGCTTGATGAAGAACTCAAGGAACGCGGTGAAAAGTTTCGGGCGCTTGGTGCCCAGGACATCGCTGGTTATCAGAAAGCTGGCGGAAAAGAGGCGATGCCCCGCACCCTGCTTTTAATCGATGAGTTTCAGGAATTCTTCGTGGAAGACGACCAAATTTCCCAACAGGCTGCGGTGCTCCTCGATCGGATCGTGAGACAGGGGCGGGCCTTCGGGATTCACGCGATCCTTGGCTCCCAAACCCTGGGCGGGGCTTTTACCCTGGCACGCGCAACCCTCGGACAGATGGTGATTCGTATCGCTCTGATGTGCAATGAGGCGGATGCCTACCTGATCATGGATGACAGCAACCCCGCACCCCGTCTCCTGACCCGCCCCGGAGAGGGAATTTACAATGACCGCGCCGGAGCGGCCGAGGCAAACTCCCCCTTCCAGGTGGTGTGGTTGGATGATGAAGACCGCGCCCAATACCTGACCCGCGTCTCCCAGGCAGCAGCCGAAAGAGGGCTTGATCAGCGCCCCCGCGTTGTTTTTGAGGGCAATGCCCCGGCCCAGATTACTGAAGACCGTTACATCACCAACCTGCTTGCCCGGCGGGAATTTTCTGGACCGCCCCGACTCTTCCTCGGGGCTCCCAACTCAATCAAATCCCCGACCGAAGCTGTTTTTGATCGCCAGAGCGGATCCAATCTCCTGATCGTGGGGCAGCGCGACGATGTCGTTGAGGGTATGATTCTTATCGGTTTACGCCTCCTCATTGCCCAACTCGGCAAAAAAGGTCGGTTTATCCTCATTGATGGCCAGGTCGCTGACCCGAACGGCCATGGTAGGCTGAAAGAATCGATCACCTGGCTTGGGGATGCCGTGATTTGTCCGCCAGCGCATGAAATGGGAGATGTCATCAACCAACTCGCCGCTGAAATGAAAGGCCGGAGTGATGGAAGTGCCCAAGTGGACGGCTCGACCACCACCTTTCTTATCATCCTAGGCTTGCAGAAATACAAAAAACTCCGCTACGAAGAGGACTACAGTTTTTCGAGTGATCCCGATGCTCCCGCCAAGCCATCTGATTCGCTAAATGCCTTGATTACCGAGGGACCAAGTCTGGGCTACCACTCAATCATCTCGATTGATACCTACAACAATGTGAACCGGTGTCTGAGCCGCAAAGGTGTAGCAGAATTTGAGAAAAAGATCCTTTTCCAGATGAGTGCAGGAGATTCTGCCAGCCTGATCGATTCCAGCAAAGCCAGCGACCTCGGGATGAACCGCGCCATCTACTACAACGAACCAACCGGGATCGCCGAAACCTTCCGCCCTTACGCTCAGCCAGGACGCGAGTGGTTCGAAAACCAACCGTAAACTCGATTACGGCTCCCGATTGTACCCTGTTTGATCGGCGATTGTACCCTGTATGATTAGCTTTCAGCCTGCTTTTTTTCCCAATACATCCGGATTCCGTCAGCACACATTCCGGTGCCATTGGCGATCTGGTAGCAGCAAAAATCAGCATGCGGGACCTGGAGCCGAAAAGCCTGCTCCAAATTAATCGCTTCATAGGCGATTTTGAGGGTTTCGCTGTCCATCCCATCAGCGAGGCGAGCCCGGATAAACTCGGCATTTAACTCCACGGCATCCCGATAATCAGTAAAATGAGAAGTCGGATCGGTGACCTTCCCAAAATGAGTGAGGTATAGGGTCTCGAAATTCCCGGCGGCCAGCTTGTCAATCGTCGCCAGGGTATGTTCCAAATGGAACTGGGGTGGAGCTGCGGTCACGGAGATGTAATCAAATCCCGGAAGTCTCACCCCGGCGGCGTCTCCAGTAAACAACGTCTTCCCGATGACATAAGCGTGATGGTGAAAGGCGTGCCCCGGTGTGTCGATTGCCTGAATTTCGAGTCCGCCAATCGTAACCGTCTCTTGATCGGCGATTTCCCTCACAAAATCCGCCGGAGCCGGGTGCAGTGCCCCCCAGAGAGTGTCGAATTCCGCACCATAAACCATGCGGGCGCTTTCCTCCAGCCGGGCCGGGTCGATGAGATGTCTGGCCCCCTTGGGATGAACATAAACCGGCACGCCCTGGGCTGCCCACCAACCAACCCCACCGGAGTGATCCAGATGAACGTGGGTCACGAGGACGCCGACCACATCGGTCGGGCGAAACCCGAGTTGATTTATGCCCTCCAGCAAAGTATCCCGGCAGGATTCCGGGCCAGTCTCGATGAGAACCAACCCGGAAGGCCCTTCAATGAGGAATGCGGCGATCACTTGGGAAACGCCCCGAAAATTCAGATCTATGGTGTGAATGTTAATCCGCCATGTTAGAACTGCTTTTTAGAAAAAACAACCCGGGGTCAAATTAGGCATTCAATTTCGCAATAATCGTTTCCACATCGTAGATACAACCACCCCAGGAACCTCCGCTGATGTTTTGCAAGGCTGCCCAGAGTCGGGTGTCGTCGGGGACTCCGGGGATTGGTTTCAGACAAGGGGATGGTTCGCGTTTCGCGAGATCATCTTCACCAACGTAATCGACTGAACCAACCATGTCCCGGCAATTGATTTTGATCCGGATTAGATCACCATCCCGAAGCTTTCCGATTGGCCCACCAGCCCAGGCTTCCGGCGAAATGTGGCCGATACAGGCACCGGTTGAGACTCCGGAAAAACGGCCATCGGTAATCAGGGCCACTTCCTTGCCCCAGGACAAGTGCTTCAGGGCGATGGTGATCTGGGCGGTTTCTGGCATCCCGCAGCCAAGCGGGCCATTGCCCATCAGGACCATGACATCACCTTTTTTGATGCGATCAGGACCATTGGATTTCACTGCGGCGATGGCATCAGTCTCGCACCCGAAAACCCGGGCCGGACCTTCGTGAAAATAGACCCCGTTTTCATCGATTTTTGAGGGATCAATCGCGGTGGATTTGATGAGAGAGCCCTCTGGAGCGAGATTGCCCTCTGGAAACGTCACTGTGGAGGTCAGTCCACATTCCTTTGCCCGGGCAAAGGACATGATAACCGTATCCGGATCGATGTGATCGAGCTGGGTGAGTTTCTCGCGAAGGCGGGCTCGGCGCTCAGATTTCTCCCACCACTCGAGATTTTCGGCCACGGTTTTGCCCGATACGGTCAGGGCATTCAGGTTGAGCATGTCGGCGTTGCGGAGATGCAGCATCACCTCTGGCACGCCACCAGCGAGGAAAACCTGGACTGTGGCGTAGTGATTCGGGCCATTGGGCAGGGCATCGACGATACGGGAAATCTTCGCGTTGTAGCGCCGCCAGTCATTGACATCGGGACGGTGCAACCCTGCCTGATGCGCGATCGCCGGCAGGTGCATAATCAGATTGGTCGAGCCTCCAAAAGCGGTGTGCACCGCGAGGGCATTTTCAATCGCGGCATCCGTCAGGACATCCCTGGTGGTGATGCCCGCCTTTTGCATGGCCATAACGGCGAGACCGGAGCGGCGACCCATGTCCTTCCAGATCTCGGTGCCAGATGGACAGAGCGCAGAGTGAGGCAGGGTGAAGCCAAGCGCCTCGGCAATGACCTGGCTCGTCGCAGCTGTCCCCAAAAACTGACACCCGCCTCCTGCGGATCCACATGCCCGACACCCGGCATGGGCGGCATAGTTCAGAGTGATGTCTCCCTTGGAAAATCGGGCTCCGATGGTTTGAACCCGCCCGAGATCTTCATCCGTATCCTCGCTCAAAAGAGTGACTCCGCCCGGGACCAGGATGGTCGGCAGATCGTGGATCGCGGCCAGAGCCATCATCATCGCAGGGAGGCCCTTGTCGCAGGTCGCCACCCCGACAATGCCCTTTCGGGTTGGGTGCGAACGGATCAGGCGACGCAGCACGGTGGCCGCATCATTCCGGTAGGGGAGGGAATCCATCATCCCATCGGTGCCCTGAGTCCGTCCATCACACGGATCGGAAACAAAAGCCGCAAATGGCACCCCTCCAGCAGCGGTGATGGTCTGGGCAGCCTCCTCCATCAGCAGACCCACTTCGAAATGCCCGGTGTGATACCCCAGTGCCACCGGTCTGCCATCCTCTTTCCGGATCCCGCCCTGGGTTGAAAGTATGAGATAGTCGCCCCCCTTGACCTTATCCGCCGCCCAACCCATCCCGACATTTTGCGTCCAGCCAAAAAGATGGCCACTAGGCTCGGTGGTCAGTTGTTGTTCGGTGAAAGGCAAAACACCCGAAGGTCCGGGAGCCCTGGTTTTCAGGGTATAGATTTCTTCAATTCCAGAGTCAAAAATCAGCGAGTCATCCATGCCGCACCGTGGATGAAATGCGACGATTTCGCAATCAGGGATTCGTGGCATCAGAAACGCGAGTCACATTTCTGGTGCCATCGCGAAGCAATACAAATTCGGTACGGCAGATCCGAGGGGGCTCACTTTCACCGGCCCTCGAAAAATAGAACAATGAAAAAGATGGCAAAGGCAAAGCAAAGAAGTGCAAGCGCCGACCAGATAACAATTTCAGTAATGGGAACATGGCGAAGTCTGAGTTCAACATTGGGATGCTTACGGAGGACAGCATAGGCAAAAAGGGATTTCCGCACGCACCCCAGACCGCTCCCTAAGCCGAAGAAGATGATCCCAAGCAAGGGTTGTATTAAATCAATTATTTTAAAAAGAATGACATATCGCATCCAGATGGGAAGAAGCTGCCCTCCTAGGGAATGATCGACCGGCGTAAAAGTAACCCATTCAACAGCCACTCGATAATCGGCTCGAAGTTTGACAAAACCAACCCACCAGCGAGCCGCGAACCATGTTGGAAAGCCGACCGCACCAGCCAATAAAACAGGTGTCAAAATTGCCAAAATAATAAAGACCAAGGCGTTCATTTCCTGTGTACTGTTATATTTTAAGCGCCTCGATTCTCTTCATCAACGGCTGAAAGATACGCATAAATTTACTTTCCATTTATTCCTTCGTCTGCTTTGATTTAATCATGAAATTTGAACTCTTTGCGGTACTTCTCAGCTTCTTGCTTTTGCCACCCAGCCAGGCTGATGAGAAAAAGGAGGCACCGCGTAAAGTAGCCAAACCCAACCCGGCGCTGGCAAAAGTTGAAGATGTCGCAGGGCTGCCCCGGGTGCTGCTTCTTGGGGATTCGATATCCATGGGTTATACCATCAATGTGCGAAACGAGTTGGCAGGAAAGGCAAACGTCCATCGCGCCCTGGCCAACTGCGGACCGACCCACACCGCTCTGCCGAAGCTCGACGAATGGCTCGCCACCGGTGGGGCTGACAAGAAGTGGGACGTGATACACTTTAACTGGGGCCTCCACGATCTCAAATACATGGGGCCAACCGGCAAAAACCTTTCGGATCCTGCTGATCCTCAAAGCCGCCAGCAAGTCCCTCCAGACGAATACCGGAAAAATCTCACTCAAATCGTGGCCCGTCTGAAAACAACCGGGGCAAAACTGATCTGGCGAAACACGACCCCGGTGCCCGATGGTGCGGCAGGTCGAGTCTCGGATGACGCGGTCAAATACAACGCCATCGCCGCCGAGATCATGGCCGCAAACCAGATTCCGATCCATGATCTCCACTCCATGGTCAAAAATCAGTTTAAAGCCGAGCATTTTTTGCCAGCGAATGTCCATTACACCGCAGCGGCCAATGTTCTGTTCGGAGCGGACGTCGCCCGGGTGATCTCCGAAGCACTCAACAGGTAAAAGCCAGGAAACAGCTAACCAAAGAGGTGGGTGACACTGGCGTGACTCCGGTAGATACGGTTCTCGACCTTTTCACTTGATTAGATATGTTAACTCTCTATGCGATACCATTTGCCTTTTTTAAAATCCATTTTCTTCCCGGTTGTTATGTCGGGCTTTTTGTTCGCTACATCGCTTTCAGCGGTAGAACCTGCTCCACCAGAAGGATTTCAAGCCCTTTTTAATGGGAAAGACCTCACTGGCTGGTTTGGTTGGGGAACCAAGGATCCCACGGAGCTTTGGAAGATGACTCCCGAACAATTGGCGGAATACAAAAAGAAGTCGATTGAGGGGGATTCTGCGGGGGCAAAAGATCATATCAAGGCCCACTGGAGTGTGGTTGACGGCGAGCTGGTCAATGATGGCAAGGGGCTTTATCTCACTACTGATAGGGACTACGGCGACTTTGAGTTATGGGTGGAATACAAGGCGTTGCCCAAGGGCGACAGCGGCGTGTATTTGCGAGGCATCCCACAGGTGCAGATTTGGGATCCTGCTGAAGAAGATCCTCAGGGACTTGGGCGTGCCAAGGGATCTGGAGGTCTCTGGAACAACAGCAAAGGAGCTGCTGGTAAGGACCCTATCAAAAAAATGGACAAGCCACTTGGTGAATGGAATCAATTCAAGATCCGTATGATTGGGGAGCGTGTTACCATCATTTTTAATGGCGAAACCGTGGTGGACAATGCAGTCCTGGAAAACTTTTTCGCAAACAAAAAGGCAGGTTACATCGCCTTTGGGAAGCAAAAAGAAGGGGACGCTGCCACGAAGGAAAAAGTCCCAAACGGATGGATAAAAGACCCAGCTTTTCCAAAAGGTCCGATCCAGTTGCAAACTCACGGCAGCGAAATTCGCTGGCGGAATGTCTATATTCGGGAAATTGCCGCAGAGGAGAGCAATCGGGAACTGGCCTCTCGCGATGCAGATGGATTTGTGGAACTGATCAACGGCAAGGATCTGAGCAACTGGCAGGGCGCAGTGGACAGCTATGAGGTTGCGGACGGCAATATACGATGCAAATCGGGCAAAGGAGGGGACTTGCTGACGATGGAAGAATTTGAGAACGGCAAGATTCGCGTGGAATTCAAACTTCCCAAAGCTGGCAACAATGGAATCGCTTTGCGCACCCCGCTGGGCGGTCATTCAGCATCAGACGGCCTTGAACTTCAGGTCATTGATAGCGATGGGTATAATGAGAAACAGGCTGCTGCTGGAAAAGGCGGTCTGGCCCCATATCAATACCATGGCTCGATTTACCATTGTGTTGGCGCGAAACATGGGTATCTGCGCACTGCAGGTGAGTGGAACTTTCAAGAAATCGAGGTGCAGGGGCAGCGCATTATCGTTACGCTGAATGGCACGAAAATTCTAGATGCAGATATCAGCACCTTTGACCGCAGCCAAATTCCCCATCCGCCCAAGGGGCTGGATCGCACCAAAGGACTGATTGGCTTTGCAGGACACAGTGATCCTGTGGAGTTCCGCAGTTTCAAAGTGAAGCGGATGTAATTCCTGGGAATTAACCCGTGATCATGCGGTTGGGATCGGATGTTTCACGTTCGCCCAACTCTGCATTTCGTTCACTGATCTGGGTGTTGAGCGTACAAAAATCGTACGCCCAGCCTACGACAAACAGGCCTCCGCTGATCGCATACAGAATGCCGGTGAACCATTTGCCCATGTACATCCGGTGAATGCCTAGGTATCCCAGAAAGGTCAGCAAGATCCAAGCCACCGAATAGTCCACCGGACCTTCCTTGTAGCGAAGTTCGGCCTTTCTTTCCATGCTGGGAATAAGAAAGAGGTCGATGAACCAGCCCACTCCGAGGAGTCCCAGGGTTAGAAGCCAGATCGTCCCAGTGATGGGGCGTCCAAAATAGAAGCGGTGCGCTCCAGTAAATCCGAATATCCAGAGAATATAGCCGATGGCTTTGCTGTGTGTAGGTTCCATAATTAGAGATAACTTCGCAGGCCTTGACGCAAGATTCAATTACAATTAGTCTCTGGCAACGCAGCCATGCCCGTCAAAATTGATCCCAAACTACATCAAGAAAGGAAGCCACCCTGGATCAGGGTAAAACTTCCGAACAACCCTGTTTTTTGGGACACCAAAGGTTTGATCGAGGATCTAAAGCTGGTAACTGTCTGTGAAGAGGCTCAGTGTCCGAATCGCTGGGAATGTTGGGGGCAGGGCACAGCCACTTTTATGATCGCGGGGGACCGTTGCACCCGTGCTTGTGGCTTTTGTGCGGTGGATACCCGCAGGCCACTCGCCCTTGAGGCCGATGAACCGGACCGAGTTGCCTTAGCTGTAAAAAGGCTCAGACTCAACCACGTGGTGATTACTGCAGTAGCTCGGGATGATCTGCCGGATGGTGGGGCCTGCCACTTTGCTAACACAATCATGAAAGTCCGCGAGATTAATCCGGACGTGGTCATTGAGGTTTTGGTACCCGATTTTCTGGGGAAAGAGGATGCTTTGTGGGTGGTTATGGAGGCTCGTCCCCGGATTTTTAATCACAATATCGAGACAGTGGAACGCCTCTCCGATTCCGTGAGATCAAACTCGGAATACTGGCGGTCTCTGCGAGTCCTCAAAAAAGCTCGCGAAGTAGCTAACCAGATGGGTTATCAGTGTGCGACCAAAAGCGGGATCATGTTGGGGTTGGGAGAGAGAAAAGACGAGGTTCTAAAGTCAATGGACGATTTGCGTGATCACGATGTCACCGTGCTGACCCTGGGCCAGTATCTGCGCCCTTCCCCAAAACATTTGCCAGTGGTGGAGTATATTCTTCCTGAAATTTTTAAAGAATTGGGCCAAGCCGCAAAAGACAAGGGCTTTAGACATGTCGCCTCGGGTCCATTGGTGAGAAGTTCATATCACGCCGCCGACTTTAAACCTGAGTTGGATCCACTGGCGTAAAGTAGTAGTCTTCGGCTGATACCTTTGCACTCAAGTGCGGTTGCCAGGTGAAGTTTAGCATTACGGAAAATAAAGTTATTTTAAAATTATATCTAATATTTATTGTTTTTATTAAAATAAGTAATAAATTTATCTTCACTTTACCGTTGCTGAAAGATTTAAAAAGATTTATTAAAGAAAGAGAAAGAGATGATCAGGAAAGTTTCTCCATTTTTTGCCAGGGTTCGGACAATGTTCCTCGCTTTTTTTTCGATCTCGTTGATTGGAGTTTCGGTTGCCACTGACTTCATTTTTCGTCATGAAATCAAGCGACAGGCCCGAAAAGAGCTTGAAGCCCGCGGTTTGCAGACCAATATCAACGGCATCATTAAAGCGGTCCGGGAACGCCAATTGGCGCTTTTGGTAAATTATGACACAGCCGGAATCAGTTTTGGCGGCTCAGACGAAAGTGGGATGACACCTCTCCACGCAGCGGTTCAGGCCAACGATAAGGAAGCTATTGAACAGTTGTTGCTTCGGGCAGACCAAATCAAAAAAGGTGTTGATACCCCGACCAAGGCAGACGGGATGACCCCGCTGAAGCAGGCTTTAAACTCCAAGAATTTCCAGGTCGCCAATCGCCTGATTGAGCAACTCGGAGCCAACATCAACACTGACAAGGTTCCGGGTCTGCCTTACCTAATCGATTCCATCAACCATGGTGATATCGAACTTCGCGATTATCTTCTGAGTAAAGGGGTTGATGTCAATAATACGGGTTCCCAGCCCCACAGTGCCCTGGCGCTAGCCGCAAACTCAGACGATCTGAACTTAATGTCTCGGCTCGTCTCTCAGGGGGCAAAAATAGATGTTATCGGCACCACTGGTAAAACTCTCTTGCTGGAATCTGCCCTGGATAGCGAATATGATGAAATGACCTTTCTTCTCGAAAAAGGGGCAAACGTCGATTTAACCGAAGATGGGATCAACATCCTGACCCTGGCGTTGGCTCGGCAGGATGGGCAAATGAGAGATATCGCCCTCAATTTTGGAGCAGAAGTCAACCGCAATGGAACTTCAGGAAACCCGCTTATTGTTGAGGCGCTTCAAAGTGGCGATCACGACTGGTTTCTGACTTTGCTAAATGAAGGTGTTCCGATTGAGACGAAATCAAAAACTGGTGACACCCTCTTCTTAAATGCGGTCAAAGACGAAGATTATCGTTTGGTGGATTACCTCATCGGAAAGAAAGCCGATGTTAATGTTAAAGACGCTGCGGGTAAGACTCCACTAACGCTGGCCGTGGAAAGCAGCAATACAGCTCTGGTCCGGACTTTGGTTGAAAATGGGGCTGAGATCGAACCCGTTTCCATGTTCTCGACCGCTTACCGGCATAGAGACAACCCGACCATGAGCCTTCTTTTGAGCGCCGGGGTTGATCCAGAAGTCCTATTGGAGGGCAGCGACAAACGAGTCATGGATGTGGCTGTTGCTGATGGAGCGATTGAAACCGTAAGAACCCTTCTTGATGCTGGTGCAAAAATCGGTGACAACCTCTGGGGAGCCCTTCTCACCGGACAGGATGATTTGGTGGAGGTCATTCTCAAGAACGGAGGAGACGCCCAGCAGTTGGGGCCTGATGGAGGCACACCACTGGAATACGTTCTCAACAACCAGCGGTTCTCCCTGTTAAAACCTTTCCTGGAAGCCGGAGCAGATCCCAACCCGATGTATGATACCAGTGAATCATGGGTGTCACGCGCGGTTCGGACCAGCGACTCAGACACCGCCTATGCCCTGATTAAGTCGGGAGCCAGTCTGGGGGAAGGCTTGGCTACAGATGGCCATTCGCTACTGGGTTGGTCGATTGCCAACGAGATGTATGATGTATCAATCGCTTTGGTCGAAGCTGGTGTCGATGTGAATGTCATTGAACCTTATCCGGCCAAAAAAGATTTGATCGAAAAATTTGACGAAAGTTCAACTTTCCGCCGGGCAATGCAATATGATCGGAGAATTCGCCCGTTGATGATGGCAGCCGTAAAAAAAGCTCACGGTGTCGCCCAGGTGATGGTGAAGGCCGGAGCCGAGAACCACATCACGGCCAAGCATATGTATCCCATCTCGATTGCTGCTTGGTATGGTGACGTCCGGATGATGCAAATTATCTATGGAAGAGACCCCGATGTCCAACCTCGAAAAATCATTGTAGATCTTTCCAGTCAAAGGACGACCTTTTACGAAAATGGTGTTCAAACTTATTCGTCGGTCTGTTCGACCGGCAAACCCGGCAACCGCACCAGACCAGGAACCTATGTCATCACCCAGAAACACAAGGACCACGTTTCAACCATTTTCCATGTGGCGATGCCTTATTTTATGCGTTTGAGCTGTGCCGATTTTGGACTCCATGTGGGAAATTGTCCGGGATATCCTGCGTCCCATGGATGTATCAGGCTTCCCTGGAGTGCCGCCATACACTACTTTGGAAAAT
>JBGSJM010000351.1:0-8163 GCA_041742015.1 Verrucomicrobiales bacterium | reverse complement strand
TTTCAAAATGATCGGACTGATCTGACCGATCTGACCGATCTTTCCTCCAAAGCACCGTCCGTGCTGGAAATAAAAATCCCCGCCGCACTCGCCAACGGCAGCGAGTTTGTCGTCACCGGCAAACTGGCCTCCAAGACGAGCGGCAGCGTGCAAATGCAGGTGCTCACCGAGAAGCCACAGGCCGCCACGAGCCTGGTCGCGGGCAAATCGCAGTCCGCGCTGAAAAGCGGTCAGTGGACTGACAACAATCTCGTCACCCAGCACAGCGCTCCAATCCTCGTGAATGACGGCAGCGACGCCCGGAAGCGCTTTGTGGCTGCGTTTGACGACTTCCGCACCATTTTTCCCATCGCGCTTTGTTACTCCCGCATCGTGCCGGTGGATGAGGTAGTCACGCTGACGCTGTTTTATCGCGAGGACGAAGCTTTGCGCCGTCTCATGCTTACCGAGGCCGAATCGCGTGAGTTGGACCGCCGGTGGGAAGAGCTTCTCTTCGTCAGCGAAGCTCCGCTGAAGCAAGTAGATGCCTTTGAGCAGCTCTGGCAGTTCGCCACGCAGGATGCGAAGCCCAGTGCCTTCGAGCCGATGCGTGAACCTATCTTGAAAGCCGCCGCGAAGTTTAAAGAGCAGCAAATCACGGCCATTGAGCCTCAAAAAGCCGCTGTGCTGGCTTTTGCGGAGAAAGCGTGGCGCCGTCCGCTCACGGAAAAAGAAGTCGCCGGCCTCACCGCCTTTCCGCCGCGTTTGATGCTTGTGCGAGTGCTCACCTCGCCTGGGTTTTTGTATCGCGGTGAAAAGGCCCCGAGCAAAACCGGCCCCGTGAGTCCGTCGGAACTCGCCACCCGCCTCAGCTACTTCCTTTGGTCTTCTGCGCCGGATGACGAACTGCGCACCGCGAATCTCCACGCCACCGCCACACTCGCAGCCCAGGCCCAGCGCATGCTGAAGAGCGACAAAGTGCGCCGTCTCGCCACCGAGTTCGGCTGTCAGTGGCTCCATGTGCGTGATGTCGCCACCCTTGATGAAAAGAGCGAACGCCACTTCCCCACCTTCCTTGACCTTCGTGATGACATGCAGGAGGAAGTCACCCGCTTCTTCATCGATCTCATCCAAAACAACCGCGGCGTGCTTTCTCTGCTCGATGCGGATCACACTTTCGTGAATGAACCGCTCGCAAACCTCTATGGGATCGAATCAAAAGGCGAGTGGCAGCGCATCGACGGCCTGCACGCCCATGGACGCGGCGGCATCCTCGGCTTTGCCGCGACACTCGCGAAGCAAGCCGGAGCCTCTCGCAACAGCGCCATACTTCGCGGCACCTGGCTCACAGAGGTCATCCTCGGCGACAAACTACCAAATCCGCCCAAAGGCGTGCCCGTTTTGCCGGAGGAAGCCCCCGCCGACCTCACCGAGCGACAATTGATTGAGCGCCACAGCAGCGATGCGAACTGCATGGGCTGCCACAAACGGATCGACCCTTTTGGCTTCGCCCTGGAAGGCTTCGACGCCATCGGTCGCTCTCGAATAGCCGACACAAAAACTACCTTGCCCGATGGCACGCAGGTCGATGGCCTCGCCGACCTCCGCACCTATCTCCTCACCCAGCGCCGCGATGACTTTCTGCGCCAGTTCAGCCGCAAACTCCTCGGCTACGCCCTCGGCCGCAGTATCCAGCTTTCCGACAAGCCCTTGATCGAGAAGATGGTGCAGAGCGATCTCCGTATCGGCACACTGGTTGATCTGATCGTGCGCAGCCCGCAATTCCGCGAGGTGCGGGGAAAAGAAATCACCGCTATCTTTTAATTCAAGAGCATGAAAAGATACCAATTTTCCCGTCGAACCTTCCTACGTGGAACCGGCGTCACCATGGCGCTGCCGTGGATGGAGTCCGTCAATGTTTGGGGTGATGAGCCGAAGAAGAATCGACCCGCCAGCGAAGCCCCGCTCCGGTTGTGCGTGACGTTTTCCGGGAACGGCTTTCACTCGAAGGAATGGTGGGCGAAAGGCGAAGGCAAGGCAATGGAATTGGGCAGGGTGCTGACTCCGCTGACGGAGTTTCGCGAAAAGATGCTTTTTGTGCGCGGCCTTTATCATGAAGAGGCGAGGAAGGGCAATATCCACTCCTCGCAGACGGGAAACATGCTGTCCGGTGCGCCGATTGCCTCCGGCGGAGAAATCAAATCGGGCACGAGCTTTGATCAGATGCTGGCGCAGACTTATGGCCGCAGCACCAAGGTGCCAAGCCTCGTGCTCGCGTGTGAGAAATCGAATCCATCGGTCCACAAAAACTACTCGATGCTCTACAGCTCGCACATCTCATGGTCTTCGCCGACCACACCGACGCCGCTGGAGCTGTACCCTGCACTGGCCTTTGACCGGCTCTTCAAAGACGACGCCTCGCCCGCTGACAAGAGCGTGCTCGATGCCGTGCTGGCTGATGCGCAGGATTTGCGGCGCGACATCAGCACCAGCGACCAGCGCAAGCTCGATGAATACCTCGACAGTGTACGCGAGGTGGAAAAGCGCATCGAAAACGCCGGCAAACGCGGCGAGCTGCAAGGCTGGCGGCCCACTTTGGACAAACCCAACATCGATCGCCCCGCCGACGGTATCCCGCAGGACATCGGCGAGCACATGCGGCTCATGATCGACCTGCTTGTGCTCGGCTTCCAGACCGACACCACGCGCATCACCACGCTGAAGCTCAACAACGATCACAGCGCCCTGCGTTTCCCGAATCTCCCCAGCGTGCAGCAGGCCGGGCACGGCATCGACTACATGATCCATCATCTGCTCAGTCACAGCGATGGCGACGATTGGTTGAAGGTGAATCAATTTTTTATGGAGCAGCTCGCCTACCTCGCGAGAAAGCTCGACAGCATCCGCGAAGGCGAGCGCAGCCTGCTCGACAACACCATGCTGATGCACTGCTCCAGCATGATGGCCGGGGCAAAACACAACAACGACGAGCTGCCCGTGATCGTCCTCGGCGGAGGTTTGCAGGGAGGTCGCGTGCTCGATTATACCGGCAAACCAGAACGCCAGCTCTGCCGCCTGTTCATGTCGATGATGGAGAAGATGGAGGTGCGTCCCAAGTCCTTCGGTGATGCGAAGATGTTGCTGGAGGAAGTGTGAGCCTCTGCGGAAGCGCAAATCCGTCAAAACCACCTGCGGCAGATTGCATAAGGCGGAAAATGAGTTAACACTCAAGCAAGGCAAATCTTTGGCATCTCAAACCACGCGGGATATTCAACAATTACCGCACGGTCAGATCGCTGAAGAAACCTAGATTAGATTAACTAAATTATTGTTATTATGGGAATGGGATTAATTTCTTGGATAGTGTTGGGCCTCATTGCAGGTGGGATCGCTAAGTTTTTTATGCCCGGAAAAGATCCGGGAGGATGTTTCATCACCATGATCCTGGGCATCCTGGGAGCGTCGGTGGGAGGCTGGGTCGGCTCGATGTTTGGTTGGGGGACAGTTGAATCATTCGACATCAAAGGTATCTCCATTTCGGTGTTGGGAGCCATTCTTTTGTTGCTCGTCTATCGGCTCGTGTTAAAAATGAAGGGTTAGGCGATTCTTTTTTCCCGCAGAAATATCGAACATTCGCGTGAGCGCGCCACATATCCTGCGGATTTATTGATCGCCTGCGTGAGCGCGCCACATATCCTGCGGATTTATTGATCGCTCGCTTGAGCGCACCATATATCTTGCTGATTTATTGATCGCTCGCGTGAGCGCACCACATATCTTGCTGATTTATTGATCGCCCGCGTGAGCGCACGATATATCTCGCTGATTTATTGATCGCTCGCGTGAGAAACATCTGAACAGATGCTGGCGCAAAAAAAGCAAAATGCTGCGAAATTGCGCGCTTCCTCGCCCCAACGGGGCAGAATTACTTTTTGCGTCGACGTCTGAACAGGGTACAATCACGGACTATACAGGGTACAATCCGGGACTGAACAGGGTACAATCACAAGGAAGCTTTCAGGTCCGCCGGGTTAAAATAAACCAGGTAGCGCTCAAAATCATGGCTGCGCCGGTGATCTGTACGGCGGTGAAGTGTTCGTCAAACCAGACCAGCCCCGCAAGAGCGGTGGCCACGGGCCAGAGCATCTGGAGCGATGCGCCGGTGGACACGACGAGGCAGCGGTAGCCTTCGTTCATGGCGAGTTGGCCGAAACTGGCAGCAGCGGCTGCGACCGTGAGCAGGGTCCAGTCTGCGGCATCGAGTCCGGCGAGATGACCGGCAGTTACGGGTAGCACCGGCACAAGAATCCACACACATTGCGCCAGGTAAATGGTGCCGATGGAATGGGCGGCGCTGAGCTTGCGGATCATGACAACCGTGATGGCGGCCATGCCAGCTCCGGCCAGGGCAATGGCGTCGTTTATGCCAAAGGTCCACAGGGTACCGGCAGTGCCCGGCCCCACGAGTAAGGTTATCCCGGCGATGGCGAGACCGAGCCAGCCGAGACGCTTGAGAGTTAATTTTTCCCCCAGCCAAAAGGCGGCGATAAGAGCGGCGAAAACGACGTAGGTGTTGCACAACAAAGTCGCCTTCCCGACTCCAAGCGACGGCACCGTCCAATAATAAGCCGCAGTGCCCAGCACACCGGTGAGGCCCCGTGCGAAAAGCAGTCGATCTGTGAAGACTGGCTTTAAAAGGGTGGGCTGGCCACGACCGCGCAGGATGACGAGTACGATCAGAATGCCCACGGCGGCGCGGAACAGCAGGGGCAGCAGCGGCGGCAGGTCACGGGCGGTGGCCATGTGTTTGAGCAGGCAGGTATTCACCGTAAAACCCGCCACCGAAATGAGCATGGCGATCACGCCGCGACGGCGCAGGGCGGTCTCGCAGGCGGAGGCGATCATGGCAGGGGATTTCAAAATGGTTGGTTCGAGACTTCCAGATCGTCAACCCAAAGTTCACAGGGCTTGTCGCCGTAGCTATGGGCTGAAATGCCTATTTCCAACGAGCTGTAAATGGCTCGTTTCAGCGGCAGAGTCACGCCATGGGTATCGACGATCAGTTGATCATCCTGCCAGAGCTGAATCACGCCATCGTCTTGGTGCGACAGGAGAAAGTGGGCTTTTACCTCGACCCACTGTCCGAGTGGAAACGCGATCGGATTCGCCCCAAGCTGAAGATACTTCGGCTTGTCCAACGCCTTGAGTTCGACACCGAGCAGCCCATTTTCATCAATGATGATTCGTATCCCGGAGTGTTGCTTGATCCACTCGCACTCCAAATCCATGATCGAATAGGGGCGGGAAGATTCCGCCAGAAAGTATCCGCGAAACCAAAAGTCATCACCCTGGCGAAAGTAGACCAGTGGCGACGAGATGGATGATTTGCAACAAACCATGTGGGACGGACGGGGTGGGGCAACGCACTTCAAAGATTGTGATCCCGATCGAAACTTTGCTTCATCAGGCGCAACGCTGGCGTCCAGGAATATGGCACCTTCTGTGATGATTTCTCGACGCAGTTTGACATAGTCGTTGATCTTTGGAGTTGCTGGAGATTGAAGGGTTAACGCGCCCCAACCGCGCTCGACCCCAATCATCTTGCGGGTACCGTCAACCCCGATCGGCAGGTCTTCGAATCCTTCGCGCAGGTGCTTGATCGTTGCTATCGATTCATTGGTTTCATGTGCGAGACGGTAAACGACATCGCCTTCGGTTCGATAAGCAGCCAGCATGCCTGATAGATCAAAAACCGTGTCGTGATAGTGCCACTTGCCCGTCTTGTCGTCGACTCGATACAGCTCGCCCTTGTCGGTCAGCTTAAATGTCATTTCGTCGATGACTTTCGTCAGCTCGATTTGAGAGTCCGGAATCGGATCGATCCCTTGTGGCGAGAAGAATACTTTTCCAATTACAATCGTCAGCGCAACCCCGATGGTCACCAGTAGGAGTATTCGTTTCATTGATTTCTGTTTTTTGTTAAGGTACCTTTCATATCAGCTCGGAGATGAGCCTGGATTTGACCAACTTCATTGGCTGAGGCGAAGTAGGTTAACCTGGCCTTTTTCCCGTCCTTGAAAATGCCCGTGAGTTGATAGCGAGGGTCGTTGTTGATGTGCCCAGTGGCGTTGAGTTGGAGATCCATGAGATCGGAAATCTCATACATCTGGCTGGTTGAAAAAATGGTCCAGTGGCGGGCAATCACGAGTTGGGAATGGTTGCGCGAGATCGTGAGGCGAAAGCCCAGCAGGAACAATCCCAACAGAATCACCAACAACCCGACCAGGCCAAAAATGATGGCAAACCCGATGGGCGGTCCGCCTCCAGAGGAAGGCAGGGCATCGCGAAGTTGGGGGACAAAATCGAGAAGGAATCGTCGCGTGGAGTCATGCATGAGCAGGCCAATAGTGAGAAAAACACTGCCAAAAAGGATCACTCCCAGAGATCCCAAAAGGGTCGTTTTTGATTGGGCCTCCCATCCACCTGGGGTGCTGGAGAACTTGAGGTTTTTCGAACGATAGTCGGGAATCGGAGTCTCCGCCATGATGTTCTCCTGGATGGCTTCGGTAACACTTGTCGAACTCCGCGCTTCCAGGCCGAGCGTGGATTTTAGTTCTCGCTCCAGCCAGAGAAGCTGAGCTTCTTTGAGGCTGCCACCGATGCTGGTGTTTTTTGCTCCATCGCTGAGGCTTAGCTTGTAGAAGGGAATCTCATTGTTCTCGTGACTTACCTGGAACGTGATCCCGAGTCCGGTTCGAGAAAGTCTTTTTTGCCAAAAACCTATCCCAAACAGGCTTCGTTCGAGGTTAATTTCGTGTTGCCCAATGGTGAGTTTGCTCGTTCCCAGCCAAAGATAAATGCCCAGGAGGAAAGTGCTCACGCCAACAATAAAAAAGGGAATCAGAAAAAGGCTGACGGGAAAGTTGCCCGTTGTTCCGTTGTCCCGGGTAGATGTTCCCCAAAAAAGGGCGAGGAAAAGACTGGCAATGCCGCCAAACATGAGACCGAATAAAACGAAGAATCCCGGAACGCCCTCCCCTTTTATCGTGAAGGCTACATCGCCATAAGGGAGGGTTTCCTTGGATAACCTCTTTCCCTGGGTGGGTTCAATGGGATCTTTCCTTTTCGCAAGGAAATGGCCGGGTTCTTTGGACATGAGGGGAGGAGATTAGACGATGGTTGGTCAACGTGTCAAATCCCGTTAGTCGCGCTTACTTTCTTCATCATGATTTTCCCCCAAAAAACAAAGACAGCACAGAAAAACCTTTTCCCGAGGAAAAAATATTCAAGATTAACGAATCGGAAGCCAAAAGACAATCAATGAAAGCATTTTTTATAGGGAGTAAGGATCAATTCACTGTCTTACCTTCAACCAGCCGAGCCCGGGTCACTCCAAAACCGGATTGGCGGTTAGCATTTTGATCTTCGAAATCAAGCTCAACTGTGTTGAATATTAAACCATTGCCTTCACCGACAAGCAACAAGCTATTTTTTTGTTTCAAATCGGGACAATCAGCAATTCAGGGTGTTGATCAGATCTATTTTCGGATTAATCTCAATCTTATTGCCAGTTAAGGTCCGCCTTTCATACAATCCAAACACATTGAGCCGATGCTTCACAACTATTTATCTGTCTGTGTCTGCCCCAGCTCTTCGATGCCGGGCGCTGCACGATCTGCTCGAATCGAATCGGGGAGGGTGAATGGAACCATGAAAACGCCCCAGTTATTGCTCCTCGTCCTTACCCTCACCTTGTCCATGAGCCTCGCTGATTCTTCTGCCGGAGAATCAGTGGATATGGAGGACCTGAAGAAGCGCGCCGCAGAGGGTGAGGTCACGGCCCAACTCGACCTGGCTCATCGCTTCCGAGACGGTAAGGGAATGGAGGCGAATGCCTCCGAAGCCATGATTTGGGCGCACCGTGCGGCGGACGCTGGGCACGCGGAGGCGATGGATTTCGTTGGATTTGCGTACCTCCGGGGCGCGATGGTGAAGCGGAACACCAGGCTTGCCTTCGGTTATTTCCAGGCAGCAGCGGAGGCTTCGGCGCAGGCGGCCTTCAACCTCGGGCAATGTTATTTCGGGGCGCAGGGGACAGCTCAGGATTGTGCGAAGGGGCTCGATTGGTGGGAGAAAGCGGCCGCGAAGGGGCACGGTCGGGCGGCGGTAGCTGCAGCGATGGCT
>JBGSJM010000350.1:0-4911 GCA_041742015.1 Verrucomicrobiales bacterium | reverse complement strand
GGAACCGCTGAATTTTGCAGCCTTGGCAAAATTGGAATTCGAAGAACCCCGGTGGGAGGAATTCCCGGCTCTTAATCTTGCCAAACGGGCGGGGAAGATCGGGGGGGCTCTTCCGGCGGTGATGAATGCAGCTAATGAAGTGGCAGTGGAAGCTTTTTTGGCTGGTCGAATCAAGTTTCCCGGTATTTGGGAATCCGTGGGCTGGGTGATGGATCGATATTCCTTTTCGGGTGGAGTGACTTTGGAAACCATTATTGAAGCTGATCTTTGGGCCCGGGAGGAGGCGAAAAGTAGATTGTCATGAGTACAACTGATAAAATTTGGATTGGGTTTGATCTGGGTGGCACCAAGATGCTGGCCGTGGTTTATGATTCCAATTTTCAGGAGTTGGGAAAGGCCAAGCAAAAAACGCTGGGGAATCAAGGCGAGAAGGCTGGGCTTGACCGCATGAACGAGGTGATTACCGAGGCCTTAAAGGTTGCTGGTGTGGAATCCTCCCAAATTTCGGGAATCGGGGTGGGGTGCCCCGGTCCGATTGACTCCCGGAAAGGCGAGATTGTAGAGGCTCCCAATCTGGGATGGAAAAACGTCCCAATCGAAGCAGCTTTGTCTAAAGCGCTTGGTGCACCGGTAGTGATTTGCAATGATGTTGATGCCGGGGTTTTTGCCGAATATCAATTTGGCGCGGGCATGGATTCGGATTGTCTGGTGGGTATCTTTCCAGGAACCGGAATTGGAGCAGGCGCTGTGCTAAACGGGCGATTGTTGCAGGGAGCCCGGCTATCTTGCATGGAATTGGGACACATTCCCCTTTATCCGGAGACCTCCGGGAATGGTGACTCGACCAGCTCTTTGGAAGACCAGTGTTCGCGTCTCAAGATCGCAGCAGATGCGGCTCGAGCGGCTTATCGGGGACAGGCTCCGAAGCTTCTGGAGCTGTGCGGGACAGATTTAACAAACATTACCAGCAGTAAACTGGCGGCTTCGATCAAGGGTGGAGATACCGCAATTGAAGAAATTGTCCGGCGGGCGGCCATTCTGTTGGGTACCGGAGTCGCAACGGTGGTCCATCTTCTCGCGCCGGACACGATCGTCCTGGGAGGTGGGCTGGTGGAAGCGATGCCGAAACTTTATCTGGAAAATGTCAGAAAGTCGGCCCGGCGAAGAGTGCTGGGCCCTTACAAAGACAGTTTTAAGATTGTAACCGCCCAACTTGGTGATGATGCCGGGGTAAAGGGGGCGGCGGCCTGGGCTCGAAAGAAAATATTGGGCTAAAGATCAACGTTTCTGCTTGAATCTAAATCCTGGACATGGCCGAAGACACTTACCGTAAAACTCCCTGGCCTTCGACCAGGATGCCGCCAGGGATACCGTTTATTATCGCCAATGAAGTGGCGGAACGCTTTAGTTTTTATGGGATGCGGACGATCCTGGTCGTCTTCATGGTGAAATATCTCTGGCTGATGGGTGGCACCGCCGGGCACCCCATGTCGGATGCGGAGGCTGGTGAGAGGTATCACAATTTTGTCGCTTTTGCTTATTTGACGCCATTTTTGGGAGCATTTCTGGCGGATTACCTTTTCGGAAAATACCGCATTATCATTTGGCTATCCCTGGTCTATTGCCTGGGGCACCTTTGTCTGGCCTTTATGGGTGTGATCGGGCAGGCCGAGGTCTGGCTTTCCTTCGGGTTGTGGCTGATTATTTTTGGAGCCGGGGGAATCAAACCCTGTGTTTCCGCCCATGTCGGGGATCAGTTTGGACCAGGCAACCAGCATTTGTTGACCCGTATATTTAACTGGTTTTATTTTTCGATCAATTTGGGAGCATTTGTTTCATCTATGTTAACGCCCTGGTTGCTTGAGTGGTATGGGCCTCACGTTGCCTTTGGAGTTCCCGGGGTGTTGATGCTGATCGCCACAGTTTGTTTTTGGGCCGGGCGCCATCGATTTGTTCACATCCCGGCAAAAGGGCGAAGATTTTTCGAAGAGTTGTTCAGCCGGGAAGGGCAGGAGGCCCTCGCAAAACTATCCGTGGTGTTTCTTTTTGTGGCCATATTTTGGGCGCTTTTCGACCAGACCGGTTCCTCATGGGTGATCCAGGCCGAGGACTTGAATTTGTCTTTCCTGGGCTTTGAATGGCTGCCCAGTCAGGTCCAGGCGTTGAATCCGATTTTTATTTTGATGTTTATCCCGTTTTTTACCTACGTGGGTTATCCGGCAATTAATCGGTTCTTCAAGCTCACGCCGCTCCGGAAAATAGGTATTGGGATGTTTATCACCGTGATTTCGTTTGCTTTGGTCGCCCTGGCTCAGGAGCGGATTGATGCCGGGAAACAACCATCCATCGCCTGGCAATTGCTGGCTTATGTGGCGATTACGGCTGCGGAGGTAATGGTTTCGATTGTTTGCCTGGAGTTTAGCTACACTCAGTCACCCAAATCGTTGAAGTCGTTGGTGATGGCACTGTTCCTTGGCTCAGTGTTTTTGGGAAATATCTTTACCGCCCAAGTTAACCGATTGATTCAGGTCGCTAAACCGGTTTCGGTTAATTGGGCTGAGGAGAAAAAAGACGCGGTGGTGTTTGCCGGTTTTGATAGCAGGGAAGGGACTGCTGATGACATAACGTTTTCCCGAAACGGAGAAATGGAATTTGCCGGAAAAGCGGAACTGCTAACGTTGCAGGAGAAACTAAAGGCGACGATTGCCGAAAACCAGTACAATGCGCTTGATTCAAGGAGAGGAAATGAGTTGGCCCAGAGTTTCGTGGATCCATGGGGAAATCCGTATCGTTATTCGCAGATCAACCGCCGCCAATGCAAACTCACCTCCCTGGGGCCGGATCGGACCTATATGACTAAATGGGATCAAGGGGTGGTCTTTACGATATCCATCGCTGAAGAAAAGGCTGATCCAAGTGCGGTTGGAAAGTTGATGGCGTTTTTCCGTCCTCAAATCCCCTGGCTGGAGCGGAGAATGATGGAGCTTAACATCAAGACAGAGGCAGAGAAATCCGCTCAGGGCCCCTCGATTTCAACGGAGATTTTCATCGGTGGGCAGACCAAGCTTGAAGGCGCATCCTATTTTTGGTTTTTTACGAAAATTATGCTGGCGGCAGCCATTTTGTTTGTCTTTGTGGCGATCTTCTACCGTCCCAAGTCATATATTTACGAGGAGAAAGAGCCGTAGAGGCCGTTTAGGCCATCTTTTCGGGCCACCAGATTCTAAAGAAAATAAACGGGGAAAAACGTTTTTTTGCTTTCCAGTGCCGGGATTACCCCCGTTATTCCGCCATTATGAAGAAAGTAAAAACTGATGACCTGAGAATCGAAAGCCTCCGGCAACTCATCGCTCCCATTGTGTTAATGGAACAGTTACCGATGTCGGACAAGGCTGCGGCCTTCATCTCGAAGTCCCGCAAAGATTGCGAAGCGATTCTCGCAGGCCAGGATGACCGCCTGTTGGTCGTAGTTGGTCCTTGTTCCATTCACGATGTTAAAGCAGCCAAGGAATATGGGGAAAAAATCCGCGATTTGAATAAAAAGGTAAAAGCTGATCTCTCGCTGGTGATGCGGGTTTATTTTGAAAAACCCCGCACCACGGTGGGTTGGAAGGGGTTAATCAATGATCCGATGATGGATGAGTCCTACCAAATCAACAAGGGACTCACCATCGCACGCAAATTGCTTTTGGATTTGGCAGAGATCGGGGTTGCCTCGGGAACTGAATTTTTGGATACCATTAGTCCACAATATTTTGCTGATGCCGTGACCTGGGGGGCAATTGGTGCCCGAACTACGGAAAGCCAGATCCATCGGGAACTGGCTTCGGGGTTAAGCATGCCGGTTGGTTTCAAAAATGGAACCGAAGGCAATTTTCAAATCGCGATTGATGCGCTTTTGGCCGCCCAACAACCCCACCGTTTTCTCTCCGTAACCAAGGCTGGTGATACCGCCATTGTATCGACCAAGGGAAACGACAGTTGTCATATCATTTTGCGGGGCGGGAAAAATGGGCCCAATTACGATGCCAACAGCGTTGCCGAGGTCCGGAAAGCACTTGAAAAAAACAATCTTGAGCCGGCCATCATGATTGATTGCTCTCATGCCAACAGCGAAAAAGACTACCGGAATCAGGTCAAGGTGTGTCGAAACATTGCCAGCCAGGTTGGCGATGGCGACACTTCGATTCGAGCGGTGATGATTGAGAGCCATCTTCATGAAGGGAACCAAAAAGGGAGTCCAGATCAAAGCAGTCTGAAATATGGGGTCAGCATTACCGATTCCTGTGTGGGTTGGGAAACGACGCTGGAAATGATCGATGACCTTGCCAAAGCGGTTCGCAAGCGTCGGGCCACCTTTATTGCGTAAGGGGACATGAAGATCGGGATACTCGATTCCGGCGTCGGCGGGCTCTCCGTTTTGCGAGAAATTCGGAAGCATTTGCCGCATCTGGACCTGCTTTACGTGGGGGATTCAGCTTGGTGCCCATACGGTACCCGGAGCCCTGGTGAAATTTGCGAGCGGGTCGGTATAATCGTCGATTATTTGATCAGTTGTGAGGTTTCCCTGATCGTAATCGCCTGTAATTCCGCGACCATTCACGCTGTGGAGTGGTGCCGGAGTATTTATCCGATTCCCTTTGTCGGCATGGAACCTGGGGTAAAGCCAGCTTCGGAAGCCACGCGGTCACGGGTCATCGGAGTACTGGCTACGGAAGCTTCGATCGCGGGTGAAAAATTTTTGAGACTGGTCGATCAGACCGCCAGGGGCGTGAAAGTAATCACCCAGCCTTGTCCCAAGTTCGTTGAATTCGTTGAACAGGGAATTTTGAGTGGTCCAGCGGTGGATGAAGCGATTCATGAATACATAGACCATCTCCTCGAAAAAGGCGCTGATGTTTTGGAGATCGG
>JBGSJM010000349.1:0-14107 GCA_041742015.1 Verrucomicrobiales bacterium | reverse complement strand
CGACACGGACTGATCCCACTAAGGCACCGGCGAATTGTGACAACATCAAAATTCTCCCCCACATTCCCCCGATTGATCCAGAAAACCCACTCCCAGAAGCCGCCTACCAGGCGCTGAAAGATAGGGTTATCACCAAACTGGAAAGAATGGGATTAAAAGATCTCCGCAAACACACGGTGGTCGAAGATTTTTTGACTCCCGTCGATTTGCAAAAAATGTACTACTCTAATCGGGGTTCAATTTATGGTGTGGTTTCCGATTGGAAGAAAAACTACGGTTTTAAACTCCCAAAACAAAGTTCGAGATTTCGAAATCTTTTCTTTACCGGCGGCACCGTCAATCCCGGCGGAGGCATGCCTATGGTTGTGCTTTGCGGACAGAAGGTGGCTGATCGAATTGTGCAGGCGGAAAGCTGAGAAATCAGGAAATCTCCCACCCCTCCCGATAAGCTTCTCTTGCCCATAACTTTTCACCAGATGGGTGATTGATTAGTTTACCAGTTGCAGCATCGACATCCACCGTGCCTGTCGTGCGGTAGGCGATATTCGCAAGATGACATAACATCGCGCTTGTCTGACCACTGGTGATCGGTTGGTTCAGCGTCGCCCCCTCGCGTATCGCATTTGCAAAATTGGTGAAGTGCGGCACATCACTTGGTTGTTCACGATTCTTGCCAGTCTCAACTCCATTGCGATCATAGATGGTATAGTTGGAACCATTAATATCCATCATCCCCCCATCACCGTAAACCTTCACAAAACTGGAAATCTCCGGCTTTCTTTGGTGACAGGAGGATTGCTCCCAGCTAATTCCAACCTTGCCATAATCGAAGAACGCAACCGAAGTGTCCGGGGTTTCCTGGTCATCATTGTAGGCGTAGCGCCCTCCGGTATAAGAGATCCGCTTGGGTAACTCCACACCCATAGCCCACCGAGCTACATCCAGTCCATGAACACCGTTATTAGCCATTTCCCCACCACCGTAGAGCCAGTGCCAGTGCCAGTTGTAGTGAACCAAGTTATCCTTGTAGGGCTGCTCCGGCACCGGGCCCTGCCACATTTCCCAGTTTAATTCCGCCGGAGGTGCCGTGACCTTGCCTGTACCGATTGATGGCCGATTACTCACATACCAGCATTTCGCGGAGCGCAGTTCGCCGATCGCTCCGTTCCGGAGTTTTTGAACCGCCTCGATCAGCGCCGGATAAGACCGCCGCTGCGTCCCCATTTGCACGAACTTCTGGTGATCTTTGGCCGCCTGAACCAGCCGCACTGATTCATCGGGATTGTAACTCCCCGGTTTTTCCACGTAAACATGTTTTCCCGCTTTGCAGGCCAGAATCGCCGCCGGAGCATGCCAGAAATTGGGGGCAGCGATCGAAATGGCGTCGATTTCGGGGTCGTCCAGAATTTTCCGAAAATCTGTAACCTGCTGTGGCTCTTTCCCCAGGGTATCTAGAGTGTATTTCGCTCCGGAGACGAGTCGATTGTTATCCACATCACACACATAGGCCACTTCGGTATTGGGCACATCACCATAGGCTTTGATATGCCCTTTTCCCCGGCTTAACCCCATCACCCCTACGCGTAGGCGAGAATTGGCCCCTTTGGCCTGCCCCAGCAACAGATTGGGTCCCCATACTGCCGTAGCCGCAGCCGCTGACATTCCAACTCCGATAAAACCTCGCCGATTCGTTTTCGATGGATCCATTGGAAGATGGTAGTCGCTAAATTCCAAATGAAAAAGGCGGGAACATGTGATACCGCAGAGGCGACCCAATTGAAATTAGAATCACCGACTGTACCTTGTTAAATCATCGATTGTACCCTGTTTGATCGCGCCAATTTTGGGAGTCGCACGAAGCGTTAAACAGTGCCATGATCAGCCATAATATGGAACTCAATCGACGTCATTTTCTGAACAAGGCCGGTACCGGGGTGCTGGCCTCAGGTCTGGCACCTTTTGTTCTCGGGCAAAACAAATCCGGGAAAAAATACTCCACCGCTTTGATCGGCACTGGCTGGTGGGGAATGAATATCCTGAGAGTTGCCCTGGCAGATGGCCACTCGGACGTCGTTGCCCTTTGCGATGTGGATGCTGACGAACTGGAGGTCTCTGCTGATGAAGTCGAAGGTCTCACTGGCAAAAAGCCTGCCATGTATCGCGACTACCGCGAGATGCTGGCGAAAGAGAATATTGAAATCGCGATTATCTCGACCCCTGATCACTGGCACGCCCTCCAGAGCATCGCCTGCGTTGAAGCAGGGGCTCACGTCTTTGTCGAAAAACCCACTGGACATACCATTCAGGAGAGCCGGGCCATGGTCAAAGCTGCCCGCGCCACAGAGCGAGTCGTGCAGGTTGGGATGCACCGTCGCATAGGTCCTCACCACATCAGTGGCATGAAATTTTTAAAAGAAGGCGTAGCCGGTGACATCGGAATGGTGCGGATGTTTGCCCACTCCAGCGGGGGAATTGAGGAACCTACTCAAAACCAGGAAGTCCCCAAAAATCTGGATTGGGACCTCTACTGTGGACCGGCTCCCCTGCGACCATTTAACAAAAAAATTCACCCCGGAGGCTTCCGCAATTATTTGGACTTCGCCAATGGCACCCTGGGAGACTGGGGAGTCCACTGGCTGGACCAACTCCTCTGGTGGTCGGAGGAAAAGCACCCCAAATCGGTTTACTGCACCGGCGGCAGGCCGGTGCGGGGAGCAGCAGTGCTCAATGAGAAAGAACAAACTTCCGACGCTCCCGACCACCAAGTCGCAACTTATCAGTTTGAGAATTTCACTGCCGTTTGGGAACACCGCCGTTTTGCGGGGAACGGAACCGAAAAATCATCGGTCGGAGCTTATTTCTATGGCTCCAAGGGCACTTTCCACATGGGCTGGCGGGATGGTTGGACTTTTTATGCTCCAAATGGTGAGGTCGCTGCCCACGGCGATGCCAAATTCGACCATGAAAAAGATGGCCACAACGTTCCTCCATTGTGGCGCGATTTTATCGAATCAATCGAAACCAAACGAAAACCGGTGGCGGATGTTGAAATCGCACATCTTTCCACCAATCTCAGTCTACTGGGAATGATTAGCTGGAAAGCGGGCCGAAGCATCAAATGGGACGGTGCCAGTGAACAAATCGTCGACGATCCCGAGGCCGCTAAATTTCTCCGCCGGGAATATCGCGGAGATTGGAAGTATCCGGGAATTAGTTGATAGTTTGTAGTTGAGAGTCAGATTGCACTTATTCTCAATCATCAACTTTCAACCATCAACTTATGCGGCGCTGTTTTGCTGGCTTCCTGGCTGCCATTGTTATTCTGAGTGCCCAATCTCAGGAAAATCCCCTACCGTCTCCAAATCTACCCCCGCCAAACGTGATCATCATTCTAACGGACGATCAAGGCTACCGGGATCTAGGTTGCTTTGGCTCCCCAAATATTGCAACTCCCCATATTGATCGGTTGGCTTCTGAGGGCATGAAGTTTACCAATTTCTACTCGGCCAGCCCGGTCTGCTCCACCTCTCGCGCAGCTCTACTCACCGGTTGTTATCCGGCCCGAGTTGGAGTGCCCAATGTTCTCTGGCCGAACTCCAAAACCGGACTCAATCCCAACGAGGATACCATCGCTGATATTCTCAAATCCCGCAATTATACCACCGCCTGTGTCGGAAAATGGCATGTTGGCGATTCTCTACCGACCCTTCCGAAAGCGCAGGGATTTGATTCCTATTTCGGCATCCCCTATTCGAATGACATGACTCTGGGCAACCCTCTTAAAACCAGGCGTGACGATGCAGAAGAACTCGACGAAATCTGGCGGGACAAACGCTGGAAAGTATTCCGCACCGAACTTTACCGCGACAATGAGGTGGTTGAATTTCCCGTTAATCAAATCACTTTGAGCCAACGCTACACCGATGAGTGTTTGAAATTCATTGATCACAATTCGGATAGACCCTTTTTCCTATACATGGCTCATGCCATGCCGCATGTCCCCTTGTTTGTCGCTGAATCACGGTACGAAGCGAATCCAGCCAAGGCCTACCAACTGGCGGTTGAACATATTGATGACTGTGTGGGCCAAATTCTGGACAAGCTGGACAGCAGGCAATTAGCCCACAACACCCTGGTAATCTTCACTTCCGACAATGGTCCGTGGCTCAAAAAGGGATGGCACGGAGGGTGTTCTATTCCGCTAAGGGACGGTAAAAGAACCACTTACGAAGGTGGAATGAAAATCCCATGTGTGATGCGCTGGCCGGCGCGGATTAAGCCTGGCCAGACCTGTGATCGGGTCACCTCAACGATTGATTTGCTCCCCACCCTGGCAGCGATCTCCGAAGCGAAATTATCAAGTCGGAAAATTGATGGACACAATATGTTGCCGCTATTTGACGACCCCACTCATCCATCTCCTTACGATGAAAAGGGTTTCTTTTACTACAATAACGACAAGATCCAGGGGATTAGAAAGGGTGACTGGAAAATGAGATTGGAAACCGCCAGCAAACCGGAGCTATTTAACCTCCGTGACGACATCAGCGAATCCCAAAACATGATTCGAAAACACCCGGAAATTGCCAAAGATCTGAAAGCTAGAATGATTGCGTTTGACGCGGAATTAAAAGCCAATTCCCGACCACCCTGGAGAGCGAGGGAGAAAATGCAGTAGTGGAGAAACTAACACTCCATTTCTCCACGGGTTAAGGTTGACCTTTTGTTGAATTTTTGTTGTCATAACCTGATCCTTCCGATATTCATGGCAAGGCAAAAACCTTAATAATAGGGAAGTTCTTAATCTATCCTTTTTCATATGACCAAATCACTGTTTTTCACCTTCATTTTAGGAGCGTTCTTCCTACTCGGCACTCCCTGGGCTGATGCTCAAAAAGCTGACGATCTTTCCCTGCCTGGAGACGAAGCGCCGGTGGTCGTGAAAATTCCCGGGGTCAGTCCGGCCTCCGCCGCCTCCGCTGGTGCGGAACAAAAAAGTGAATCCCTCTTCGATTTGATCCTGGCCGGTGGATGGGCGATGATTCCACTTTTTGCGATGCTTTTTGTGGTGATCGCTCTCTCGGTTTATATGATGCTGGACCTGAAAAAGAAAACTTTTGTCCCCCCGGCTCTGATTGAATCAATGCTGGCCAGCGCGGCAACCGGTAATATCAACGGCATCACCGAAAGCGCTCGCGCCAACGCCTCCTGCCTGGGCCAGGTGATGAACGGAGCCTGTGAATACATTTATGACCGGGGGTATGGTGTGCTCAATGAAGATTCGATTTTTGACCAAATGGCGGAAGCATCTCTGGAGTTCAATCGCAAGCGCGTCAGCCTCCTCAACTATCTCTCGGTCATATCCCAGGCAGCCCCGATGGTGGGACTGCTAGGAACCGTGTCCGGGATGATCAAAGCATTTGCAACCCTGAAACAGGCGGGGATGGGAGACCCGGGCCAGCTCGCTGGCAACATTTCCGAAGCCCTCGTTACCACTGCGGGTGGGCTAATTGTCGCCCTCCCGGCGATCTTTTTGTTCTTCTATTTCCGAGACAAGATGGTCGCTCTGGTTGCTGAGGTGGACAAAAACTGTGCCAAAATTCTAAACACCCTGAGACGAGGGGTACTTGGCAATCAACAGCAATCCACCTCTCAGAAACATCCTCTTTCCTGATAGCTGCGATGCCGCGACGTAGAAACAAGACTCTGCTATTGGGCTCCAAACCCAATATGGATTTGTCGCCAATGATCGATCTGGTCTTTTTGATCCTGATATTTTTCATGATCTCCTCCAACGCGATCCGCTACAAACAGGACAAGAATGTAGCCATCCCAGTCGCCGACAAAGCCGAAGTGCCTGAGATGATCGAAGGCCGAATCCTGATCAACATTTATCCGGATGGGTCAACCTACGATGAAAATTCAAAGCCGGTGAGCCTGGATGAGATTGAACTCATCATGTCCCGGGCCCGGTCTACAAATGCCAATACCAGGCTTCATTTGCGGGCTGACAAAACCGTGCGACACGAGATGGTAAAAAAAGTGATCCAGGCATCTTCCCGGGGTGGGGTAAATCAGGTCATTTTCTCCACTTATGTAACCGATAAATGAGGTAATATAACAGTCAAAATGGCACGCAAAAAAAGCAGCAACCCGTTTGATGGTCAGGAACAACCCATGATGGACATTTCTGCGCTGATTGACGTGGCATTCCTCCTCCTGATTTATTTCCTGGTTACCACCACGATGTTGAAACAGGAGGCGGATCTGGGCCTGGCATTGCCAGGATTGGCAAGCCTCAACAACCAGCGGGTTGATGTGGATCAAATGGTGATTAAAGTTAATTCGGATTCATCGATCTCAATCAATGAAGAGATGGTTGAAACAAATCCAGATATTCGTCGTTTGCCGATCTTAACTGATCGACTTACCCGATACGCTGCCAGTGCCAAAATCGCCAAATCCGAAGCCATGGTGATTATCAATTGCCACGACGACGCAAAAGAACAGCGCTTTGTGGACGTCCTCAACGCCTGTGCTGCCGCAGGACTAAAAAATATAAGTTTAACTGACTGACACATGCTGATTACCGAACCCACTGTTGTGGAAAAAAACAGCGAGAAAAAAGCCATCGCCGTCATCGTGACACTTGCTCTCCATGCCGCTCTGGGCATTATTTTTATCTTGATCACAGTGGTCCCAGTGCTGCGTGACGAACCAGAACTGGTTGCCAAAATCGTCAGCACCGAGCGAAGCGAGGACATGAAAATGGAGAAGCGCACCGTGATGAAACAGATCAAGCAGGCGTCCACGACCACTGCGGCATCCCCCATCGCAAAAATGGTCCAGTCAAACTCCGTAGCCAAAATGGTCGCGCCAAAGGTGGAACGGGTCACGGAAGGCCCGATCGGACTGGGACAGGGTGAATTCGGGGCCGGATTTGGGGCCAGCACCGCAGGAATGGGCTCGGGAGCTTCATTTTTTGGCAGTCAGTCGAAAGGTAGACGCTTCCTTTTCGTCCTCGATCACTCCGCTTCGATGAGGATTGACCAAATCGAACTTCGAGATAGTGAATTAAAAAAGGCCCTCTACAAACTGCCCCCAGGTATCGAATACCAAGTGATTCTCTTTGGTGGAGGAGCGCTCTTTGCCGAGCCCGGGTGGAAAACTGAGGGTGTTGGCGACCTTTGCGAAGTCACCAACCCGGGGCGTAGAAAGTTTACCTTCAAACCCTATCGGGGGGTCAGCGACTGGGAATTTGTTGGAAAGGACGAAGATCTCCCAAAGGCAAACTGGCTGCCGGTTAACAAATCCAACATCGAACGATCCCTGAGTGTGTTGGGGAGCATCGATAAATTTTTTGGCACCGACTGGGGCATAGCCCTGAAGATCGGACATTTGTTACGCCCCGCCCCGGATGTGATTTTTTTCATGAGTGATGGCACTGGCGGAAACGATCCCCGCCCCATCCTGGAGGTAAACAAGCAATTTGGATCGCCTAAAATCAACACTTTCGCGATGCAAACCACGGATGGGGCCCCTCAGTTTTTTGATATAGCCAAGGGCACTGGCGGCGAATTCGTAATCGTGAACAGCAAGGGAAACCCTTTGAAGGTGACTGATCCGTTCAACCTCCCCGATATTTTGAAATGACACTTCGATTACTTTTTCTATTTCTGGGCTGCCACTTGATCGTCTCCAGTTCAACGGGGCAGGAGCTTGATGTTCCCAAAGCCTACGACCTCGGCGTCAAAGCGATTGAGAATGGTCAATTTGATGCTGGTTTGGCCGCAGTGGACGAAATCATATCAAAACATGGAGCCAACGGCAGAGCCAACTATGGTGCGGTTTTTGGACAGTTTTACTACCTCAAAGGGATGCTTCACATCCAAAAAAAAGAATACCAAAGAGCGGTTGAAGCCTTCAAAATCTGTCATGATCAATATCAAAATGGAGATGGCAAGGGACTCCCAAACCGCTTTATCGCCGAAGCCCTCGCCCAGTGGGGTGGTTGCCTGATGTCCCTAAAAGACTTTGCGGGAGCTGCCAACAAATACCAGGCCGCTCTTGCCATCGTCGAACAGGAAGACCCGAAACTTGATCGTCTCGAAACTCAAGTCAATCTATCCAAAGCTATGATGCTGGCAGGAAACTCTGGAAAGGGCAAAGACTTCATCACGAAAAATCTGGATGACCCGAATTTTCCTGATCCCATGAAGCGATCGCTTTTCCTCATCCTGATGAGCGACTGGTCGGGTTCCGCAAGCCTGCGCGAGGTTTCCACTTTTGTCGACAAATACAAATCACTGATGGAGAGTGACACGCTCGTAAATCGCTACGAAAAACAAAACCCAGTCTATAACCAACTCGCCTCTCAGGCAATCCAGGCGGAAGAGCCAGGGCGTGCGCTTTATTGGTATAACCTCATGATTAACCCGGTCGAGGTGGGCAAAGCCTATACTGCGAGAATCAATGAGCTAAAACAGCAAGTCGCCCAGGCAAACGCGCAACCTGGAACCGGGGAACTGGTAAAACAAATCAACGCCACCATCGCTACACTCGAAAGTGATGTCCGAAACCAGGCCATTCAATTGGGACAGATCCTACTGGGCAAAGGCTCCGCCTACTACGCCAAAGGCAATCTCGATGAAGCAAAAAAAACCTACCTTGAACTCCTTCAACGATTCCCGAAACACCCGGAAAAACCAGTCGTGATTCATAATGTTGCTATTTGCTCACTCAATTTATCCCAGTGGGCGGATGCCGCTGAATTTGGAACCCAATTCTTTCGCGAGTTTCCAGACCACGAACTCCGTCCCTCCATGGCGAGGGTACTGGTTGATGGATTGTTCCTTCAGAAGAAATACGATGAAGCCTTTAGGGTCGCCAGTAAGCTTGCTCCATCTCTGAGTCCCGGATCAGAAGCTGCCGATGTTCCCGAGTTTGTAGCCGCAGCTTCGCTCTACCTCCTCAACCGCTTTGAGGAGTCCGAACTAGCTCTGTCGAAGTATGTCGCAACTTACCCGACTGGTGCACGCATTGAGTCTGCCAAATTCTACCTGGGTTCCAACAAGGTGAATCTCCAAAAATGGGACGAAGCAATCAAGATCCTCGATGAATTTCTGGAGCAATACAAGGCATCAGAGATTCGTCCCTCTGCCCTCTATTTCTCCGGGCTCAGCCACATGGTTAAACAGAATTATCCGGTGGCCAACTCCCGAATCATCGAACTGCAGGCCCGCCATCCCCTCGCTGAAGAGGTTCCCAATTCCTACAACATTCTGGGCGATATTCTGGCAGCCCGCGAAAGCCCGGAAGCAGAAATTACCGCTGCTTACTTGAAAGCACTTGATCTCGTCGAGACTGAGAAACGAGGCGATCCTGGCAGTGTTGGGGGATATGCCTTGCGCCAGCTCATTACGGAAGCCAACTCCAGGCAGCAGTGGGATCTTGCAACCAACTACTATGATCGCTTTACGAAAAACTACCAAAACTCGACCTGGAGGACTGATGTGCTCATCGCCGCAATCGAACCACTAGTGGCCACAAACCGCAAAGCCGAAGTGGAAAAGCTTCTCACCGATTTTGTCAACGAATACGCTGACAAACCCAATTCCACTGAATTGGACGAGATGTTCGGCACCTACGCTGACTTCTTAAAGCAACATTCCAGTGTGGATGAGGTTCGAAAGAGCCTTAATAATTTCCCAGCAAAAACCACCCCCCCTCCAACAGCACTACAGGCTTGGCTTTACATGGCGGAAATCGAAACTCTCACCGAATCGGACGCCACCAAATACCGGGAAGACATAAAATCCATTTTTGGGAAACTCAATGGACTCTACCAAAAAGACGGCAAGGCTTTGAGCAACTACACTCTGGTCAAACTGGCCCGCTACAACAGCAAAAATGGAGCTGATGAAACTCAGGCTAGAAATGTCTACGACTATATTTTGAGGGAACGCCCGAGTGGACCAGCAATGGGATTGGCCCTCGTCGACCTCGCCAAACTAGATGCCACCAAACCTGAACCTAAAACTCAGACTGCTGCAAAAGCCCTCTTCCAGCGCATTCTAAACGAAATTGACGACACCACGCTTCATGAGGACGCCGTGCTCGGAATCGCAAGAATCGAAACTGCCGCTGGGAACTATGGCGAAGCCAAAAAATGGTGGACCCAATACCGCGAAAACCCCGCCTGGCGCACGGAGAGGGCCGAAGCCAGCTTCCAATATGGTGTCTGCCTCCGTGAAACCGGCAAAACAGACGAAGCTGCAGCAACCTTCGTAAATGTCTACTCCAACTTCCCCGGTCAACTGGACTGGTCAACCAGGGCCTATGTTGAGACCGCCAAGATCATAAAAGCGAAAAACCAGGAACTTGATGCCATGAAACTACTTCGGGAAATGATCCAACGTATGGGCCACATCGAACACCCCGGAGTGGAGGAAGGTCGTAAACTATTTTTCGAATGGCGCACCGCCTACACTGAAAAACAAAAGCAGTGAGCTGATCAGCCCCGCATCAACGCAATTTTTTGCCAAATTTTGCTGCTCAGGCCGGTGGTCAATTCCTCAATTTCATTTACCGCTGCCACCACGGTTACATCATCAAGGGTACGCAGATAAAGAGCGGCCACCTTCCCTGTTAGCGACAACATCTCGGCACAATAGTCCAGATACCGGCGCATCTGATAAGGGGTGAGGCCATTGACCGGGGATGACTCGGTCCGTTCATAGGAATCGCTGAGGCGTTCGGGATCCTTGGTTAGTTGATGCATGTCAATCACATGGGCGATCGAACGCAATTCATGGAGAGCCTGCATCGCCCGACGCCGCTTAACCCTGGCCTCCAAGGACCATACAAAGAACAGCGCGACCGAAATCATGACCAAATCGTTTAAACCGGCCTCGATTGTCTGAATCAAATCAATCTTTCGGATACTCTTCACTTCCTTGCCGAGATCCTTCAGTGCCAAAAAACCAAGCACAATCCCTAAAATCATTCCCAAAATCAGAACATAGCGCAAAATCCGCAACGACCACAGCGGACGTTCTATGCTCTCGATTTTCGCCGTGGACCGACTGCAGGCCGTCTCCAGCTCTCGACATACGCGACTCAGACCGGACTGCGGGAAACGCTCAGAAATTCGACAGAAAAGACTTTGTATCGTTTTCAGCACTTTTACCGGATCTAATGCGGTATAGTTCTTTTCTGGTTCAGTTGGCTTATCGTGCATTTTGTGAAAATTAATCTATTCGGACTTTTCAACCTTTCGCGGTGGGTATTTTTCAGGTTTGCAAAGGGAAAGCAGGTCATAAAGATTGCGTTTCTCCATCGGCAAAAGCGTTTTGTCGTTTTGGTAAAATGACTCGCAAATCTCCATCACCCGTGGGTGATGAGTCAAGTTATGATGAAGAGACGAGAAGGCCAGTTGAGGCAACTCGGTGTAGTAGGGTTTATAGCCCTCTGGAACTTCCACTCCATCGGGAGCCAGGGGAGCGTCTTCGTACCTAAACCCATTGATGATTCTGCGAATTGCATTTTCTGATCCAGTCGCGTAAAAATAACCCCACAACATATCCATGGTAGGAGGTTCATTGAGCCCCAGCTCTAAAATTTTCGGGGGTTCCTCAAATTCCTGATATTTTTCGCCCAGAGCTTGTTTGATAAGATCGTCGGCCTCTGATGTTCTCGAAAAAATCAAGGCGGTGTTAAACACCACCAGATCTTTGGGATCCAAAGAACTCAGTTCCTTTGCCCAAACCAAAATTTTATCCCGATTCTGACGCATCAGTTGGCTGATAAAACCAATCAACGCCGGATGTGCGATCTGTTTCTGCAGGGTGCCATCAGCAGCCCAGCCCTTCATTTGATCAACAAATTTTTCCGGCGTTGGATTCAAATAATAGCCCTCAAGCCAATCCGCTTTTTCGTCTTTGGCAGTAGGTTCTCCTGTTGCCCCTTCCTGGCAAATGACGGGAGCCATGATAAAATGGAAGGCTAATAGTGTAACAAAAAGCTTCATTGTATTTACATATGATGGACAAAAGCCGAATTTCAACCGACTTCTTCCAAACTTTCTGGTTGAAAAAGTTTAAAAAAACGTAAATTGCCCTCCTCATGGCAAGAAAAGCTTGGATCGAGCGCAATTTGCGCCTTAAAAAAACTGTCAACAAATACGCCAAACTGCGTGCAAAGTTGAAAAAAGAAAAGGACTACGAAGGACTTACGCTGTTACCGCGTGATGCTAGCCCGACTCGTGTTGTCAATCGCTGCGAGGTGACTGGTCGTCGTCGTGGCTACCTTCGTCGTTTTAGAATGTCACGTATTGCTTTCCGCGAGCTTGCATCTCAGGGGATGCTTCCAGGTGTCACCAAGTCGAGTTGGTAATCCAGTCTTTTAATGTTTTCCGGTAGGCGCGTAGAACCGCGCCTATTTTTTTGTAAAGTGGTGCGTATATTAGGGATGCCGATCTATGAATATATCGCCGCCGACCCGGAGAATGGCTGTCCCGCTTGTCGCCGTGGGTTCGAAATTCGGCGGTCTCTCTCTCGACCAGCGCTAGAAACCTGCCCAATCTGCAAAAAAGCAGTCCGAAAGCTGCTATCTAAAGGGATTAGCTCACCGCAAATCACTAAACCTCTCTCGGTGAGTGATGCCAAGAAGGCCGGTTTCACCGTGCTGGAAAGAAGAGACAAAGGAACTTACGAAAAATTGTAGGCCAATACTCGACAGCGCGATCCTCTGTGGCACCTTGAAGAGACATGGAAAACCATCACTCAGATTGCTGCGTTCCGCACGAAGAATCCTCCGAGATTATTGAAAGAATCATCTCTGATCTCCGGGAATGCGGCATGCGGCGGACCAAAGCATTGGAAGAACTTCTGCAGGTGATGCTCGCTGCCCATAAACCGTTCTTACTGTCCGAGTTAAGCAATCTCCCGGGATTGGCACAAAGAGACCAGGCCACCATATATCGACTGGTTATGAAGTTAAAAGATCTGGGCAAGGTCCGCCAACTGAATTTCGGGGAAAAAGGCAACTTCTTTCAGTTGAACCTGGCCGACCATCACCACGATTACCTGCTTTGCCAGACTTGCGGCGAAATCACCGAGGTCCCCTTTCCTTGCGTCCTCAGACAGGTCGAACAAAAACTTAAAAACGATTTCGGCTGGAAAAATATCAGCCACTCACTCGCATTTTACGGCCTTTGCCCTTCATGCGGTCGGAATTAATCAAGGTCACGCCTGTCTCATCATTCGAATGGTCTCGGCCATATCCCTGGCATGAAAGAGCGAGGTACCCGCAACCATCACGTTTGCGCCGTGGGCGGCGGCAACTGCCACAGTCCTGGTGTCGATCCCTCCGTCCACCTGAATGTGATAATTTAGGCCCTTTTTTTGCCTCCAATCTCGGGCGGCAGCGACCAAGGGCATGGTTTCATCTTCCATAAATGCTTGACCACCAAAACCTGGGCGAACTGTCATGACCAGCATGAGGTCGATTTGATCAAGAATAGGCTCTGCCAGGCTAAAAGCAGAGTCTGGATTGATCGCCAGACCACATTTGCATCCACTGTCGCGAATTCTTTGCAATGTATCGCTGACATCGTGCTGGGCCTCGACATGCACTGTGATCCGATCGGCTCCAGCCTTCACAAAAGCTGGAAAATAGATGTCGGGGCGCTCGATCATAAGGTGAACATCCAGTGGCATTCCTGCATGAGGACGGATCGCCGCCACAAATTGGGGGCCAAAGGAAATATTGGGAACAAAGTGTCCGTCCATCACATCGAGGTGAAGCCAGTCGGCACCCGCCGCTTCAGCACGAATTACTTCACTGGCAACATTTGCCCAATCTGCGGCGAGAATGGACGGTGCTATGATTCGATGGTTGCAGTCTTCCATGTTCAATGATTATATCTTGCCCGCTTTCGGATACACGCAAAGGATTTATGGCATCACCGGAGGAAAACAACGAAGAAAACACTCATATTGACCTGACGAGTGATCTTTTTATGATGAGTCAGGCCCTGCGCCAGGCTCAATACGCCTATCTCGCTGAGGACGTGCCTATCGGAGCGGTTATCGCCGTTGAGGGCCGT
>JBGSJM010000348.1:0-7006 GCA_041742015.1 Verrucomicrobiales bacterium | reverse complement strand
CCCCAAAACGGGGGACAATACCCAGCGCATGATCTTCATGATGATGCCTTTCATCTTCCTTATTTTCTGTTACAACTTCGCCTCAGGTCTTTCCCTCTATTGGACGGTTTCGAACGTATTTACGATTCTTCAAACCTGGTTGATGAACAAACTTCCTGAGCCTGAGTTGGTAAAGCCTAGCCAACAGAAAAAGAGCAAGCCGGGCTTCATGGCAAAACTTCAGGAAAAGATTGAAGCCGCTCAAAATCAGCACCAGGGGGGGGAGTCAGCGAAGAGGGAAATGGCAGGAACTGACAAAAAGAAAGCCCCGGAGTTGCCCCAAATTGGCCAGAGTCGCACCAAGCTGGCGAGCGAAAAGGGCTCCCGCCACACCAAGGGCAAGAAAAAAAAGCGTTGATAAGTAGGGAAATCAGCCGATTTTCCATGAGTACAGGCTTAAAATCACGCATCATGGATTATTTGGATGTCGCTCAGGAGGTTGTCGACAACATGCTTGGATATCTTGGATTTGTCGCGACGATTGATGTTGATCGGCAAAAAAACAGCATAAACATCAGTTCAGGTGACTCTAAATTATTGATCGGGCACCATGGAGAGCGCCTTGATGAACTGCAATATCTTGCCAACCGGATTGTTCACGACCGGGTCGGTGAATGCCCGAAATTTCGCGTCGATATCGACTATTATCGTGCCACTTTGGAGGCACAACTAATTGACGAAGCGGAACAGGCTGCCGCCAAAGCTATCTCAAAGGGGGAGTCGGTGAAACTCGAACCGATGAATTCCTACCAACGAATGATCATTCACAATCATTTCAAGAATCACGACAAAGTGAATACTTGGAGTCCTAATGATTCTGCACGGCTCAAGCGAATCACCATTATTCCCAAATAGGGTTAACATCTTGGTATTAGCTTTAGGACTCAAACCAGCAAGAAATAAAAAAGCAGTCCCTTGCTGACAAATCCATTGTCATGGTTAAAGTTTCGGGAAACCGAATCATGGTCAAGCCTATTTATTTAACTAAAAGCGACTTTAAAAAAGCTCGCGAATGTCCGACCAAACTTTTTTACAAAAAGAACAAATATGCGTCGCGCCTGGACGATGACCCGTACCTGGCATTTTTAGCGGATGGGGGATTTATGGTCGAAACCATGTCCCGTGCTCTTTTTCCAGAAGGAGACACCATGGGAGACTGGGCCAATCCCGAAAAAGCGCACCAGGCTTCGGAAAAAGCGATCAGAAGCGGTGATGGAACCTGGTTTGAACCGACTATTATCGCGGGCTCTTATCTGATCAGAATCGATGTCTTGCGCCGCCGGAGTAACGTTCTCGAACTGATTGAGGTCAAATCTTCATCCGTTGAATCTATTGACGACATGGCCTCGCCCTTTCGCGGCAAACAGGGTAGAATCAGCAGCAAATGGCGTCCTTATCTGGAAGATGTCACCTTTCAGACCCTGGTTCTGGAAAGCGCCTTTCCGGAGTTTGAGGTAAAACCGTTCCTGTGTGTGGTTGATAAATCAAAGGAAGCCACTCCGGCCTCGACCTACGAACGCTTTCGGATGATCCCGCCCCAGAAGGGCGAGCCCCGCTGGAGAGCTGAATTTGAATATCTCGGCAACGAAGCGGATCTGGCTGACCAACATCTCCTTGTCTTTGTCGATGTGACCGCAGAGGCAAAAGAGATCCGAGACGAGGTTAATCAGGCCCGCCAGGAATTCGCCCAATCCTTAGCCAACGGAAAGATTCAAAAGATTAAATCCCCACCCCGCTACCAATGTCGAAACTGCGAATACCGGATCAAAGAAAAAAAAGTTGGCAAATCAGGGTTTAACGAGTGCTGGGGTCGCCTGGCTCATCAGGAACCCCATATCTTGGATTTGTTCCGGGTTGATCTACTTGGCGGAAAAGATCGTGATATCCCGAGGGAAATGGCAGCTTCTGGAGATGTGCGATTGTCCGCCATTCCTCAGGACGCTTTTCGTGAAGGAGTCACCAATGATCGCCAGCGCATCCAGATCGCAGGTCGGGAGTGGGCAGATCCGGCTTTGAAAGAGATTCTCCAAAAACACCGTTATCCCCTACATTTTATCGACTTTGAAGGCTCCCGGATCGCCCTCCCTTACCACAATAAAATGCGCCCCTATGAACAGGTAGGCTTTCAATGGAGTTGCCACACGATCCGCGAGCCAGGCGGCCCGATCGAACACGCCGAATGGCTGGATGACACCGAAGCCTTCCCAAATTTCCAATTCGCACGGTCACTCAAAGATAGAATTGGCAGCGATGGAACCGTCTACATTTGGTCGCCCTACGAATTCACCATGCTGCGTGACATCCGTGGACAAATGGATAAATATGGACACAGCGATCCTGACCTCGTCAGGTGGTTGGAAGATTTCGAGGCTGGTCGGGAGGATTGGGTCATCGACCTTTGTGCCATGGCCCGAAAATACTATTTTCACCCCGAAATGAAGAGTAGTGTTTCGATCAAAGTCGTTTTCCCAGCCGTCTGGCGATCAAACCGCTCGGTTCGCCAGCTTTCCTGCTTCAAGGGTGTGGGTAGAAACAGTGACGATCCCTACAAGTCGCTCCCCGCCCTGCCAGTGGGCGAAGACGAGGAAGTGGTCCGCGAGGGAACCGGCGCAATCCGGGTCTATCAGGACATGATGTTTGGTTTGGCTGGTCAGGATCCCAAAAAGCGAGCCGCTTTCCGGCAACTGCTGCTCCAATATTGTTACCTCGACACGGCTGCAATGGTTGCCATTTGGTGGCACTGGACCCAGCCTCGCAAAAAGGAAAATCCACTCCGAAAGTTTTTTCGCTCGTCATGGTCCTGAAGCCTTACCTACCTCAGTCCAAAAGCGTAGATTTGTTTGCGTGGAAAAAGCTGAAAAATCTTGACGTTTGTTAGAAAAACATCCCATTTTGAAGAATTAGAATCCAACCGAACAAAAGATTTTACAATTTTGACCGCAATTAAACCAGAAGGTGTGTTTACCGCATTTGAGAATCACTCCCCGAAAGTCACTATTCCCCGGATCGATGTAGCAGCGACCACCAAAAATCGACTTTTGGTGGTTTCGATTGCGGCCAGGGGGGGGCGCCCAGGAAAAAAACAGGTCCAGATGGTGGTGGTTTATGATGGCGAACCGATGGATCGCCAATCGGTTGGAGAGGGGAAAGTGGACGCGCAATTTGGTGGAACCTGGATTTTCACTTTGATGGATCCTCGGTCCGGCGGATCTGTGGATATTCTTTTTGAAGACTTTATTCCGGAGGATATTGCGGCCTGTGCGGTAGTTTTCTCAGGCGTAAATCCAGATGCTCCAATCGGTTTGCGAGATGGGGCGCTTTTTACAAAACGAGAGCAATCCGTTTCGCCCTATGGTGTGGCAGTGGAACCATGGCAGGATAGCTCGCTTCTGTTTTGTGCGATTGTGAGCGGCCTGGGCGAGGAAAACAGTCTCGCTGCTGTTTCGGCCAATGTGGATGTTATCAAAACGATTCCAGTGGGGGAAATTTCGCTCAACGTCACATTGACGGAGGTGGACGGACCGGAACGTCAGGCTCTTGGCGTAATCTTAAGTCCGGAAAGCACTCGAAATTTGTTTGCGATGATAGAAATTGTTTCAGAGCCACAGAAAATGGATCTAGTGATAACGGAAGTCGGTTTTAACGGGAATTGGAAAGTGGTGCCGCCAGGATCGACCCTGGAAAATGGGATTTCAATTCCAGGGAAATATGGAGTTCTGACCATTGGGGCGGATGGGAATTACAACTATGAGGAAAAACCGGAAGTAACTGCTTGTTTGGACCCTTCAATTTATCTCGAAGAGGTTTTTGACTATGTGCTCTCAGATGGAACTAGGTCGAGTATCGGAGTGTCAGTGTTTGAAAGTGCAGTAATTGGTGAAGCGTCTACGTCGGAAAGTTTTCCGGATGAGGAAGATGAGGGAGTTGGTCCCGCCGTTACCTTTATCTCTCATCATCGGGGGGGGAGGGTTATGGTTCCCAGTGGAACTTCCAGTGCGACTGGTGTTTCCATTGAAGGTGACCACGGGGTGCTTAAGATTGGAGCGGATGGGACTTACAGTTATGAAGTACATCCCTACAGTTCGCTAGCCCCTTACGAACCGGTCACAGAGGTTTTTAGTTACATCATTTCCGACGGGAGAGTTTCATCGGAAGCAAATCTTACGGTTGAAGTTGAAGGAGTGGAGGGAGATTATCTGCATGGAGTAGGGCCAGAGTATGAAGATGCCGGAAACCGACCGACTATTGTGGCAATCGCCGCTCAGGGTCAACCGCCGCTTGAGGTGGCCAAGGAATCAACTCTAACTAATCGACCAACTGTGGTGAAGGGGTCTTACGGGATTTTGAGCATTGGGGCTGACGGGGTTTATGATTATGCAGTTGATCACAAGCTGGAGGAACCCGGAGTGGACCTTGAAGATGTGTTTACCTACACACTCTCGGATGGTAGCTCGGCGATCATAACCATTACGACCGAGGGTGTGCGATCTGCTGAGGTTCCCTCTTTGATGCCTGAGGAAGAATCCTCCGCGATGTTAGTAAGAGAGCAGACGAGCACCTGGCCTGGAAGCCGGATTCTGACGAAAAAGACTAATTTTTTGCCTGAAAAAAACATGATTTCGAGTGGTGCGGTGATGTCATACAGTGATTTTTTGATTCCTCAAATGACTCCGTCATTCGGTTTTGAGAACTGCCTCTCTAAAACTTTCGAAATGTCCAGTTCCATGATTGGCGTGGTTTCGAGTAGTTTTGCTGATCCCGCTTCGCAGTCAAGGATGTTAACGTTTTCAAGTTCAGTGGTGGGAGAGAATACTCCAAAAACAAAAGTGGGGGCACCGGGCGTATCGCTTCTGCCTCTTGGGGATATCACCCAATTTTTTAAGGGACCGGATGATCGCCGGTTTTTCTGTGGTTTTAAGGTAGTGTCTTGCGAGCCAGATGAGAGCGGGGAAGTTGTCATTGAGTATCTTCCCTATTTTGCGGGAGCCTCCCAATCGCCCAATGCCTCAATCCGGGTTTCGATTCATGATAACTTCGGGATTGATCGCTTCGGATTAAAAGAGGTTTTGGCGGATTCTTCTGGACGTTGGACCGCTGAGCCAGATATAGACTTGAATGAGGAAGTTGTTTATTCAATAACGATTGATGAATTCCCCACAGTCTGGGAGACTTCTGCTGTTCCAGTGCGCTCAATGATGGCCAAGTTTTCTGGAAGTTTTAATCCTGAGGAACACATTTGGGCCTCCCTGACGGCAGGTCAAATTATTGGTTCAATTCAAGTTGCCCAGAGCGTTCAAGAAGTTATCGATGAATTGCAAATATAAACTGTTCTTGCTTTCACTGGGTCGCTTTGATCATTTCCAGGATGGGCTTTACAACGTCGCCTCTGCTTTCGTATTTTTGAAGATGCGCCAATAATAGTCATGTGATCATGATTCTCGAAAACATGAGCGGCGTCTTTGGCGTTGATAATCGACTCTGCTGCTTGGGAGTGAATTGGTTGCACAAGAAAGTCTTGTCCGCCCTGCCGGAGGAGAAAAGGAGGTTCGTTTCCATCAATGAAAGCGAGGGGCCACATCGCGTCATCTTTTGCGTTTTCAAATACGAGCGCAAGCTGTGAGACCTGGGAGGCTTTCAGCATCAATGGTGCCGCAATGGGTATTATGCCTTTGATGTATGATTTTTTGACTCCAACTTTTTCCAGATAACTTTCATTTAATTAATCCCAACATGGCGACAGTGTGAGCACCTGCAGAGTGCCCCATCAAATATAGCTCGGAGGGATAGCCTCCTTTGTCGGCAATGTTATTGGCAGTCCGGGCAACGACATCGGTCCCATCATTTTTTTGGCGCTCATGGCTACCGTAGGAGAAAGTCTTGATTTCCTGGGCCGACGATGATTTACCAGAGGTGAAGATGGTAAAGGCAATGAGGAAATGGAGCAAAAACGGTTTTCTACAGAAAATATTCACTCCTTCACTACGGATGGAGACACATCCTCCTTCTAGAAATTGAAGGGTTTTCCTGGAAATCAATAGGGTTGATGTCCGACCTGCGTGTAAAAATTTTTGACTTGTCAGAAGGCGGATAACAAGAGACAAAGCAATTGTGGAGACAACCAAGAAAACAGAACCCATTCTGCCACCAAAGGGGCTAAACAGCCGACTTAGGTTGATCGCTGTCTTGTTTATCGAAGCTTCGCTGGGAAAGGGGATCAGGCTGGCGAAGAAATGGAAGCGGTCGATTAAGCTACCGCTGATGATTGAACCACAGAATGTGCTGGGTATACCTTCAGGAGTGCTTTTTCAAGGGCGGGTTCTGGCGAGTAAAACAATTCGGCAGCCGAAAGTCGGGGATTCGGCCTGGGCTAATCTTGCCGGAATGCTTCAGTATTGGATGACGGATGAGGAACCTTACGCAAAAGTAGAAGCGGTTTGTGGAGGCGTTTCAAAAGAGACTGAAGCTGATGAAGAGGGTTATTTTGAGTTGATTTTTGATCACGCGGCAGCCCTTGTCGCTAAGAAGATCAAAATTCGATTGCCGGATCTAGCCCCAGAAAAGTGGCAGGAAGTCCCGGTTGCTTCGATTCCGGAGAATGACGTTGAGAGTGTAATTGTCTGTGACATTGATGACACAGTCATGGAGACCAACGTGGAGTCGGTGTTTAAACTGTTTAAGACGATGTTTCTTGGCAATGTTCTCACGAGAAGAGTCTTTCCGGGGATGGCTGACTTTTTTCAAAATGTCGCGAAAGAGGGCAATTTGGTATTTTTTGTGACGAGTTCGCCCTGGAATCTGCGGAGCTTTATCCAATCAGTGTTTGAGCGGCATCAAATTCCGCTGGGTGGTATTTTTATGACCGATTGGGGGCTTGATACGGAAAAGTGGTTTTGCAAGGCTCATGATGTCCACAAGACGGAGGCAATTGAGCGGATTCTCGAATGGTACCCTACAAAAAAAGTGCTCT
>JBGSJM010000347.1:0-12695 GCA_041742015.1 Verrucomicrobiales bacterium | reverse complement strand
TTTTTCTGCGGCACGCCGGGCCAGAGAAGGAGGATCGATGATCAAGATATCGTATCGGCCATCGTGCCCGCTGAGCCACTCGAAGGCATCCGCTTTGATCCATTGATGTTTGCAGGATTGGGGCACCGCATTTAATTCCATATTGCACCTGGCCTCTTCCAGCGCAAGAGGGCTGATGTCTACATCGGTGGTGGATCTCGCCCCAGCTACCGCTGCATATACCGAAAACCCGCCGGAGTGACTAAACACATTCAGAACATCTCTACTTCTTGCCAGCAGCGAGACCCTTTGCCGGTTTTCACGCTGATCCAGGAAAAAACCTGTCTTTTGCCCCTTGATGACATCAGCTTCAAATCGCTTGCCGTTTTCGCAAAAAATCACCGCCGGGGTAGTCAAAGATCCATACAGCACGGTCCCATCTTGCCGGGCGAAGTGATCGCCAGCGTGCCCCTGGATATTTCGACTCAATCGCAGAACGATGTTTAAGGGTGCAGGTGAAGCGGTAGTAGAGATCCAGCGCAACAAATCCTCCAACCAGGGCAGCCAGATGGTTGTGTAAATTTTTATGACGCAGGTGTCCGCATAGCGATCCAATATCAATCCGGGCAGCCCATCGCTCTCGCCGTTGATCAGTCGATAACCGTTAGTCTCCGGGCCGAATAATCCATCCCTTTTTGCCATCGCGGCGCGGAATCGCTGGATCCACCAAAATTCATCGATGGTTACAGGCGCACCCACATGGAGAAGGCGCAGGCGGATCGGGGAATGGGGATCGTAGAGCCCGGTTCCCAAAAAGCGATCACTCCGATCATAGACCACGGCCAATTCTCCGGTATCGCCTTCGCGATTGATGCTCTTGATCCGATCCGCAAATATCCAGGGATGACCACTGCGGGCGGCCTGCTCTGCGGCGGGTGTAAGCCGGATTTTGAGACGTGGTTTATTCATGTTGAAAATTGAAAGTGGAGAGCTGAGAGTTTGAACCTCAATCGGCTCTCTTACTACTCTCAACTTTCAACTGAAAACTCTCAACTTTCTAAATACAGCGAAATGATCAAAGTCCTGGTAGTTGGCAAAGGCGGGCGCGAGCACGCCATCATCACAGCTCTTCACGAATCCCCCACGGGATGCCGCATTTACAGCTTTCCCGGGAGCGATGCCATCTTTGAGCTGGCTGAAAAAACTCCCGCCACCGACCTTCCTTCTTTGATGGCGTTTATGAAATCCGAAGGGATCGACCTCTGCGTCGCCGGAGAGGAGAGCTACCTGGTTAAAAACGAAGGTCTTGCCAACGAATGCAAAAAAGCCGAAATCCCGTGCTGGGGACCGCCGAAGGAAAGCGCCCAGCTCGAAGCCAGCAAGGAATTTGCCAAGCAGTTTATGGTTCGCCACGGGATACCCACCGGAGGTTATGCCTCTGTCAAAACCGTGGAGGCCGCGCGCCTCGCAATCGGCGGCAAATACCCCACGGTTTTGAAATTCGACGGTCTGGCGGCGGGAAAGGGCGTGGCGGTTTGCTTTGACGAAAAATCCGCCGAAGATTTTACCGACGAGGTGCTGGGTCAGCGGAAATTTGGCGAAGGCTGCCTGCTGGTGGAGGAATTTCTCGACGGACCAGAAATCTCGATTTTCGCATCGGTGGTGGATGATCGATACCAAATCCTGGCTCCGGCGAGGGATTACAAACGAATTTTTGATGGGGACGAAGGCCCCAACACCGGCGGCATGGGAGCGGTCAGTTCACTGGAAATGTTCGAGGGAGATCTTCGCGAAACCATCGAAAATACCATCGTCCGCCCCACCGTGGAAGGCCTCCGAAAAGACGGGCTTCCCTATCGCGGTTTCCTTTACTTTGGGTTGATCCTCACAAAAACCGGCCCGAAAATCCTGGAATACAACTGCCGATTTGGCGACCCTGAAGCGCAGGCCGTACTTCCGATGATTCAGGGGGATTTCACCAGCTACATTCTGGATGGAGCCCGGGGAAATCTTCATCCAGAGAAAATCGCATTTCGCCAGGGATGGAGTGTATGCCTGGTCTCGACCTCAGCCGGGTATCCCGAATCATCCCGCAATGGCGACACTATTTCGGGGCTTGAACAACTCAAAAACGCCCGAATCTACCACGCCGGAACTCGGCTCAACCAAGCGGGACAGTTCGAAACCGCCGGGGGCCGAGTTTTTGCCATTGTCGCTCAAGGCGAGACGCGGCAGGAAGCCGTGGCCACCGTTTATGCAGAATCAGCCAAAGTCACCTTTCCCGGTATGCAGCGGCGCAGCGATATCGGAACCCGGAATTTTTGAGAAAAAATCCTCACGGATACCTCTACGAAGAAAGGAAACGCCCCATTTCGCGGCCCCGGCCTTGAACTTTGGAGCGGATCATACTAGAATCTAACCGTGAGTCCGCCCATCAAATTGAGTTTGCGCCTTTTATCTTTGCTGATTGGGTGCGTCTCCCTGATAAACTGCTCAATCAAGCCGCAGTTTTTTGGCAAGAACGAACTGGATAACACCTTCATCACCACCCACCGCAATGCCAGCGAATGGTATGCTTATGAGAAAGACGAGTTGGCTCCCGACCGTCGGGAAATGGTTTTGGAAGACGATCCTTCGCGTGGCGTCGGGTTGAAACAAGCCAACTCCATGGGGGGCGGCGATGCTCCAATTCTTCCCAGAACCAAACTGCGGGTTTTTCTTTTAATGGGTCAATCGAATATGGTGGGACACGGCAAGGCTGATAAATTGCCCCCCCCCTACAACGAACCTCACCCGCGAGTCAGAATCTGGGCCAAGGGGAAATGGCAATATCTCATCCCAAAATCAAATTTTGGGCCGGAAGTCTCTTTCGCACACGAAATGGCCACTTTGTTTCCAAGTGATACCATCGGAATCATCAAAGTAGCGGTCAGCGGAACGGGGATTGATGCCTGGAAACCAGACTGGCAATGGTCAGCCGCCAGCAAAACAGGTGATGCGCTGAAGGGCTCCCTTTACCGGGACATGATCAACGCAGTTTCGGGCGCGCACCAAGTCTCGGATTTTAAACTTTGCGGTTTGATCTGGAAACAAGGTGATCGGGACGCCAGAAAGCTGGAACTTTCAGAATCTTATCAGCAACGGTTTATGGAACTGGTTGAACACCTTAGAGCCGACCTCGCCACCCCGGAACTCCCGGTGTTTGTTTTGACTTATTTTGACGTAGCTGGAATTGAAGCCCGCCGGGAACTAGTCGAAAAATTGCGGCCAAATGGACTGTCTCTTTACATTTCACAGGCAGAAGTCTCCAGTTACCTCAAAAATGCCTTTCCAGTATTCCACGGATTGTTACCCACCATCTTTGATCATGTCCATTTCAATTCAGAAGGACAAATTACCCTTGGAAAGATGACCGCAGCAGCGGTGGCCAACCACTACCTTGCAACCGAGCACGGGACCACAAACTCGAAAAAAGTCAGCTCTCTACCTACTCACTGAATTTCCGATCACCGAACCGAACCAATTACCACCCATTGTACAGGGTATAGTCGGCGATCATACCCTGTATAATCGGTGATGAAACCCTGTTTAGTGGGTTATCGAACAATCTCAAATGAAGCCGGGAAGGACTAAAGTTTATGCCCGAGTTTTTCCTTTTTAGTCCGCAGATAATCTTCGTTGTATTGATTGGAGGCGATTTGCACGGCCACCTGCTCAACAATCTCAAGATCATGCCCCTCTAACCCAACCACTTTTCTGGGATTGTTGGTCAGGAGTCTTATTTTTCGAACCCCAATATCGTGGAGGATCTGGGCACCCATTCCGTAGTCTCGGAGGTCTGGAGCAAAACCGAGTTTTTCGTTGGCTTCAACCGTATCAAGCCCTTCCTGCTGAAGTTTGTAGGCCCGGATTTTGTTGACCAGACCGATACCGCGACCTTCCTGCCGCATGTAAACGAGGACGCCTTTTCCTTCTTTTTCGATCTGGGCCATGGCGGCGTGAAGCTGGCTGCCGCAATCGCAGCGGCGTGACCCAAAGACATCGCCAGTCAGGCATTCACTGTGAACTCGGACGAGGGTCGGCTCATCCGCGCGGATGGCTCCTTTGACCAACGCGAGATGATGCTCATCCGGATCAAGACGACTCACGTAGAGGTAGAGATCAAACACGCCAAAATCAGTCGGCATCTCGATTTTTTCGATGCGCTCCAGGAGTTTTTCCCGATTCCGGCGATACTTGATCAAATCTGCGATGGTACCGATTTTAAGCCCGTGTTTTTCGGCAAATGCCAGGAGTTGGGGGAGACGCGCCATGGTGCCGTCTTCGTTTAGGATTTCACAAATCACTCCCGCAGGCTCAAGCCCGGCCATTCTGGCCAGGTCAACACTCGCTTCGGTGTGGCCAGCGCGACGCAGTACTCCGCCTTCCTTGGCCTGCAATGGTAAAATGTGCCCGGGCCGGACCAGATCCTGCGGTTCGGAAAGAGGGTTGGCAAGGATTTCGACGGTCTTAGCGCGGTCAGCGGCGCTAATCCCGGTGGTGATGCCATGGGCCGCATCCACCGCGACGGTGAAATTGGTTCCGTGGGACTCCGTATTTCGCCTCACCATGAGGGGAAGCCCCAGTCTCTGGGCAGTGGCCGTTTCAATCGGAGCGCAAATAAGGCCGCGGCCATGAGTAGCCATAAAATTGATAGTCGCAGGTGTGATTTTTTGAGCGGCACAGATCAGATCACCTTCATTTTCCCGATCTTCGTCATCAACAATAACCACAATTTTGCCCTGGGCGACGTCTTGAACAATATCTTCGATGGAACTAAACTGAGTTATCTTGTCCATAAAAAACTAGATCATCCCGAGTTTCATCTTGCCTTCCTCACTGATCATGTCCTGATTCCAGGCTGGATCCCAGACCAAGTCGACCCGGGCATGACTGATTCCATCAAGCATCATGATTTTGGACTGGGCATCCGCCGCGATGGTGGGGCCCATGCCACAACCCGGTGCAGTCAGGGTCATTTTTACCTCAACATTTTTATGACCTTCCTCTTCTTTAATCTGGCAGTCATAAACCAGGCCGAGATCAACGATGTTGACCGGGATCTCCGGGTCAAACACCATTTTTAACTGTGCCCAAACCGCCCCTTCCAGATCACCGGAGGCAAGAGCAACGGTGGCTTCATTTTTTTTCGATTTTTCGGCTTCCAAATCGATGCCCAAAGCATCAGCATTCTCCGATTTTATCCGGGCGAGGCCATGTTGGGTTGCAATGGTGTAGGTGCCGCCAAGAGCCTGGGTGATCATCACTTTGGTTCCGGTGGGCAAGTGGATGATGTCCCCGCTGGGGATTTGGATGGCTTCAACATCGCGGGTCAGTTCGATTTCCTGATGGTTCATTTTAAGTAAATTTTCTGAGTTAATCCTTGTTCTGAAGAACGATCTTGATGGCACCTTTTTTCAGGGCGGGAGCGGGCTGGTGAAAACTGTCGAGCAACGTACTGGCCTGTTCCTGGGGCGGGCTTTCTTTTTGGGTGATCCGATCAGCATGATCAGCTTCGAGGGCTTCTTTTAGTGCGCCCTCGACCATCTGGCCGCAGTGGATTTTCATCGGAGGCAGTGGTCCGAGTGGTGCAGAGAGATCGGTGCTGCTCATGGCCCTGGCCTGCTCGACGGTTTTTCCGGCGAGCATTTCAGTGGCCATGCTGGCCACAGCGATCGCGGTCTGGCAGCCGAAACTTTGGAACGAAGCTTTGTCGATGACTTTTTGCCCATCTTTTTCAGTGAATTTCAACCACATGCGAAGCATATCACCACAATCCGGGCTCCCAACGGTGCCCACGGCATCCGCATCGCTCATTTCCCCCATATTTTTGGGATTGGCGATGGCCTCCTGGATTCTTTGCTCGACATCTTTACTCATCTTGGGCCGCAGCGGCTTTATAAAAATTAATCCTCGAATTCTACCTTATACCTGGGGATTTCGGGATCTGCGTGTTGCGCATAGGCATCGATCCCACCGCGAAGAGCACGGGTATTTTCAAAACCGTGCCCCAATAGATACGCCGCTGCATCCAGACAGCGGTCACCCTTGTGATCATATAACACGATGAGGCGATCTTTTTTTTCAGATCCGAAAATCTGCTGAAGCAGATCGTTGCTGAAAATCTCGGCCCGGGGAAGTTTCACAGCATCGTATTCTTCGCGGGTTCGCAGGTCGATGAGGCGCGGTAGAAGGTCACTCTCGATGGCGAGCTTAAGTTCCAGGGGATCAATCAGAATTTTTTGGTCCTCGTCATTGGCGGCAAGAATGTGGGCAATCACCTCCTCAACCGGAAGATTGTCATTACGCTGACAGACCTCGGAAAGCGTCTCATCATCCGCATAACTGCAGCTTTTGCAGCCGCCGATGTGATAACGGGCAAAGAGGGCACGTTTCGCCCCCGGGAAAAGTTCGAGTATCTCCCGCATTTCCATTTCCGGGTTGATGGTGTGTTCCGCTGTTTGAGCCATGATAATGAATATGGACGGCTTCTGAGAAATATCATTTGAAATCTCATCGGCCAAGGTGATAAGGTCGCAGTCCTTAGGCTTTAGGCTTTAGGAAGAGGTCCATAAGGGGCTTTATCTTATCACCTAAAGCCTAAAGCCTAAAGCCTATGAGCCTGATCAACCAACTCTTCTCACTGCAAAACCAAACCGCCGTGGTGATCGGCGGAACCGGAACCCTCTGCGGCGAAATGGCGCAAGGCCTCGCTGAAGCTGGAGCCCATGTCGTTGTGGTTGGCCGCAGCGCGGAAAAGGGGGCGGCTCGAGTCTCCTCGATCAAAGCCGCTGGAGGATCAGCCAGCTTTCTGGAGGCAGATGTCGCCTCGCGGGCATCTCTCCAGACTCTATTGGATGAAACCGTGGCCCACCATGGCAAAGTGGACATTCTCATCAATGGCGCGGGGATTAATTCGCCGACCCCGATTTTGGAAATCACCGATGAGGAATTTTCCCGGATTCTGGACATCAATCTCGGGGCCATTTTGCGGAGCTGCCAAATTTTTGGAAAACAGATGCTTTCCCAGGAAAAAGGCGGATCGATTATCAATCTGGGATCGATTTCTGGTCTGGGGCCTTTGAGCCGGGTTTTCACTTACTCCGCCAGCAAGGCAGCGGTTCACAATTTGTCGAAAAACCTCGCCCGCGAGTGGGCGCAGAAAGGAGTTCGGGTAAATACGCTGGTCCCGGGATTTTTTCCGGCGGAGCAAAATCGCAAGGTCCTCACGGAAGATCGGGTGGCATCCATCATGCGACACACTCCGGCAAACCGATTTGGCGAACCATCAGAGCTACTCGGTGCCACTCTGTTACTCGCCTCACGTGATGCGGGATCTTTTATCACCGGGTTGGAATTAATCGTCGACGGTGGTTTTTCATCCATGTCGATTTAGCATCTGGGCAGATCACACCTCACTGAGCACGCCAGTGCTGGCTCCAAACTTGTCCATCTCGATGTCCATCTGTTGGAGCATGCGTACGAAGAGGTTGGAAAGGTAGGTGTTGTTTGTTTTGTCGTGGGCGATGTGGCCTGCGTGCTTGTAGCCGCCTCCGGCTAGAATAATGGGCAAGTTGGTGTTGTCGTGATTGGAGGCGTTACCGAGGTTGCTGGCGTGGAAGATGGACGAGCGGTCGAGCAGTGAGTTCTCGCCCTCGGAGCTGGCTTTCATTTTGTCGAGGAACTCACCAAAAATCCGCATCTCCGCATCCTCGATAAGTGCGAGCTGCTCCAGCTTGCCGGGGTCTTGTCCGTGATGCGAGGCATCGTGATGACCGATGTTCACGCCCTGAATCTCCGGCTTGTCCTGCGAGCCGAACCACAGCGAGATGACGCGTGTGCTATCGGTCTGAAAGGCGAGATGCACGAGTTCATACCATTGGCGGCTCCGCTCGACGAGCTGTGCGCTGCTCAACTCCTCGGGCGGCTTGGCAGCGACTTTGGGCTTGGGGGTGAGCTGCCAGGTTTCGTCCTGCTTCAGTTTTTGCTCTGCCTCACGAATGGATGAGACATAGAGATCAATGCGCTCACGGTCATCGCTGCCTAGTTTGCCGTTCAGATGGGTGAGCTGATCACGCACACCGTCGAGGATGCTTTTACCCTCTTTCACGCGGCGCATCTCACGCGTGACCTCCTCGGGTGTTCCGTCGATAAAAAGCTGCCGAAACACTGCACTGACCCGTTGCTCGGCGGGCAGGCGCACGCCCCGGCGATTCCACGCAGCGCTACCGCCGCCGATGATGAGCGAGCTGAAGCGGGTCTGGCCCGCGAGATGCGACGCAGCCTCCTGGTCGAGCGAGATGGTATTCTTGATGTCATTTGGCCGGATGAAATCGGGATGCACGCCAGTGAAAAGTCCCACCTCCGCGTAGTGCCCGGCACCGTAGCGGTGTGACATGCCGGAGAAGACAGTGAAGTCCGCGCGGCGGCTCTGCAACAGCTTCAAGTAGCGGCTGGGCGTGTAGTTCAGGCCAGCGTCCGTGGGGAAAAAATTCGGCGCATGCATGCCGAGCGGTCGGCCGATCATGAGCAACCGTTTCGGCTGCGTGGCGGCCTTTTTAGACTCCGCACTGATCGGCATCATGGCATTGAGAAACGGCAGCCCGATGGCAATGCCGGAGGAGCGTAGAAAGGTGCGGCGGTCGAGTGGTGTGCGTGGCATGGCGTTGAGTGGTTACTTATTTCTGAACGGACGGCTTTGCACGATCTCATGCACGAGTGTGCGCAGACCGTAGTGTGATTTTTTTGCGTTGGCGACGATTTGCTCGATCACCTCTCGGTCAGCGAACTGTGGCTCGGCACCGGTCGCGTAGGTGAGGAGTTTTTCGGCCAGATTGCGGGCGATTTGATCCGGGTTTTCAAGCAGGAGACGCTTGTAGTCCTCGACCGTGGCGAAGGTTTTGCCGTCATGCGTAACACCGCCTTTTTCGACATCCGGTCCGCGATAGACAGGACGACCGGAGAAACCGGGCAGCGGCACGATTCCCGCCTGGGTGCGTGCGGAGGCGCGGTAAAACTCGCGGTAGCCGCCGATGGGGTCGAAGGACTCGAGTGCAAAACCCGGCGGGTCAATGTACTGGTGGCAGGAGTTGCAGCTTTCAATGCTACGGTGCTTGTCGAGCTGCTGGCGGATCGTCGTCGCACCACGGATGTCCGGTTCGATGGCGGAAATGTCCGGCGGCGGTGGTGGCGGCGCCTGACCGAGGATATGCTCCAGCACCCACTTGCCACGCAACACGGGTGAAGTGGTCGTGCCATCCGCAGTGACCTTCAAAACACTGCCGTGGGTCATCACCCCACCGCGATGCGAGGTCTTGGGCAGGCTCACTCGACGAAATTCCGACGGAGGTGCTGCTGCGGTCCCCTTGTCTCGCTGCGGTGCCGCTTCAAAAGCCTCCACCAATCCATAATGCTCTGCGAGGCGACGATTCACGATACTCCACGACGAATCCACAAACTCGAGCACACTGCGGTCGTTTTGCAGCACATCGTCAAAGAAGCGCTTGGTTTCCTCCGGCATGGCCCAAAGCAGCATGCCGTCAAAGTCGCCGTAGAGATTCGGGTCTGGGATGGTGGCGTCCATTTTTCGGAGTTCGAGCCACTGGCCGGTGAAATTCTCGGTGAAGCCGCGAGATCGTGGTGAGCGCAACAGACGCTCGGTTTGCTGGTGCAACACCTCCGGCTTAGTCACATCCGCCGCGAGCAGTTCGGCGTCGGGCGGGAGCGAGGTGAGGAAATAAGCGAGGCGATCAGTGAGCGCATGGCGGTCGAGTGCGCCCAGTGTCTCGATGAAGAAGAGAAAATGCGGCGAGGTGAGCACACTCTTGTAGCCAAAAGTCAGCGAATTCACAAAGCTCTCGCCCGCGTCGAGTTGGGCAAGTACGGGAGCAATGAAGTACCTCAGCGTGGCCTCATCCACCGGACGGCGAAAGGCGTGCGGGATGAAGACTCGCAGCAGTTTTTCGGCGTCCTCTTTTGGCGTGGCGCTTACGGGCTCGAGCGGATCGTTGAGCCATTGATAAATGTTGTTGCGCTTGCTCCAGTCCTGCGGCTTACGGCCTTCTTTGATGGCTTTGACGATGGATCTCGGCATCAGCTCGGCGGTACCAAACAACGTGCGATAGGCCTTTGAGGGAAATGGGTCGATGGGGCCTTCGATTTCCAGCCAATCAATGATGTAGCCGGGACCGGTGTATTCTTCGATGGGCTTTTTGGTGGGTCGGATGTCCCAATTTAAAAGAAGCTGGAGCACAAAAGCCTCACCTGCCTCCAAGTCGATCTCGGTTTCGATGACACGGGGTTTTCCTGGCATGAAATCTACGACGTCTTTCACCACAGGCGGCTCCCGACCACGATCCACGGTGCAGTAGGCTACAGGAACGGGCAGATTCGCGGCACCGACCGCAGCAGCGGACATGCGCACCCGGTAGCGGCCTGCTCCCGCAACATGCGGCGTGACGACGAGGCCGTACCGAGGCAGCTTGCTGTAAACGATGAGCGAATTACCCTTTAACATGCAGCTACGCGTGAGCGTCTGTTTGAAGTTGCTGCCGTTGTCCGTGATCATGCGGCCGGTGCGGTGATCTGTGACGGGAAGATGCGGATGAATGGGAACCGCTGACCGCACCGCCTTTTCGGCGGCCTCTTGATACAGCAGGAAATGCGTGGAGGAGAGGTCGAGCACGGCGCTGACATTATCAAAACCACCAGCACTGTTTTCAGCGGGCAGCAGTTCCTTGAGCTTCACATTGGTACCGATGAGTTCGCGCACAGTGTTTTCATATTCGGTGCCATTCAGGCGGCGGATTGACACGCGGCCCTGGGTTTGTTGTTTTTCGAGGGAGGCAGCTTGGAGTGCCTCGTGCAGGATTTTGAGCGATTCGTCACGCAACGTCGGCGGCGGCTGGTCTGCTTTTTTCGGCGGCATCTCGCCCGCTGCGACCCGGTCATGCACCTTGATCCAGGTGGCCATGTTGATCTCGCCATCGAGCCGCAGCTTGCCCTTTTGCACATCCGGGCCGTGACAGTCCACGCAATGCGCCTCAATAAGCGGACGCACCTTCGGCTCGAAGGCGGAAGCCGTCATTGTGACCATGAAGGTGAAGACCAATGCTTTCATTGTCCGTCTTTGAGTTTTCCTCTTGATCAAAAGTGAATTGATTCTTCCTCCAGGGCAAGATTTTTTGTGCGGTTTACTGGTTTTTGGAGGAAAATTAAACCCTGTTGAGTCGTCGATTAAACCCTGTTGAGTCGATCTAAAGGCCGAGACTTTCAGGAAGGACGAGATGGGTTTTGACTGCGTTCTTTCTAAAAACGGCCCGGGAAAACTCATCCCTGGATCGCGGCTCGGCGAGAATTTTGGGAACTTCAATCGCCTTGGGGATTTCTGGATTTTTCGGGATCGGGGGCAGCACCACATCACCACCCGCATTTTTCAACTTCACAGCGGCATTGTAGGCACGGATTGCATCGTTAAATTTCCGCAGCTTCTCATCAAAATCTGCGATCTGCTTTTTTACGGCCCCCTGATGTTGATCGAGGTTTTGATTGTAGTCGGCAATGTATTTCTCCGTATCCCAACTAAAATGGAGATGGGCTAAAAGATACTTGCGCAAATTTTCGGTCTGCCCCCCGGAAATCAAGCCATGGAGGAGAAGCATAGAGGAGGAATAACGCTGCACGACGATGGAGGAGGCATTTTCCACCACGGGTGGGGTAATTCCATTGCTCATGGCGGATTTTAATGCGGGCTTCTCGTTTTCCGAGCCTGCGGAAGGAGCCCCCTCACTGAGGAGGCGAATCTGATAGGGCTCCACCGCCACCAGGTTGATTGGTTTTTCCTCCTCTGATGGACGATTCATAAACTCTGCGGGGTCCAGGTAGACAAACTCTTCGGGACGAAGCATCCTAAACCGCAACGCATCTCCACCGAAGTTGGTTGAAACCATTTTGTAAATACCCGGCTCATGCTGATCGAGCAGAAAAGCCCCATTTTTATAGGGAATCGCCGCCACGTAATCGGCCAGGCCTTCAGCAACCCACATCGGCATGTAGTTGAGCCACTGGTGGGTCACCGCGTGAGTGATTTCATGAACCAGAGTGGAAGTATCAGATTCCACGGCTTTTCGATAGGTGTTGCCAGCCTTTTTCAGCCCGAGTGATTCAAATGGGACGAGAATCTCCCGACTTTTCAGGATGTAAACGCCAGCCGAGGTTTTGGGGCCACCCGCCTGGAAATAATCCCCCTTATTGGCGAACAATCGAACCCGGAACTTGCCCTTTGGCGGTCTGGCTACTTCGAGGCCCAGTGGCAGACTCCTGACCGCTGCGTAGGTGGCCTCGAACATGCGGCTGAAATCTTTAACCGTCGTGGCATTGAGCGTTTGGTCTGATTCGAAGCGGAAATTCCGAGTTTCATGAACTTTGCCCTCCTCAGCAAAGGCTCCATCGCTGATCCCCGCTTCGACGGAATTCGTGACATTCCGGGATTTCTGGTAGCCGGTGTTAAAAAACACCGAGATTTCCTTCCACTCAGCCACAAATCGCTGGTCCAGCTTCGACAAACGGTCCACTCCGAGTTTGGATACTTTGTTTCCCGGCAGAAGCAAATTCACCGCGCCATCTTCCACCCCGAGGATTTTTGCTTTAACCACCCTACCCTGGTTATCTGTCCAATC
>JBGSJM010000346.1:0-18791 GCA_041742015.1 Verrucomicrobiales bacterium | reverse complement strand
CTGGCATCCCTCCGGGATGCGGCTTTTGGACTAATTCTTCAAAACAAAACGCAGAGACCCGGATGACTTCACTGGAAGCTTGCGCTCCTTATGCCATCCGGGTCCGCCGCGTTTTTTCCCCGGTGGAAAACTCCATTTTGTCCGGGGCGACGATCACCGGGTTAGGGGGCCATGCCATCCCGCCCAGGAGGCGCAAGACCCTCTCACGCCCCATCTCACGGGTATGAGATGTAATTGCCCCCTTGCGCGCCTCCTCGCCCTCTAACACACACCGTAACCCGATGTTGTTGTTGCGATTGGTTGAATCGTTGTTGTTGCGGTTCGAAGACAACAAGTTGTTACGATTGTTGTTGTTCCAGGAACCTCCCCGCAAGACAAAGGCAGACGAAGATTTTCCACGCCGGTGTTCGCCCGGCCCAACCGGCCGCGCCTTCGAGGTGTTCCTGATCTGCGAGTTGGTGGAGCATGTGTATCTAAATTGTTTCATAAACCGGAAAAAATCCTGTTGAATCCTCAGAAGCTCCCCTCAAAAATGATCCATGAACTCGCACCCTCACCGGAGTTTGTTATTCCAAGTCTCAACCGCACGGAGGGGGCTCAAGTGAGCATCGCCAGATCACGCGGCTCTGCTCTCCTGAAACGGGAGGCGCTCCTCCCGGAGGGGGCGACGCTTTTTTTGGAGTTGGAGGTGGTCCTCCCGGAGCTGGAGGTGCTTCTCCCAGAGCAGGAGGCACTCCTCCTGGAGCAAAAAAATCGCCTCGCGGAGTTGGAGACGCACCTGCCGGAGCAAAAAAATCACCTCCTGGGGCGGGAGGTGCTCCTCCCGGAGCAAAAAAATCGCCACCTGGAGCGGGAGGCGCGCTTCCCGGAGCGAAACAATCACCTCCCGGAGCTGGAGGCGCACCTCTTGGAGCAAAAAAATCGCCACCCGGAGCGGGAGGTTCATCATTCCACCCCGGGAACGGGGGCGACGTGTCGCCACCACTTTTTCTTACTCAACCCATACACAAAACCAAATCAAAAAAATGAAACATAACTCGTACTATCCAACCAATGTGCCAGAGCAAATAATCTGGCTGACCAATTTTTTCAACAAACTCATCATCCACGCTCCCGCTCTGGGCATAACCCAGATTTTGTGCGCCGCTGCAGTGGCGGATGCCCGCTGGCTCATCTACCTCTTCGGCAGTTACCAGCCGACCCAGCGCGCCTGGAGCAGGTCGAACACCGATTTTCTCAAGGCCGCACAGAGCGGGACCGGCTCCGCCGCCATGGTCCTGCCCGCCTTTGTCCCGCCGCCGCTGCCGGTGGCGGACCCGGCCCCTGGGGGGCTGCCCGCTGTCGTCCCGGTGCTGCCCGGTGCGCTAAACCGCATTTTCAGCCTGGTCCAGACGATCAAGGAATCAAGCGGCTACAGCCCCACCATCGCCACTGATCTCCGCATCGTGGGTACGGAAATCACCGGGCCTGACCTGGACACCATCCAACCCGGAATTAAGGTCAAGATCGTCGGCGGCAAGGTGTTCATCGACTGGGGTTGGGATGGCAACGGTGCCTACCTCGACATGATCCAGATCCAAGTGGATCGAGGTCAAGGCTGGGCCGATCTCACTTATGACACCACACCCGGCTACACCGACACCCACCCTTTTCCCGCTGCCCTCACCACCTGGAAATACCGCGCCATCTACCGCGTGGGTGATGAGCCGGTCGGGGTCTGGAGCGCTGTGGTCAGCATCGTGGTCGGGGGCTGAGATAGGAGGGATTCCGGGAAGTCCTGGAACGCCTGGAGAAGTCACCAATGCGGATCTGGCCAGCGCCAGATCCAGCACGCTGTACAGCTCTTCCGCCAACAGCAACGGGGTGGCGCAGTTCCTGCCCACTTTGCCCGATCCATCTGGCCCGGGAGCCCGCTGGAATTGATGCTTGAGTATCCAGCGATAATTCAGTAACATAACAGCATGTCTGAACGCATCTCCCCGTCACGACTTTTGAAAGCAGATCAGGACCGATTGGATGATTTGTATCGTCGCCTGAGTGAAACTGGCCCCCGCACCATTGGGTATCCCTGTAATCAAGCCTGGGATTATTCGGAACTGTTTCGTTTCCTCAATTTTTCGATCAATAATGTGGGTGATCCTTTTGAAGGTAGTAATTACCGGATGAATACCCACGAATTCGAGTGTGAAGTGCTCGCAAAGTTCGCCCAATACACCCAGGCTGACCCCAAAGATTTTTGGGGCTACGTAACCACCGGGGGTACCGAGGGGAACATGTACGGTCTCTACCTGGCTCGGGAACTCTACCCCCAGGGAGTGGTTTATTTTTCAGAAGACACCCACTACAGCGTGGCCAAAATCCTCCGGCTGCAACATACCCGGAACATCATGTTAAAATCCCAGGATAATGGGGAGATGGATTACGACGATCTTCGCGAGTCGGTCCGCTACAATCGGGACACGCCGCCGATTATTTTCGCCAATATCGGCACCACCATGAAAGGCGCGGTAGATAATCTGGACAAAATCCGGGCGATCATGAAAGAGTTTGTGATTCGCGAATATTATATCCATTGCGATGCGGCCCTCTCCGGGATGATCCTGCCTTTTCTCAATAATCCACCGCCCTGGACCTTTGCAGATGGGGCGGATAGTATCGCCATCAGTGGGCACAAGATGATTGGCGGACCGCTCCCTTGCGGATTGGCTCTGGCCCGGAAGCGCTATGTGGACCGGGTTGCCCGCTCCGTGGAATATGTCGGCGTGCTCGATACCACCATAACCGGTTCCCGAAACGCCTTTACTCCGCTCATGCTCTGGTATGCCCTGCGGACACTCGGTGACGAAGGTCTGGAGCGAAATGCCAAACACTCGCTGGCCATGGCGAGGTATGCGGTGGAGCAGTTCCAAAAACGCGGGGTGCCCGCCTGGCGAAATTTGAACTCCGTCACGGTGGTTTTCCCGCATCCTGCCCCCAGTGTCATGGCAAAATGGGTGGTGGCTCCCAATCGTGGAATCGGCCATCTCGTGGCGCTTCCCCATATGAACGAAGCGCTCATCGATTCATTTATCGACGATTATTGCGAAGCCCAGAGTGAACCAGCGGTTGACGAGATGCGTTTGCCCTCATCCAAAGATCCCCGGAGGGGCGAAACCTCCAACGCTGGTCTGATCTGAACGGAGCGCACCAAGTCTTATGAAACAAATAACCATCATCACAGAAAATCACTCTGGCGAGGTCGCCCGGATTTCCACCCTGCTGGGGGATCTGCAAATCAACATCGAGAAGATAGAGGTCGAAAAAAGCGGGGAACACGGCGTGATCACCCTTTATGTTGACCAATACGATGCCGCTCTGCGGGCGATTCGCGAAGCAGGGTTTCAGGCCATCACCCAGGATGCCCTGGTTGTCCGGCTGGAAGACAAACCGGGGGCTCTGGCGAAAATCGCCACCCGCTTCGAGGAACAAGCCATCGAGTTACGCAGCATGCACATCATTCAGCGGAGCCGGGGCTATACGCATGTGAGTATCGTGACCACCAACAATGAAAAAGCCGCTGCTTTGCTGGAAGATGTCATGGTGTAACTGGTTCAGAATCTTCAAATTCAACAGGGTACAGTGGTTGATTGAACAGTGTACAATCGAAAATTGAACAGGGTATGATTGCGGTCATGATTAGGAATACCTAAAAACGCAATGGTTCCAAGGTTGCGTAGATTGAAGTGGTCAGCTAATATCCCATTCTATGAAAAACTTTGCTCTCTTCCTCATTCTGTTTTTTGGAGCCGCACTCAATGCAGAGGAAACCAATCTGCCGCCCGATCCATTTACTGATTTGGTGGTAAGCCCCAAAGCGGCGGATTACTCGATGGAAGTGGATCGCAACCGGGGGGTGGTAACTCTCAATGCGGATGGCGGTCAATATGTTCCTGGTTCTCACTTTGCTCATTGGCACTGGACCGCAAAACCGGTTCGCTGGGGCAAATATTTTGTGACTCTCAAATACCTGTCGACCCGATCCAAACTTGGGGTGCAAGTGAAGGTGGGGGATCTTCCTCCCCTAAAAAGTTATGCCCCCCGCACGGGGAGGGAAGAAGTTGGTTCTATGGTTTTGGGAACGATCTATATCCCCAAAGTGCAGGATTACCCGGTTATGTTGCTGACTGGCGATCAATCCAACACCGAGGATTTTAATGTGAAGGGGATAGAGTTCACCCCTGCTCCCGAGGGCGAGACCCTGGGGCAGTCGATTGATGGCACGGTCAGTCTCCTGGCTAATTCAGCTACGACCTATTCTGAAAAGATGCGGTATGAACCGGGTGACACAAAAAATTGTTTGGGTTTTTGGACCCATGAGAAAGACTGGGCGGAGTGGAATTTTGAAATCACCAGCCCGGGAGAATTTGAAGTCAAAGTCGTCCAGGGATGTGGTGCTGGGCAGGGGGGCAGCGAGGTAAAAGTGCTGGTCAACGGCGAGATTTTTTCCTTCAAGGTCGAAGATACCGGTGGTTTTCAAAACTGGAAAGAAATTCCGGTAGGGAAGGTAAAACTTGGTCATGCCGGGACCCACAAACTGGCCTTGATCCCTGCAAACAAGGCAGGCACGGCAGTGATGGATGTTCACAAATTGTTGTTGAATCCGATCGGGGGGTGACGTGTCATGGATCGCTGCAATCAACCAATCATTGGTGCGGCGGATTTTCGGGATTTTCTTTCGCCTATCTTTGTCAAAGAATTACGGCAGGGGCTTCGGGCGAATCAGTTTGTCTGGCCTTTTATCGCGGTTCAAATCGGAGCGATCATTTGCATCTCTCTGGAATACATGGGGCGTCATGTGTTTGATGGCAGCTCGCCCACTTTCTTTTATGGTTTGCTATGGGTTGTTTTTGGGGGCGTTCTACCGCTCACTTTGATTGGCTCTCTCCAGCCGGAATTGGCCGGGGGGCGCAATGTGGAGTTGTTGTTGATGTCGAACCTGAGCCGCTGGCAAATTGTGCTGGGCAAATGGTATGTGGGTAGTGTGCTAAGTGGGTTGATGCTGATTTCTCTGATCCCGTATTGGCTGGTGCGTTACCTGGTCGGAAGTGTGGGGAGCATTGGTGTTGAGTTGTTGCTGATGTTTGGAATCGTCCTGATAAATGCGACGATGAACGCAATCGTAATTGGGGCATCCGGATATCGGAACTATGTCACCCGTGTTTTTATGATTTTTGTGTCTGCTCTTTTTGCGTTTTTTACGGTGATGGGAGGGGTTAGATCGTTATTTCGATTCGCGACAAGAAGCCTTGGGACCGGGGAGATTATATTTTTGGTCACGACAGGTCTCGCTACTATGGCCCTGGTTGTGATTTTGAATTTACAAATGGGAAGAGCCAAGTTACGGCTTTTTGAGAACCCACTAGATCCACCATCCACGGCATTGATTGTAGTTTTGATCATTTGTACGCCCATTTTGGTGGGAATCACCGCCGGCATCACGTTGGGGAAGGGTGGATGGCTTATGATTGCCATCTTGATTGCGCTTGGCATTATGATTGATCCCGGGCCGGGTCGAAAGAACCGAAGGTGGGCTCAGTCCTGAGACTTTTAGCTGTGATTAATCGGAGGATTTAAGAGCAGTCGGGCTTCTTTAGCGTCTGCGGCGATTTGTGCTTTCAACGCTTCAAGTCCTTCAAATTTCTGCTCGGTTCGGAGAAACTTGATAAAATCAATTTCGATATCTTGTCCGTAAATGTCTTGGTCGAAATCGAAAAGGTGGACCTCGAGAAGTTTCTTTTGTTCATCACCTGTGAGGGTGGGGCGGTAGCCCAGATTGGCTACTCCTCCATAAGTTTGACTCAACAGGCTTGCGCGGACGGCGTAAACGCCAGTAGGAGGAAGTTGCTCACTGTGAACAGTCAGATTGGCAGTCGGAAAAGCGATGGTCCGTCCGATCTGCCGACCTGGGATCACGGTCCCAAGGACGGTATAATTTCTGCCGAGGAGTGCCTTGGCTACTGGAAAATCTCCTGCGGCAATGGCTTCGCGGATTTTAGTGCTGCTGGCGACAACTCCATCCACCGCAACGATGTCGGTGGCGTTTAGAGTGAATGGGTAATCGCGGCTCAGGGTTTTGAGAAGGGAGATGTTTCCGCTTCGGTTTTTGCCAAATTGGAAATCTTTACCAACCGAGATTGAGGCGAATTTAGCGGTGTCCCATAATTGGCGGATGAAGGTCTCACCGCTCTGTTCGGAAAAGGAGCGGTCAAAGTTGACAACGAGAAGGTTCTGAATTTGGAGTAGGTCAGCCAGTAATTTCGCTTTGTGGCGGGTAGAAGTAAGCAGCCGGGGGGCGTTCTGGGGGGCGAGGACCGTGATGGGGTGCGGATCGAAGGTGACGACGACGACCTCGCCTCCGTTTTTCACCCCGCGGGCCAAGGCGGAATGGATCACGGCTTGATGACCCAGGTGCACACCGTCAAACACACCGATGGCCAAGTTGAGAGGCCCTCGCAGTGTGGAGAGAAGGTGTGTTTCGGTGAGGGTTTTCATCCAAACGAAGGTCTTAGGCCCCTCTGATTTTTGAAACCTCAGGCAAAGAGAGCATTTTTTTGATGATTTCGTTGCGGTCTCCGTGTTTCAACTCGGTAAAGGTAACGGCGCGCTCCAGATTAAAGCGACCTGACTGGGTGCGGCGCAACTGGCTCAAATGGGCCCCACAGCCGAGTTCCTGACCGATGTCGTGGGCATAAGTGCGGACATAAAAGCCTTTGGTGCATCGCACGGTAAATTCGACCCTGGGCAGCTCGATTTTGTCAATACGATGGCTGTAAACGTGTACGAAGCGGGGTTCACGAACCACTTCCAGGCCCTGGCGAGCTAATTTGTAGAGAGGGACCCCATCCATTTTGATCGCTGAAACCATGGGAGGGGTTTGATAGAAGTCGCCCTGGAACTTGTTAAACACATTGCGGATTTGCTCCTCGGTAAAAGCCGGAACTTCTTTTTCTTCGAGGACTTCGCCCTCGGCATCCTGGGTGTTGGTAGTCTGGCCAAGGGTCAGGGCACCGGTGTATTCCTTGTCTTCCGACATTAATAGCTCAGATAGTTTAGTGGCTTTACCGATTACCAGGATTAACAATCCTGTGGCCATGGGATCGAGAGTTCCGCAATGGCCGATTTTTTTTGTTTTAAGGGTACGGCGAGCTACCGCCACCACATCGTGAGAGGTCATGTCTTGATCTTTGTCGACCAACAAAACCCCGTCAATATTGTCCTGATTCATCAAAATAGTTTCCTTCGCGCCCGTTTTTGGGTGGCGGGTGGCAAAGGTATCGCCTGGTTTAATTTCTGCAAATGCTCATTGCCCTGAAGAGAGATACGGCTTTATTGGCACGGGTATTAGATTAATGGAAATCGTCGGCAAACATGTTTCAAAATGGGGTGAGGGGCCAATCTGGCATGATAATAAATTATTCTATGTGGATATCGAGGGACATAAAGTCTGCTCCTTTGATCCAAAGACTGGGGATGAGGACGTGTGCTTGGTTAAAGAAAGAGTGGGGTTTGTCGTGCCGAGAGCTTCCGGCGGTTTTGTGATGGGAGGGGACAGTGGACTTTCGTTTCTGAGCTTCGAATCGGGGAAAACGATCCACATTGTTGATCCTGAACCTAATAAAAAACCGGATAATCGCTTTAATGATGGAAAATGTGATCCGGACGGGCGTATCTGGGCCGGAACTATCAGTACGGTAAAAAAACAGGGGGATGCAGCACTGTACTGCCTGGATAAAAATTTAAATTTGAGTTTGAAATTTCCCAATGTCACCAACTCCAATGGATTGTGCTGGACGAAGGATTCTAGAACTTTTTACTATATCGACACTCCTTCAAAGAAGATCCGGATGTTTGATTTTAACAATCAATGCGGGGAGATCAGTAATGAAAGAGTAGCGATCGACACGGCGCATTTGGAAGGTTCTCCCGATGGAATGACGATTGATGAGGATGATCATATTTGGGTGGCCTTTTGCCGAGGCAGTTGCGTGCGTTGTTTTGACCCGAAGACGGGAGACATTCTCGCGACCCTTCAGGTTCCGGTTTCGGGCGTAACATCGTGTGCTTTTGGAGGCGATAATTTTGAGACTCTGTACATTACCACCGGGCAATTTGAAAATCTCAAAGAGGATTTTGGCGGTAGAATTTTTGCCACCAGGCCGGGGGTGAGGGGGCTGCCGACGGTATCCTACAAGGGATGAATGGGATTGGCACTGGCAGAGGCGTTCCAAATCGATTCACGGGATTTCTTTAAGTTAAGAATTTCTGGCCCCAGGAAGCATTTGTCCACAACGGAAGCAAAGTGTGGATTTAGTCCCACACGAAGTGCTTTAAGCGAAGTCGGCTGGCCCGACGTTGGGTTTCGCTGGCACGGGGGCCGCTGCGTTGGGCGAGTGTTTCGGCGAGTTGAACGGCCCCGGCCCAGTCTTGCTTTTTTTCAAGAATTTCAATGGCAGAAAAGCCCGCTCGATAAAGCCAGTTATACTCATCAACGGGGGAACTTCCGATTTGTGGCGCTGGATTTTCCTCCGACTCAAGGGTTAAGGATTGATAGATTTCCAGGGCGATGTTTTCTCTTCCGATTAGTTCAAGACATTTTCCCCGCCGAACCGAGGCTTGATAGCTCCACGCCCGGGTGGCGTGTGAGTCTCTTACAACCTCAGCAAATTCGTCTGCGGCGAGATTGAGGGTTTTGCTTTCTTTACCGAGCGCCAAAGCTTTCATATAAAGAGCGTATCCCTTGTCGCAGTGGGCGGCTATGCGAAGATCGGATGCGGCGGTGGTCGTGGTTTGGATAATTTCATCCAAAATTTGAATGGCTTCATCGAAGCGGTCCAATTTTATGAGATTAAGGGATTTTTCGTGGCGGGCCTGATGGGCAAGGGGGCCTCCTTGAGAGATAATCTGGTCCCAGTGGCCGTCTATGTCTGGATCAGTCACTGATGGAGTGGTTCTTTCAGCGGCTTGGGCGGTCTTGGCGGCGAAAAACAAGGCGGTTTCTTTTTGGTTGCTTTCGGGGAAGTCTCGAGCCACCCGTAGAAATGCTTCTTTTGCCTCTACGTATTTGCGTTGATTATAAAATTCAGAGGCGAGGAGCATGCTGACAGCCGGTCGGAGCTTTGAGTATGGCCACTGAACCAGAAAGGCAGTGGCCTTTTCTAGGACAAGAGGGGAATCGCCAGTGAGAAGCTCGGTCCAAAGCTCGGCGTAATTGAGCCGTTCTTTGCGGGTGGGCGACAGTTCTATGTTTTCCAGAGTTTTGAAGACTTCACGGGCAGCCAGTGGTTGGGCTGGGACCTGATTGAGATAGAGTTCGGCCAGAGCAAGTCTGGCATCTACGAATGAAGTATGTTCCGGGTAGCTTTGGGTGAATCTGGTGAGGAGATTAAACGCTTGGGGATTGGCTTTTGAGGCGTAAAAAAGACCACCTAGAAAAAGCAAATCCGCATGCATGGCTGACGCAAAATTACCGTCTTTAGCAAAATCTTTTTCGAGGGAGGCGAAAGTCTGGTCGTCTCCAGAGTATAGTGAAGCAATCGCGGAGTTAAATAGAGCTCGTTCCCGTTGACGCCCCTCCAATTGGCTGGAGACCTCCAGAAAAGTGTCTTTGGCGTCGTCAAAGGATTTTTCCTGGAATTGTTTGACCGCCGAATTGAAATTAATTTGGCGTTTTAGCATGATGGACTCTTCTGCGTTTTCGTTTCCAGAAAATTGTAAAGCGGTTGAGGGGCTAATGGAGCCAAGCATTAAGAGGGCTTCCCTCGAGAGAGGATGTTTTGGGTTTTGCGTGATGAAGGTTTCGAGTCTTTCAACAAGTTGTTCTTCGTTCGGATTTGAATCGATAAGGATATTATAATATTGCGCGGCAAGTTGGCGATCAGGGAAGGTGGAATCGTTGCTCCACAAGTTAAACCGGGTCGAGAGTAAGATTTTTTCCTGAGCGGATGCAATTTGAAGCAGGGCATCGAACCCCGGGTGGAGAATTTTTGAGGCGTAGGTGCCTTCGATCATATCGAGCAGTAGGGTCACCGCTTCGAGGGTGTGACCAGCCCCGGCGAGACAACGGGCTTTCAATTGTGTGACTTCTGCGTAGAAACTTTCGGCTTGTCCCGCAAAACCGGCTGCGGTTTCGCAATAGGCGATCCCCTCTGTCCAGCGATTGGTTTGGTGGGCAAGTCTAGCGTAAAAGTAGGCGTCTGAAGCGTTGGTGGGTTGTGCGAAGTCAGGGATCAAGAGGCGGTAGGCTCTTTCACTGGCCCCAATTCGGGACAGGGCCACAGCCTGGAACACACACATCTGGCTGCGAACAGAGCGAGGAGCGTCGTTTCCCAGTTTTTCAAACATTTGGGCACTTTCTTCGTAGTATCCAGTATCGAGCATGGAGAGGGCGACCCACTTTTTTACCTCGTTACTCAATTCTAGTGTCTCAACTCCACGATACCAACGAACCGCAGTAGGTTTGTCGCCATTTCGATACCAGCACTCTAGCAACCGTGCGGCGACAATGTTTCGTTCCGTGACCCCGGCTACATTTCCGAGGAGTGCCCAAGCCGTATGGAAATCAGCGGCAGCTGTGGCGAAGTCTCGATTTTGAAAAGAATAACTGCCAGTTCGAAAAAATGAATTGTCAACAAGATTGGATTGCCCAGGAAGATTTGGGGCGAGTACCAAACTACTCCAAAAAGTCAGAATAATTAGAAACCCTTGTTGCCGTCGGGTCATACTTTGGAGACGCTTTTTACGAATTGTGTGATGGAGGCATCTGGATCACTTGATCTTTCGGCTTGCCACACGATGCGGAGGAAGTCCGTGAGCGATATGTCATGAGTCTTTGAAAATTTTCGATCTCCACCGCATCCATACATCACTTCCGGGTGGAGGGTACCATGTAGTTTGCCCCTGGCTTTTGCGATTATTCTGGGGAACCAAATTATTCCGCCGAGTTTTTCAGTTTTGGAGGGTAGACTTTCAGGGGTGACTTCCGCTTCGGATGCTGGGATTCCTTTCAGTTGATGGGTAAAATAGTCCCTGCGGACAGAGGCAATCAATAAGGCGGCGGCTGGAGATGGCTCTCCACATTCGACGTGATCTTCGACGAAGTCGAAAAACTCGCGGACTTTGCATCCGATCGAATCAAGGAAACTCAGATCACTGGCGTCGTAGTAGCTATTAAAGTCGGTATTACCTTCCTGGTATTTCAAGCTGCATTTGTTGAACAAGGCGAGAAACTGGTCTTCCCAATTGTAGCAGCTTAGATTTGGCGAATCAATTTTTGGAGTTTGAGGGGTACTCAGTTCGAGCATACGGCGGATGGGTGCTTCCGCCTTTTGACGAAGGGTTTCGTCAAGGAGAACCTCAGGACGCAAGTCTTTAAGGCACTGATACAATTTTTCCAAAGTGTTCATTTTCATGAAGCGACACTCAGCACAAGCGCAGTGATCAGTTGGCCCTGGGATTAGGTTCTTATCGGGGCATTCCTTTTGCAAACGGTGGAGCATTCCAGCCTCAGTTACGACGATTATATTCTTTGATTTCGAATTTTGACAGTAATGGACCATTTTTTCAGTGGAACACACCTCATCGGCCAGGAGCCGAACCGCCATGGTGCACTCAGGGTGTGCGACCACCGCAGCATCCGGGAATTGTTCTTTGATTCTGGTGATGCTTTCGCGGGTAAATTCGACATGAAGGTAGCAATTGCCCTGCCAGAATTCCATTTCGCGGCCGGTCTGGCGGGATACCCATTCTCCAAGATTTTGATCTGGCGCGAAAAGGATGGGGCGGTCTTTCGGTGCTGATTCAACGATTTTCACGGCATTTCCGCTGGTGCAAATGACATCTGAAAGGGCTTTTACAGCGGCGGAAGAGTTGATGTAGGTGATGACGTAATAGTTTTTCTCCTTATGTTCTTCAAGAAAAGCGGCCAGTTTATCGGCCGGGCAGGATTCTTCCAGAGAGCATCCAGCTTTCGCATCAGGGAGAATAACGGTTTTTTTGGGGTTGATGATTTTGGCAGTTTCGGCCATGAAGTGAACCCCGCAAAAAGCAATAACATCTGCGTTTGTTTCTTGCGCACGGAATGCCAAGCCGAGGGAATCCCCCACATAGTCTGCAATATCCTGAATTTCCCCAATTTGATAGTTATGAGCCAGAATTACAGCATTACGCTTCTTTTTTAGCGCCAAGATTTCCTCGCGAAGACTTTTTTTGGTTTTAAGGGATTGACTCATCTCTACCAATAAGGCATCAACCTGCGATTAATCAATGATCGATGAATCATATCCCTTGACTTCGGGTAACTTGACTTGCAGGTCTGGATCGATGGTTATTTCGCCGGTAAGCGTAGCACCGACCTTGAGTTCAACGAATCGAGCGGTGACATCTCCATCTAAAATGCCACCTTTGAAAATTTCCACTAGACCAGCGCAGGTGACATCTCCCCGTAGGGTGCCGTAGACTTTGACCGATTCGGAATACACACCCTGTGAAAACTCAACTATGGTACTTTTGTCGATGATTAACGATTCACAGTGCAAATGGCCATTCACGGTTGCGGAAGCTTTGAAGCGAGCTTGGCCTGAACAGTCGATTTTGGTTGAAATGGGACCCATAGCGAGCAGGTCACGACAGGCCAAGTCAGTTCCCATGAAGGCTCCTTTCCTGAGAACGGTGACATTCCCCCGGGTACGGATAATCCGATCAGTGGGTTGACGGATTTCGAAATCAGCAAGACTGATGTAAGTATTGCAGCGCCCACATTGAGTTGATTCAGCATGTTTTGATTCCCATTGTCGGTGATTGCATCGGAAGCAGCGAACCTTGACTTGGCCCTTAGGGACTTCCTTTTTCACAATAACCGGCCTTTTCGGCATGGCAATTTTAGGAGCTTCTGGCGAAGTTTGGGAAAGCTGATTTGCTTTGGCAAGTTCCCGCTTTTCTTCGAGAGCTACCAGATCACCAATTAGGGCAGCCATCGAGCCCGAATTAAGATCCTCATAGGCGGAGGCTTCGGTTCCCAAGGTGATAGCGTCTCCACTGATCTGGTATTCATCCACTCCTATCTCAATCTTAGGAGATTCTTCTGAGAGTTCAGTATTTGGGCGAATTAACCCAAAGACTTCAGCAACAGAAGCTTCCAAAGGATCAAGTTCGGAAAAATCCCGCTCATAATTTTCCTGGTCTAATTTCTTATCCATTGCTAGTGGGGTTAGAATTGGAGAGGCGGGGGCATGAGGGCGGTGCAGTTTGCTTCTTGGGCGGTTCTTTGCCGCCAAAAGCGAGGTGGTTTCGAGACATATATTCTGATCGAAATTAGTTTCGTCTCTGTTATCGCTTTGGGGCTGATCTTTCTGCGATTTGAGGGGATAAACCGGGGTTCTTTCCGAAACCAATCTGATTCCAGAAATCCCGGAGAGTTGGGGGCCAGAGTTCAGCCGGGCTTCTCCCTTAATAATTTTCAAGTGTTCGCCACAGGTGCGGCAGAAGGTTGAAAAGGCCAACGCAGGTTCACTTTGACCACCTTTGCAGACTGGACAAACAATCTCGATTGATTTCTTTTTTAATTTATCGAACAAAACAGGTATTTATAGACAACCTAGTATAATAACTGCCGAAACAAAAATAAAAAACGCACCGTGAAATACGGTGCGCCTGAAAATTTTTTTACCAGTGAATTAGTCGGAGGTATATTTCAGTTCCTTTATTTTGGCTGAGCCTGTGCTGGGGAAGGTTGGGAAGGCATCGGAGGCTTAGCTGCGACTGGCGCAGCACCTGCTGGGCGGGATGCGCCGACCTTCGCAGCACCCACCGCAGATGAACCCATGAACACGGCACCTTCTTCGATGGCGAGTTTGCCAGCTTGAACATCTCCTTCGAGGTGAGCGTTTTGTTTTAGTTCACAGCGATCAGTTACCTTGATGTTGCCGACGATTTTTCCGAAAACAGTTACAGAGCGGGTGTTGATGTCTCCATGGATGTGGGCATTTTCACCGACGGTAAGGTCACCCTCGGAATTAACTTCTCCTTCAATCCGACCGTCGATAATTAGATCATTGGAAAATTTTAGTGTCCCTTTGATTTCAACGTCACTGGACAGGATATTTTTATTGGCACTCATGGATGGTGATATGTTTGTTCTAGCTGGTTGATATGCAGCTGGTTGTAATGGTGATACTGCGTGAGCTGATGGATTTGTTGCCCCGGAGTCTTGTTCTTGGTTGATAATTTGTTTTAGCACGGCTCGATTTTTTGTTAACTTTTTACTAATTGCCAATCTCAGTTAGGGAAGTATTCGCAACCCTGATATTGAATTTTTTTTACATTATAAGATCTTCCGCCGGATATGTCCAGATTTCACTTAAGGTGGGATGATAATGGGGGATTTCTAGAAATTCACTAGCAGTAGCACCAAATTTCATAGCAACTACAATCTCGTGAATCAATTCGACGGCTTCGGGTCCGACCACCGCTCCTCCGAGCAGTTTTCCAGTTGATGAATCCGCCAATAATTTTACAAATCCGTGTATTTCATCCATGATCATTGACTTCCCGTGATCGTCAAATGGATGGGAAGCGGTTTTGGTTACAATTCCTTTTTCTTTTGCTTCAATTTCGGTGAGTCCAACCATGGCGACTTGTGGGTCGGTAAAAATGCCAAAAAGCTTGAGGCGATAGTCCATCGCCAACTTCTCTCCGTTGTGTACGCCCAGAAGTACCGCAGCGTTTTTTGAGGCTTTTTCGCCCTGTTCAATCGCAACATGAACGACTTCGTGAGGCCCGCAGACATCACCCACCGCAAATATGTGAGGAACGTTGGTTTGCTGAAAGGAATTGCAGGCTATGTGGCCCGTTTGGTTCAGTTCAATCCCGCATGCTTCAATATTGAGTCGGGCGGTGTTCGGTTTTCTACCGAGAGCTTGCAGTATTTCATCGGCCGAGACGCTCCGAGATTGATCACTATGTTGGAAAACAACCTGCTTTTGCCCTTTGCTGTTCACTTTAACTTCTGTAATGGAGGTCTCCACAAATATATCCAGGTTGGGACGGTCTTCGAGCGCCTGTTTTAAGGCATCCGCCACGTCGCGATCAAAGCCCCTTATTAATTGGCTACTCCGCTGAATAACCGTGACCTGACGGCCCAGCCCTTCAAGATAACAGGCCATTTCGAGTGCAATGGCTCCACCGCCAAGAACAATTACGCTGCCTGGAAGTTCAGAGGCGTTCAAGATATCATCACTGATCCAAAACCCCGTTTCTTTTAGTCCCGGGATTGGAACTTCCTGCACCACGGAACCCGTCGCAATACACGCAGATCGAAAAGAAAGGTTTTGGGTTCCACCATTCGGCGTGGTGACTTCGAGGGTATGGATGTCCAGGAATCTGCCGTGGCCGCGATACAAGTCGAATTTGCCACTCTCCAACTGCGCCTTGCGATAGCTCGCAAAATCATCGATGAGGAATTCTTTTCGCTTAATAATGGTTTGGATATCTACTTCCAAATCGTTTACCGAGAGGCCGAATTTTTTGCCGTGCCGAATTGCACGACTGCGGTTCGCTGATTCAATCAGCGCTTTCGATGGCATACAACCCTTCAGAATGCAGAGTCCACCCAATTCTTTGGCGCTGTCAATCACCGCTGTTTTAAGGCCAAGAGCGCTTGCGGTACGGGCTGCGGCGTATCCACCACTGCCCCCCCCAATCACAACATAATCGTAATCATCAGCTCTCATCGATTCTTCGAGATACTTAACGATGCTCAATCAAGTCTATTTAAATAAAATGTGTTTTATTGTTAATCAAAAAGGAACCGATTAGGGAGCCATTCTTAGAATCTCCCATCCCGTCCACATAATCCCGAAGTCAATTATCATGTGGCTGAACCAGGCTCCCCATAGACTGTTGTAGCGTTGGTAAATGGCGCACCAAAGCGCTCCGCCAAGTCCGACCAGTGCTCCCAAAACGAAGGCTAGGGGAACCGTTAAGAATTGTGATAATACCACGACATGGTGGGCTGCAAAACCTGCGGCGGCAATTGTTACGGCACTGGGGACTGAAACGATTTTCCTCAATTGTCCAAAGGCGAACCACCGCCAGAAAAATTCTTCAAGGGCCGCATGGATAATCGAAACAAAAAGTGCGAAAAGCAAAAAATGCTCTTTAACGCCCAAATCTGCGGTTCGCTGGGTTATGCGTTGCGCATTGGCGTAGACTACCGGCCCAACTGGGGTTAGTTTCATCAGGATAAGTAAAAGCACTACTGTGAGTAGTCCGAAAATTCCCCCGACAATGAGACCCATCTTGTGTTGAGCAAGTCTAGGGTCGTCGAAAAACTTCTCTTTAAGGATGACCCTAATCGCTAGAATGGGCCACACCGCCATTAATATTTTCATTCCCAAGTAGAATGAGTTTCCCAACCGAGTCCCCGGAAACCAGACAAAATAGAAAAACGAAGCGATTAGCGGTAGGCAGATTACGGGCAGAGTGATGAGCTGTCGCAGTTGGCTGTTTTTTGGTTTGGATTTGAATTGATTATTTGTCATGAAAGTTATCCAATGTTCCCGCTGACGGGGCACCGGGCAAATCGCTAAATCCAATGTTGTCATTGATCGGATTGATGGAAGATTGGCGGCCCGTTAGATCGACACTAAAAACTAATTTTATTTTTTTATCATGGCAGCCATCGTTGCAACCAATTTAAAAAAGGGCCATTGCATCATTTACAAGGGTGAAACGGGTCAGGTTACTGGCTTGGAGCACCGTACCCCAGGAAAAGGAAATGCTCTTGTCATGGCGACAATTCGTTCGTTTCAAACCGGAAAAACAAAGGATATCCGTTTTGCGTCCAGTGATAAAGTGGAAGTTGTCAGTTCAGAGAAAGCAAAGCTTCAATACAGCTATTCCGATCAGGGCGGCTTTCATTTTATGGACGAGAGTTTTGATACAGTGACTCTGAGTGCCGAACTCCTGGATGGAAGTGAACAACTCTTGATAGATGGAATTCAGGTCGAGGTCCTGTACGTAGACGGGAAAATGGTTGGAGTTGAATTTCCTCCGCATATCGAGATGATGGTCGATCAGTCTGCGCCCGGGGTGAAGGGTGATACTGCTTCAGCGGCGACCAAGGAAGCGATCCTTGAAACCGGGCTTCGCGTCCAGGTTCCTCTATTCATTAACCCAGGTGACAAAGTGAAGATCAGCAGCGAAGATAAAAAGTATTTGGGGCGAGTTTAATCCGTCCGATTCTAGTTCTGTCGTCGTCTCGCCTCTAGCCAGCGATTCATTTCGTTCTGGCTGTTCTTGATTCTTTCAGCCAGCGAATCGGAAGAGATGGCTTCTCCGCCAAAAGCCACCACGGCGTCTTGAATCGAAACATCATCAGTGGCTACCACAATATGGTACTTTGCAGTATTGCCAGCAGCCAATCGTTCGATAATGGAATCTGCTGAGATGTTTTGAGCGGAATAAAAAATTTGAATACTTCCTTTCTCCCGCTCTTCGGTGGTTTTTGTCCCGCGTCCATCAAAGACGACTACCACCCGCTGATCACTAAAATCTTGGTAAGATTCTAGTACTTTAACCAATTCCTGGTAGGCTGAAGCTTTGCGTTGCCGATAGATTTTTGAAAGCTTAGGCCATGCGTGAATGACATTGTTCCCGTCCACCACGAGAAATGATGGAAGGGAATCGGCCATTTTTGAAAGAATTGTGGAGAGCTTTACTCCTCGTCCTGAACGATATCAACCACTGCGTCTGTGCTGACGTCCTCAGTTTTTGGGGCTGCGGTTTTCTTTTTGGCTGCGACCTTTTTCTTGGTGGTAGCCTTTTTTTTCACTTCGGACTCTTCGCCCTTGGTGACAGCGACACCTTTTTTACTGGCGGTTTTCTTTTTGACGGTTCCAATCGCCGACTGCGCTTTATACGCTTCATGCTTCCGCTTGAGATAGCTTTTCCTGCGGCGACGTTTCTCTACTTTGTTTATTTGTTGACCCATTTTGGCAAGTCCTGTTTTTTAAAATTTCTCTCAGATTTTCGAGAGCGGGATTTTAAGGGGCGAATTACGGCATGGCAAGGGGAAATCCACAGGATCTTCAGGCTTTGAAGCGATAACCGTATTCCCGGATGGTTTCGATATGTTGACCGGGCTCTTTTTCGATTTTTTTTCTCAGGGTGGTTACAAAACGGTCTATGCTGCGAAATGTTACCTGGGAATCATAGCCCCAGATGTTGTCCATGATTCTCTGTCGACTCAAAGCCTCTCCGGTGTGCTGGATCAGCAGAACGAGGAGATCGTATTCTTTTGGGGAAAGATTCACCGGAGTTCCATGGTTCTTACGAAGCGCGTGGGAAAATTGATCTAACTCCATGACTCCAAATTTTAGAGTTGAAGTGGAGTTGCCGTTTTTCTCCGGTAGTGTGCTACGGCGTAAAATAGCTTCGACCCGGGCTATCAGTTCTTTGATGCTGAATGGTTTGGCGATGTAATCATCACCTCCCAGCCCGAGTCCTAGTAAAATGTCGGGTTCTTCGCTTTTTGCAGTGAGAAAGATGATCGGAGTTCGGTTGTTTTCCGCTCGAAGGAATCGGCAGATTTCGTAGCCGTTTACGAGGGGTAGCATCACATCGAGGACGATGAGGTCAAAGACCTCGCCCATCGCCAGAGTTATCGCCTTTTCGCCATCAGAAGCGCGGGCGATGCGATAACCTTTCGCATCGAATGTATCTGAGAGGACCCGCAATAGGGTCGGGTCGTCCTCCAC
>JBGSJM010000345.1:0-22287 GCA_041742015.1 Verrucomicrobiales bacterium | reverse complement strand
GCGAGCGGCTCGCGCAAGGTGGCGAGGAGGGGGAGGATTTCGCGGTGATCTTCCGCGATGATCTGCCAGCAGCCGCCCAGGTAGCGGCCCCGGAGATTGCGCCCGTAGCGAAGGGCCAGGGCGGTTTTCCCCTGGCCTCCGAGGCCCCGCAACACGGCGATGGTGCCGAGGGCACCGCCGCCAAAGAGCCGTTTTTCGATGGTCTGCAATTCCTCCTCCCGCCCCACGAAGGTATCGGTGGCGCTGGCGAGATTACCCTGCTGGATGTGCTCGGCCCGGCGGGCGTGAGCGATCTTCTGGGAGACGTTTTCCGAAACCTGGAGCACGGAGCTGATGGTGGCGGGGTCATGCTCCAGGGCTTTGATGCGGGCGAGGGCATCCAGCCCATCGGTCTGGAATTCGACGAGGCGGAGCTGGCGGGTGGTCAGCAAGGTCTGCGCCCAGGGCGGCGCTTTGGCAATGAAGTCCCTCGCGCTGGTCCCTGGCGCGTTGGCTATATAAATGGGGGTGATGCCGCCATCCACATTGGCCAATCCACGGGCCCCTTCCTGCTCCAGATAAGTCTCCCACTCGATCCGGCACCATTTGCTTTCCCAGTAGTTTGGGGACAAACAAGCCAGCAGGACACGGGAGTGGGCGATGGCGGTGCGCAGGCGCGTCTCCCAGGCCTGCCCGGCATGGATCTCATCCGGGGCGTAAAAGGTGTCCCAATCCGCCTCGGCATTGGCGGTGGTGGTGAGCGGCTCGCCCGTGAAGTCGGCGGAGTGGGCTCGGACCTGCCGGATGAAAACCTGGACCCAGCCCTCCCGCTCGCCGGGTGGTGGTTGGTTATCCCTGGTGGAGTAGGTGACGAAAAGATCGTACAAACCAGGATCGGGAGGCGGGGGCATCACGGTGGTTTCGGCTTTGGCCGGAGTTTCAACTTTTGGCTCCGGGGCTTGCGGCACAATCGGCAAAGGCAGGTTCTCCCCGGCTCCGGTCGATGCCACTTTAGGTTGCGGGCTGGCGACGGGCGATGGAGCTGGAGGTGGCGCTAAAGGAGTCACCCGGCGGCGGCGCAGCCCGGCGAGGAGGATGCCGCAAAGCAGGAGCACCGCAGCAGCGGTCCAGATCAGACCGGGGGCGCTCCGCAGAAAAGCGGTCGGGGCACCGGGCCAGAGCGGATCTGGAATGGCAGCAACCACACGGGCCAGCCCGTCAGGCAGGGCAGTGGAAAAACGAGTGAAAAGCCCGCTGTGCAGCGCCCCAGCGGCAGCACCCAGAATCCCGGCGAGGAAGAAGAGCAACTTAACCATACCCCAGGCGATACGCCCGAGGCATGGTGGAGTCAATCAATTTGAGGGTGAGTAATTTAGGGCGCCCCCTTGTGGTCACAACTTAATCCCCTTCACCGCCAAATACTGGTCGCTTTTGGTCCCGTATTGGGCGCGCACCGCGTTTTTGATCGCCTTCATCCTTTCGCGCAGTCCGGTTTCTGATTCGTAAAGTTTGTAGCGGGCGGGCTGGGCCAGGTTCAGCTCTATTTCCAGTTCACCCATGGTTTTGTTCAAAGCGGCGTATTGATCACTCAGGGCGCGCATCGCCACCGCGGTTATGTCTTCGACTGGCGTGGCGTAGTTGTTCATTTTCTCCAACCCGGTGGCGATGTTGGCGAGGTGTTTGGCCATTTCGGCGTGGCCTTGCTCGCCCTGATTGCGTTTTTTTTCCGGTTCCGATCCCGTGCTCTCGTCCTCGGCGGGCGGTTTGGGACGACTTGGGCGGTAACCGCGCATTTTATCGTAATGCCTCTTAATGGCGGTGAGATTCAGGCTCCAGGCTGGGTTGGAACTTAGTTGCGAGATCACCCGGCTGGCGCGGTCTTTGGCGTCGGTGACCAGATCGTTGCGCTGCTCCACGGCATCGGTGTAGTTATCCCGCGCCGTAGTGACTGCGTCATTGGCAGCATCAACTTCCTCGAGAAAAGTGGTAAAGCTCGCCGGAGTGATCTGGGCATTTTCCGGATCAAAATCGGGCTCAAAGGCACCGATGGCGGTATTCAAGGTGACAGCGCGACCGTAGCGGTCAAGGTAAGTGGTTTCGGAGTTAGCCATAATGAAGTAGTGGTGTGTTGTCAAAAGACTGTTTGATGGAATTTGCCCCCCGGTGTGATCCTTCTCATTCCCGGCTTAAAGGCTTCCTTGTTGTGACCCTATTTTAGGCATTCTGCTCCATCAATTGGCAATTCTGTCACAAAGGATGGCAGTTCAGCCGCAAAGGATGGCAGTTCAGCCGCAAAGGATGGCAGTTCAGCCGCAAAGGATGGCAGTTCAGCCGTAAAGGATGGCAGTTCAGTCGTAAAGGATGGCAGTTCAGCCGTAAAGGATGGCAGTTCAGAGTCTGAACTGCCAATCTGTGGAGCTGAACTGCCAATCTGTGGAGCTGAACTGCCAATCTGTGGAGCTGAACTGCCAATCTGCGGAGCAACACTGCCATCCTGCGGAGCAATACTGCCATCCTGTGGAGCTGAACTGCCATCCTGTGGAGCAACACTGCCATCCTGCGGAGCAGTATTGCCATTCTGTGGAGCAACACTGCTATCCTGCGGAGCAACACTGCCAACCTTTAGAGCAGACGGGAGTTATTTTCGGGTTTAAGACTACTGGAACGCCTCGATTAAACAGGGTACAATCGGCGATCATACAGGGTACAATCGGCGATTAAACAGGGTACAATCGGCGATCATACAGACGTTGGCGCAAAAAGGAAAATAGATCGAGAAATTCGCCCCAAAGGGGGCAGCCTCAAGTCAGCCCAGGGCAACGCCCTGGGAAGGGTAAGAAAATAAATCGAGCGCTGAAGGCGCGGCCTCAATCCCGCTTGGATAGAGCGATTGAGGCCGCCCCGTTGGGGCTCAATGTTAGGGTTGCCGAGGCCCCAGGCACTGCGCCCCAGGGCGTTGCCCTGGGCTGAATTGAATTTGCCCCGTCGGGGCGAAAGTCCCAACCATTGACGCCTTTTTCTATCACATTTTTTTACTCAGTTTTTTTCGGATGGTCGTCCGGTTGGCTTCCAGTGCTGAGGCCATCGGTGCGATTTTGCCATCAAAACGGGTTAGTAAACGGTCAATTAAAATGCGCTCGAGGTCTCCCGAGATTTCACGGTAGCTGGGTAGTTGTTCAGGGTAGCCGAGCCATTCGTCGATGGCGGCGGCGAGCTTGCTGGTGGCGTTTTTACGGGAGTCAGGGGACGGTTTTTTACTCAATAAGTCGGGCAGATGTTCCCGGCCCAGGGTGATGGCTCCGCGGCCCAATGTACAGGCGTAGGTGGTCACATTCTGTAGTTCGCGGAGGTTGCCGGGCCAGTCGTGATTCATAAGTAGAGAAAGACATTCCTCACTAATCCCGATGATTCTCGACGGGTCGAGTTGCCCGAGGAAGTAGCTGACCAACACCGGGATGTCTTCACGGCGGTCTTTTAAGCTGGGGAGGCGGATTTCCAATACCTGGAGGCGGTAAAACAAATCGCTGCGAAATTGGTGCTTGGTGACCTGATCGAAAAGCCCCGGCCCGGCGGTGGCGACAAGGCGAAATTTCGCGGCCCCATCCAGCTCGGCGGCGAGGATGGTCTGGCATTCATCATCCAGCTCATCAATGGGATCGATGCAGAGGATACCGGTCTCAATCTGCTTTAGGATAGCCTGTAATTCTCTACTTCCCTGGGCGGCCCGGAAAGTATGGATGGCCTGGCCAGTATCCAGTTCGCAGTGTTTGGCTATGAGACGGGCGGTGGCACTTTTTCCAGTGCCGGTTTGCCCGATGATCAGGACCGGCTCGCGGGAAGCACAGGCGTGGGCGATCTTTTGGAAAACGGAGCGCATCGATGGGGCCGCGCCGATATAGGTCGGGGTGATGGCCGCCTTTTCCTGAGCAACCGCTTGCCCCGACCGGAGCGGTTGATCGAGCAGGGCACGGAGCGCCGCTGCAAAGCCCTCGAAATTAATCGGTTTATCGAAAAAGTCGCGAACCCCCAGTTTTCGGGCGGCGATGGCATTTTCAATCTGCCCGTGGGCGGTGACGAGGATGACCGGGGGCCGCTTCGATTCCGGCATCGTTTCCAGCAGGGCGAGACCATTGCCGTCGGGCAGGCCAATATCCAGGACGATTCCCTGAACGGCGTTTTCCGCTAGGTAGGCACGGGCCTGGGCCAGAGAGCCAACCGCCCTGGGCGTGCCGCCGCATTTCTGCACGGTGGCGGAGATCGCCAGAGCCAGGGCGCGTTCGTCTTCGACAATTAAGATGGGCAATGAATTCATGATTTGACAGGCAGGGTCAGGGTGACAGTGGCTCCGGATGGGTTGTTTTGATTCATGGCTACAACAGATCCGCCATGGGCATCCGCCACTTCGCGGGAAAGAGTGAGCCCGATTCCCATGCCGCCCTCTTTTTCGGAGAAAAAGGGTTCGCCAAAGCGGTGCAGCGCCTCTTCGGAAAAGCCAGGGCCTTCGTCAGAAATCTGTAGTTTAGCGAGGCCGTTTTTTTCGCGCCGGGTGGTGATGGTGACGGTACCGCCGGTGGGCATGGCCTGGATGGCATTTTGGAGGAGGTTTCGTATCACCTGATTGATTCGCAGGGAATCCACCTCGACCCGGAGCGGCTCTTTCTCAAAATCCCGGCGCAACGTGACCTTTGCGAAGCTGGCGGGGGCCTCAAACCGATCGATCATTTTTGAAGCCAGCTCATTTAGATCATGGGTTTCAATTTTTGCGGGGCGGGATTTGGCGACAAACAGCCATTGATTGACCAGATCAGCGATGTGATCAACCTCCTCTTTGATGAGTTCGATCGATTCCCGGGCAGTGGGATCGGAGATGTCGCTCAAAAGATCAGCGTGCATGCGGATGGCGGCGGCGGGATTTTTGACTTCGTGAGCCAGGCTCGTGGCGACCCGGCCGAGCGCGGCGAGTCGCTCGGATAAAGAACGCAGCTCCTTTTCCCGATTCAGCGAATCCCGCGTCGCCAGCAGGGTCTGGGCCAAAACCCCGATTTCATCTTTCCTCTGGAGGATGTGCGCGGGGATTTCCGGGGCGGTGCCTGATTTTTTCTCCAGAGGCAGGTGGGGGAGCCACTGGCTCAGGGTGCGCAGCGGCTGGACAATGTTTAGGCCTAGGGCAAAAGCCAGGGCCGCGCAGACCAGAGCCAACATCAGCACGGGGAGGAGGAGAGAGAGGCTCGATACACGGAGTAACGGTGGCGGCGGACGGACCAGGACCAGGAAGTAGGGAGAGTCTCCCAGAGCTGCCACCGCAACCTCCTGTCCCTCAATCCGGCGGGCGGTGGCAGTAGGTTGCGCGGCCATTTCTGCGATCCTGACCAGGTATGAGCTGGGGATGTTTTCCAGGCAGGCTCCCTTTTTGTAGAACCCAACTCCGAGCCCCAAAATCCCGGAAAGCTGCGTGGCGAGTTGCGGAGACATCGGGTAACGGAGATCTTTGATAAATGCGGAATTGCTGGCGGCGAGATTGCGAAAGGCAGTCAGCGATTCGCGACGGTGTAGCGCGGCCGTCCAAACCAGGATCAAAATGGCGGAAACCAAGAAGAACAGCCCGATCCAAATCGCCAGATTTCGAGCCAAACTGTATTTCCGGGTTGTCCTTTGTGCTGTCACCTCGCCAAAGTGAACAAAAATTGTTCACTTGGCAAGGCGTCGCTTTGGAATTTAGAATTTAACCTCGGCACCGAAGATAAAATTGATCCCGGGTTCGTTTTGACCCGAGCCATGAGCGCGATAGTCTTCATCGAAAATATTCTCGATGGCACTGGTGATGTTAACTCGGTCGGTGGCTTGCCAGCCGGAGCGAATCGTGGCCACGGAATACCCCGGTGTGCCGCCCGGAGGGATGCGCTGGGTATCCAGGATATCACTGGTATTGAGACGATCGGCTCGGTCGGCGACCTGCACCAATCCCTCGAACCAGAGCCGATCATCAGGGGTCCAGCGGGCTCCGGCAAATCCAGAGGTCGGCAAAATACGGCTGAGGACTTCTTCTTTTAAAATCGGGGCGGAGGTCGGATAGGTCGTTACTCGGCTGTCCTGATAAGCGATCCCGCCGAAGATTTCGAGCTGTTCACTCAGGTCGTAATTGAAGTTTAACTCCACGCCCTGGACGTGGCCATCACCTGAGTTACTTTTAGTCACTTCACGCAAAGCATTCACGGTCCGGCCCGTCGGGCTGCGCAGGATCAGATCATTAACATGGGTATAGTAATAGGAGAGGGTTCCCGAAAGTGCCCCCGCCTCAGCTTTGACCCCGATCTCATAGGTCACAAAATGTTCAGGCTCCAGATTCGGCGATGGGGTTTCGATTTCGTCGGTCCGGTTGGCATCAAAACGCGACAAATCGGAGAGATTGGGAGCCCGGAAACTTTGGGAAACTCCAGCAAAAACCCGATAGTGATTTTCGTCATCCAACTGATGAGAAATCCGCCCGCTCCCGACCAGATTTTGCCAGTTATTTTCGATAGAGATTTGACCGCCAGTGTCGGGATCTTCGACCCGGCCAATATCGACCGAAGCATAGGTATAGCGAGCACCAAAATCTACTCGGGTTCGCTCAGTGATCGCGGTGGAGGAATTGATAAAGACACCCGCTAGGTGGTAACTCCCGGCATCTCCGACGGGCCCCTGGATACGTGGTGCCCGTGGGGTACCATTGGCATTGAAGTCCTGGCGAAAGGAATTGATGGAATCCATGTAGTAACTCACCCCGTAGGTCAGATCGGTATTTTCCAGGTAGCGGTCAAATTGAGCCCAGATCCCGTAGGTATCCACCGCAAATCCCTGGATTTCATAGCGTCCATTGGAGCGCTCCCTATATTCCTGCTCATCCTGAAAGTGGTGGGATACGTTGATGGCATAGTGATCGAACCAGGGATGGTCTGCATCACCCTCCAGTTGGGCATAGGACAAAATGCGGGCTTGGTCGAGGATGCGCGCGTTATCGGTGCCGACGGTAGCTCCGGCCCAGCTTTTGCCGAATTTGGTGGCATGAGTCCGCCAGGCGTCATCAACATGGTCTTGCTGGTGGAAAAAGGTCAATCGGGTGTCGTCGTTTAGGAAAAATTCCGCTTTTCCATCTACAGCCCATTCTCCATAACCGGTGTAGGGCAACACTCCCAGATCAGCCGCTTTGATATTTCCGAAATCTTTATAGGTACCGCCAAATATAAAACCGTATTGACCCGCCTCGCTCACGGAGTATTCGCCCCGCTGGATAAAGCTATTTTCGCCGCTGGCGTATCGCGAAAAGGTGCGCCCGCCAGAGTGGAAGCCCTCTTCCGCATAGACCGGGCGCCTCGTCAGGGCCTGGAGCGTGCCGCCCACTGCTTCACTGCCGTAGATGACCGAGCCCTGCGATTTGATCAGCTCGATCCCGGCCAATCCCTGGGAATCCACCGTGTTCCAGTATTGGTTGGGGCCGGACCGAAAGACCGAATTGTTGAGGCGAACCCCATCGATCAAAAAGAGGGTGTGATACCCGGTGAATCCCCGAATAATCGGTGAACCCTGGCCGTGAGAGGTTTTCTGGACTATGACCCCAGGGGTTTGTTCCAAGGCCTCCGGAACACTGCGCACGGATCGCTCGATTAATTCCGCTTCGCTGATGCTGTCGGTCACGTAGGGGGCTGTAAAATCCATTTCCACGACTCGCGAAGCCGTTAAGACCAGATTTTCCTGCTCCACTACCGGGGCCGCGTCATTGATCACCAGCGGTTGCGGAGCCGGGCTACTGACGTTGGAGCGAGTGGGCTTCGCTGCCAAAGGGCTGGAGCTACTCACAATCGTTGTGTCCAGGGATGAGTTATCAGCGGGATCGCTTGAATCCTGGCAATGGGCAGCCGAATACACCAAGAAAATAAGAAAACTGTAAGAATAAAAAAGCCGGCTCATGTGTTTTGCTATGTCAGAATTGGCGAAAAATAACAAAGCAGTGACGTTTGATCAACCCAATCGAAGGGAAAGATAAAAGTGGGCATTTTTTGCTCAGGAAACGCTCAGATTTTGCCCACTAACCGGCCTGAATCCGGGTTTCGCCGCAGCAGCCCGCAGCTTTCTTCATCAATTATCAACCATCAACTGACTTTTCATCGTCTTAACTCGGGAGCGAACCAAATGCCCCAATCGCCAGTTTTGCCATCTTTGGCATCCTCGGTGCGCAGTTCGAGGAGATGGGTTTTTGAGACATCGAGCTTAAACGTTTCCACGGCGGTGCCCTCCAGTTTTCGGGATCGGAAAACTTCGGTGCCATCCGCGAAGATGGCAAAAACAACCGAGCCGCCGCCAGGGGCGAGTCCACAGGAACCGCTGACTTCTTTCCACCCGGCACCTGAGAGATCATAGCGGTGTTTGGAATCGGCATGGGCATAGATCCCGGTCTCGTAGAGGCGTCCGCCACCGAGAAGGATGGCATCGCGACGCGGCAGGTGATCGTAAGCCGGGTTCCCCCACCCGACCGAGGCTTCCTGGGGAGTGATCCGCGAGAGCGGGATCGATTTGACTTCAGCGGGCACTTCTTTGGCGGCGAGAGAGACTCGCGCTGCGTTCCGACGGCCCAAAAGGATCGAGCGTGCGATGCGGCGTTCGCGGCTGTCCTCCGGCCACTGTAGTAACAGGGACTCCGCTTTTTTATCGTCTTTGGTTTCCACGGCATCGAGAAATGGAGCGAAGGAAAAAGAAACAGCCATCGTTTCCAAATCAACCCTCGCGTCGCCGCCGACCCGATATTCATGCCGTTCGGTCGAGGTTGCACCGTTGGCGAGACAGGCGACAACTCGCAGTTCGCCAGATTTTCCGGGGACGAGGGCATCAGTTCCGCAAACCAGGGTGAATTGTCCTTGTCCATTGGGGATCGCCACGACGGTGCGGGCATTGTAATCGCCGCCGCCCTCGGGATCGAGATAAGCAATCATCGCATAAACCGGGATCGGGCACTCGACGCGGGCGCTGAAGCGGAAACTTTTGCCATCTCCCGCGTGCTCGACTTTCCGGTCCGCAAGCGTGGCGCGGGCGGGGAGGTTCATGCCCTTGACCGATCCGCTGAATTGGGGATGGGAAGCGAGGCGCAAGGCATGGGCCAGGGTGAGAAAAGACCCCGGTCCATCGCCGCGCACTTCCTCAAAATAGGTGCGGTTTCCCGAGCCCATCAGGGCGGTGCGGCCCTCGCTCGATTCTCCCGCTCGCACCGTGCAGTGTGGCAGTCCGAGGGCGTGGCCCAGCTCATGGGCGATGCCGCCGATAAAGATGGAATTGTGTTTGCCGAGGCTGATGCGATCGTATTCGCCATCTTGGACAAGAGGTGTTTTTAAAGGAAGATTGCTGGTGTCCAGCTCCGCCGAGTCGAGCTGCCAGGCGGTACCTGAGCGCTGAGTCCCGCCTGCGTAGTAGGGGCTTTTGTGCTGGAAGGTCAGCTTTTCGGCATCCCACTCCACGAGATTGGTAAAAATCAGGATCGTCTCCCGCTCTGCATCAATTCCGGCTGCCCGCAGCACCGGGAGGCATTCGCTGCGGATCTTTCGCCCGTCGGGTTTTCCGTAATCAGCATGGTTTCCGGCACCAGTGACCTCGTGGACGACAAGCCGACCCTCGTTATCGCGATCAAGACGGATTGATCGCGGGCCAAAACCGTGGCGCTCCATCTCCGCCGCATAAAATTTCTGGATGTGATCGAGGATGCGCTGGAGTCGCTCGCGATGATCCTTGGCGAAGCCCCGATCCTGCGAACGCCAGGCGACAATGTGCAGCTTTCGCTCACCGGGCTCGGGGTTTTCCGCATGCCAGGTATCGAGGATGCGCCGGGCGGCTTCGGCCTCGGGTGAAGCCGGGTGGACGGAGGCGGGGAGAAACCAAAATACTGATAAGAAGACAAAGATTTTCATCGCAACCGAACCTAGGTATCAAGAAAGAAGTGATGGTTAGCCAAACCGCGCATGCCAAAACATTCCCTTATAAGTTCGTCAGGTCAATCTTGGTTGATTTCCTTTGGCATTTTGCGTCGAAGGCGTTCACCGTATCTTGACTGCCCAATGATGAAATGGTAGTGGCCATCCAGGTTTTCATGTTGTCTGTTCCAAATTATACTGTGTTTCCTGTGATTCGATTTTTGCCGGGGATATTCCTGCTGTTTTTCTCCTGGCTCGCTCGGGCGGACGAAACTCCGTTTCGTCCCGAGTCGGGAAAGTTTCCGCCGATTGGCGAGGCAAAATCGTATCGCGGGGAACTGGTCTTTGTCGATCACGTAAACCGGCGCGGAAGTTTGCGCCTGAATGTGGACGGCCATTTTGGAGAAGGCAGACTGCACCACTTCGCGATGCTGCCATACGGCATGATCCGTTTCCGGGGCGCACCCGCAGAGCTGGGTGACATTCCCATCGGCACGGTTTTGTATGGTCGCTTTTATCTCCCACCGAATCCGGCGACTTCGGCGGTCCCGTCGGCTGACGGAAAACACATAACCCAGCCTCCCGAGAACCATGCCATCCTGCTGGAAGACGATCCCAGTCTCTGCCTGCGGGAAGGCAAAGCCTGGAAGCTAAACGAACTCGAAATCAAAGATGGTGAGGGGCACCTGGTCGTCAGCCTGGACAAGAAGGAAGGGGGCGAAGGGCTCGGCGGTGAGCACAAAGTAACAATCGACAGCTCCACCCGGATCTGGCGCGGGCGCGAACTCCTCGGGCTGGATGAACTGTTTGCCGAAGGCATCTGGCCGGCTACGGGGCAGAAGAAATTTGAGGATCTGCCAGTTCAGCTCAGCCTGACCTGGCACCCCCGATATTTGTATCAGCAATTTCACGCGGCGGATCTCTGGCTTGATGAAACGGCCCTCAAGGTCGCTTCCGAACGGCAGCGGCAGCGCCACAACCGCTACATCCGCCTGCGCTGGATGCCAGCCTGGGTCGATGCGGTCAGCCATGGGAAATTCGGGAAAGCCACGATAACGGCGACCTTGTTTGGCGGCATGGATGAAACGCTCTACGCTGATTTTAAGCCAAACGTGGGGGCGCAAATGGCGGCATCCGAAGACACTCTGCGCACCTGGTGGCCGGATCACGATGGCATGGATGGTAAAATCATTGAGGTGGCAAAGTCAGCCGGAGAGCCGGAATTTGGCAGCAGCGAGATCCAGATCCAATTTGAGGTTCCGCTCGTGCTGGAAGGTTTCCGCCCGGGCCGGGTCGTCCGGATCCGGCCACACAACTGGCCCAAAGTGAAGCCACCGGTGGAAGAGCTGATCAAGGGTCTGGGAGATCGCTGGCCGAGTGTGGACATTTTCGGGAAGTGAGGATTTGATTCTCAATCGTGAATTTGTCCCACCTCCCGCCGTAATAAACACGAGAATTTCTGTGAAATTCCACTTTCTTTACGGTGAAGCTGCATTTTAGTTGCTAATGCTATTTCCGCTGAAGCTGAACGCATTCGAACGCTACATGTGGGCTGATGACCGTCCGAGTTCCCCAATGTCTATCTTCGTTCGAGTGCGGTTCTCCGGCAGATACGACAAACCGGCTTTTGGCGCCGCTTTGGAGTCGGCGGTGCGGCGACATCCGCTTCTGCACGCACGCATCACCGGCGACACCGAACGTAATCTTGCCTGGGGCTTGTCGCCAAACATGTTCCCGAAGGTTGACTACGCCGACGAAGGCGTGCCGATGCGATTTCCCTGCGGCTTTCGCATTGATTTGCGCGAAGAAAACGGCCTGCGCGTCTGGGTCCGCACCAGCGACAAAAGCGGAGGCGAAATCCGATTCCAGTTCCACCATGCCTGCTGCGACGGCCTTGCGACGAGCCAGTTCATCGAAGACGTGTTGTGCGCTTACGACCATCAGCTGCGTGACTCTGCGGGCAGCGGGCCGGCGTTTCGCCCGTTGGATCCCCACGGGCTTCACCAGAGGCACCGGCTGGGCGCGTGCTGGCGGAGGCGTCTGTTTCATGGACTAGTTGCCGGGTTGGCCATCATTGTCGGACCTCCATCGTTCTTTCTGGTGCGACCTACTCCGCTGCGCGCCCCCGAAAAGACCAAGGGCATTGATGCCGAGACCGACGAACACCTTGTTCCCGAACCTCTGCCCTGGCGGTTTGCCAAAACACAGTTCGACTGTTTGCTGGCTGGGGCGAGACGAAACGGGGTAACGCTCAACGACCTGATGATACGCGACTTTTTTCTGGCGATGCAGACGTGGAACGAATACCACGGCGGGGAACGGAGGCAGGTCTTGCGCCTGATGATCCCCTTTGACCTGCGCGGCCCCGAGCACGACCGTCTCTCGGCCGCCAACATCGTCGGGATGGTCAACATCGTTCGCCGTTTCGGCGGTATCTTCCGCTGGAGCGCTCCCCGTCTGCTGGGCAGCATCCGCAACGAAACGAGGTTTCTAAAGGCGTTCAGGATACCGGCGGGGTATGCGCACGCGATGACCGTCATCGGGAAACTGGCGGGTGGCTTGGAGAAGGTGTTTCAAACCGACAGGTGCATGACCACGGCGGTCTTGAGCAACTTCGGCAGGATACTTGAGGATACTCCACTGAACCGCCGCGACGGCAAGCTGCTGGCCGGCGATTTGATTGTTGAAGCGGTTGATCCTGCATCCCCCGTGCGGACCGGGTCGGGAATTTCGTGCGCGCTTTGCACCTACGGAGATCAGTTAAGTCTCACGATGAACTATGATCGGAGCAGCTATTCTCCGACTGTTGCCCAACAGTTGCTCGGCCACATCGTCGCTCGCATCGAACAAACCGCCATCGAGCTTTCAGGGCCCCATTCCTGAACCGCGCATTGGAGTTGAAGGACCACTTCTTCATTGATTTTAAAAAAATCGGCCTTTTGATAGCGGATGCACGAAACGGTAAAACTTCCCCTAGCTGCAGCGGATCTCCCGTCCCAACTGGATCTTTGGCTGTGGGATACGGAAGTCCCTCTGGTGTTGCTTCTCGATGGGAGTTGCCTGGAGGAAATCGTGGTTCCTTTTCTCCGAAATCATCGTCGAAAAAACCGGGGTATCGTCTTCACCCCTGAACCGGAAAGGGAAGTGAGTTTTGCCGTGGCGGAAGCAATCGCGGCCCTTCGGGACGACGACCAGTTGTTCAATCAACTCCTAGACAGACCGGTCCAGGAATGGCCTTTGATCTGGAGAGAGAATCTGGGGGCGGAAAAAGGAAATGGCAGCATCCACCACGTGCTGATGGTCGAGTCGGTCGAACTCATGATGGAAAGACCCCTCGAAGAGCGGCTTGAATGTATGTCGATGCTGTTTGCCCTGGCGGCGGAACCCAGGCTCTCGGTGGCCCTGATCATCGACCGTGGGGCCGCAGGGCGTTTTGAGGGCATCCCAGAACTGGAAAAGCTGGATTTCTCTTCCGCGTTCCCAGTGCAGCCCCTAGAGAAGGCTGCCAGTCTGTCTCCCACCCCCATTTTTTCGCTTTTCCCTGAAAATACTCGGGTTCCCGAAGAGGAAAAGACGCAGGAGAAACCCCGGAGGAAATCTTCGTCTTCCCTGCTCTTCGCGGTGGTTTTTGCCGTGCTTGGGTTGGCTATTGCCATGAATTCCCACGTTCGGAAAACGGTGCAGCGAGAAATCGGGACCGCTGATCGCGGAGCAACTCAGCGCCAACCCATGCTGGCTGCGATTAAAACCGCCCCGATGACTGGAGCCCAGGATGCAGGGGTGGCCTGGCCCCAGCCTGAAGCTCCCCAGGAGTTCACACCCGAACTTCGGCTTCCGGCGGAACAGGAGAACAGGTATCGACCAAGAAAAACGGCACCTTTTATTCCTCTTGAAATGGCGCTTTTTTCTCGCAACTGGCAGATTCACTTCCCAAAAGTTATGACCACAATAGATCTGTCTGCTCTGGATATGATTGGAAATTCAGCCAGATCGGACCTGGCATTGATCGACAATTCCATCGAGTTTGGTGCATGGAAAATGCCAGATCGTACCTCCGCAGCAACAGTCGAAACAGCCATGATCGAATCCACCCGAATCACGCAGATCCGGCAGCCCGCGCTGAAAATCGCCCCGGATTTGCTGGAAAGGGCCAGGTTTGAACCTCCCGAGATTCCATTGCACCTCTTAGCCTTGCCCGTTTCACTCGCCATGGAGGCACTGCCTTCCCCGGATGCTGATTTAACCCTGCCTGTTGAAGAAATGATTGGCGGATATGATTCCTTGTTTCCCGGGAACTCCCTGTTTGGCAATCCTGGAAAAACCGCATCCTTAAAACCAAAGCCAGAACAACCAGATAAAAAGGTTGTTTCCGAAGTGCTGAAGCGGTTCAAGCCTCTTGAGAACCAGTCCGCGGAGGGACTACGACAGGCGTATGCCTCCATGACCGCCGCCAACCCGAACCAATCTTCCCGGGAAATGGAAAACTGGCTGAACCAAATCTCCACCAGACCGCAAACCTTTGACCAGAAAATCGCGCTGGCGTTCCAGCAAGCCGGCGACCTGGAGTCAGCCTTCTCCTGGCTTTACCGGTGGGCGCGGCGCAGCGACGACCCCGAGGCCCTTTTCGAAGTCGGCGCGGCCAAGTTCCTTGGCCTGGGGACCTCTCGCAATGTCAGCCTGGCGATCCCCTACCTGCTCCGCGCCTGGCAATTCGGAGACGGAGACGCCGGATATCTCTATGCCGTGGCCCAACTTTTCGGTTGGGGGCTACCCCGGAGCGAGGTAAAGGCCTTTGCGACGTTTCAGGAAGCCATCCAACTCGGCAGCAGCCGCCCCTACCGGGAAATGGCCCGCATGTGTGAACTGGGAGTCGGGGTCACCCGGGATCTAGACGCCGCCCGGAAATTCTACAGCAAAGGTGCCGAATACGCCGATCCCTACTGTCTCAAGCGCCTCGCAGAACTAGATGTAAATGCACCCGACAGCGCTTCGCGGGCTGTTCCCGGAAAACCGCACCACGAGCCAGATCGGGTTCACGAGGCGGTCAAGAAGCTCCAGGCCGGGGATTTTTACACCCGCAAGATTTCGGGCTGATTCGCCGCGCCAGGATGACGGATGAATTGAACATAAAAAATCTGATCGTACCCTCTTTTATCCCACCCTACCCTGTTAGGTCTCGCATTGTACCCTGTTGAATTACTCATTGTACCCTGTTAACCGTTGAGTTTTCATGATTTTGTTTATCGATGTCCTTCTGGAAGGTTTGCGGGAGAAACAGCCTGCATCCCCGCTTCTCGCGGCGCTGGCTCAGAATTGACACCTATAAAAGAAACCCGGGTCGGTAAGAGCTGTTGCAGGAGGGCGTTTCCTCTGAGCATTTTTAATTCGTTCAATCACAAATCGCCACGGCATTGGCTGCTGCGTGCTGATCCGAGTGGCTGAGACTGATCATGATCTGGGTGATGCCCCTTTCCTCGGCAAAAGCCTTGCCAACCCCGGTGAGGACGACGTACGGTTTCCCGAGGGAATCGCGGAGAATTTCCATGTCCGTCCAGTTTAATTTTTCGCCAATCCCGGTGCCGAAAGCTTTGGCTATCGCCTCCTTCGCAGCGAAGCGGGCGGCGTAATGGGGTGCGGGGTTGCGCATTTTCGCGCAGTAGGTGCGCTCTTTCCGGGTGAAAATCCGATCGATCAACCGATCCCCACCCTGGCTGAGCGATTCCTCGATCCGCTTCGTGTCAACAATGTCAATGCCTATGCCGTAAATCTGCAAGTGGGTTGATAGTTAAAAGTTGTCCATATCTCCATTAGTCGGTGGCCTCCCGGGCCATCAGGGTGATCCAGATCGCAATTAGCGTGATCCAGCCGAGCAGAATAACGCCAGTCAAAAATAAAGCCAGCCACCAGCGGAAGGAACTGCGTGGGATCCAGCCGCGCGGTTCATTCCGGTAGCGGAAGAGCACAAACAGGGCAATCGGAGCGGTGAACAGGGTGAAGGGCAGGAAGGCGAGCAGGGCCAGAGCCCGATTATCCCAGATTTTCAGACTGGCCCGGTAGTTGGTGTCGGCCTTGGTCTCCCGTAGAGTGTGGAGACAGGGCATACACAGGATTTTTTCTCCCCAGGTGATGCTGGCTTTTTGGGACATGAAGCAGCCACACTCATCGCAAATCACCTCGGCTTTTAGACCGGGGTAAAACTGGCAGGTGGCTTCTCCACCACCAGCCGCACTCGTGAGCGGATCTGCCGGGGGCTCAATGGTGAGGCGCGGGAAAATCCGCGCAGTGACCGGCACATGGCAGAAAGAGCATTTGAAACTCGCCTCTGCACCGGTGACGACAACCTTGGTTTCCATCCGGCAATTGGGACAGGTCAAAGCTGCTTCGTGGCGATTGGCAGATGCATCTCGAAGAATCGGGGGCGGGAGAACCGGTTTTGTAGGGTCTGTCATGGGTCGCGCTGGATTGGTTTGATGCATTTACCCTATTTTCTCTTAAAGATCACCCGGGTCGAGGCGATGCGATCATGCAGAGCCCGTTTTTGCTCGTCCAGCCCGGCCATCCAAAAGGCGGATGAAAAAATGGCAGTCACAATCAGGGGGAGGACAAAAGCCAGAAAAAAGGAGGCGATGATCATGGCAGTGTTATTGGCTTTGATACTCCCAAAAGCCATCCCCAGCATCAGGACAAAGGAGAAATAGGGAATTAACTTTACGCCCTCCAGAAAAATCGGCACTTTGGCGGCCCAGCGGGCCAGGGAGCGTTTGTAGGAGACGCGGCTGTCATCGGCCTGGACGACGATGGCTCCAATCGCCATTTTGCCGACGGTGGCCTGAAATTTCCCCACCATCCAGATTTCATAGATGGCACCTGATCCGTAGATCGCGATCATCAAACCCACGACCAGAAAACCAGTGGCAGTATCATTTACGTCGCCGATCTGAAGGGCTACGGAAGAGAAGGCTCCGATCATAATTAAGAGCACGGCAAGCCCCCCCATCACGGTGTATTTGATCATTTCATCGAGCATCACCGCGAGAAATCGCCACCAGAAACCTACATATTTACCGGCTTTCCCTGACAAATCAGAAATCATCGTCCGCCCGGTTTCCATGAGAGACTGGACAAAATCCTGCCGCGCGTCCACTCCGATCAAGGCGGTGCCATAGGGGAGCATCTCTTGGCGAAGGCAAACCCGGCTGGAATGGGCACAGATCCCGAGTTCTGGGGGATTGCCATTGGCCTCTTTTTCAAAAATCTCCGGGGCCACCGTGTGAAAAGGAACCCATTGCTCCAGGCCTGTTCTCCAGACTGGGGTCCCGGCATTGATGGTGCCAGCGGTGTTGGCCTGCAACAGGACGGAATCCGCCACCGGTCCGTATTGCCTGTTCCACAGATCTGTGTAATACCACTGTTCCATTTTGCCTGGGTGAGATTCTGCTGAAATTCCCATAAAAAGTAAATTCGTAAAAGAGGCGATTTGTTAACCGCCCTGCACCGGCGGCATGATGGCCACTTCATCACCCGATTTTACGGTGTGATCGCGGCTGGCATATTCGCAATTCACCGCGATAAGCAGTTTCTCGTCCCAGTCACTCATCCCCGGATAACTCTGGTAGAGTTGGTCGAGCAGTTGCCCGACCGGGAGTCCCTCCCCCGGGACAGGGAGAGTGATTTCATCCTGCCCGGTGATGTCCCGGAGCACCGAAAAAAACAGGACCCGGATACTCATATGATATATTCAGGCTTGAGAACACCGATAAGCGGGAGATTGCGATATTCCCCGTTGTAATCGAGCCCATAACCGACCACAAATTCATTGCCAACCTCAAAGCCAACGTAGTCAGCCTCCACGTTTTCAGCGCGGGTGACACTTTTGGAAAGCAGCACTGCGATTTTGATGGATAGCGGTGCACAATCCTTCATAAACCGGCGCTGGATCGCCGTCAGAGTTCTGCCCGTGTCGAGAATGTCATCCAGCAGCAAGACATGCCGATTATCCAGGTTCGGGAGCTGATTTTGCAGAAAAGTCACCTCCCCGCAGCTCTCCGTTCCGATGTAAGACGCAACCGTGATCGACTCCGCCCTGAGCGGCAGGTGAATTTCCCGGATCAAATCAGCCATGAAGAGGGCCCCACCCTGGAGGACGGTGACCACGGTGAGGGGTTGCCCGCTGTAATCCCGGGTGATGGCTTCTCCCATCTCCACGATACGCTGACAGATCGCCTCCTTGGAAAAGAGGATTTTTTCCAATCGTTGCTGGAGTTTTTCTTCCTGCGGGGGAGTGTCGATGTGATCCATCTTTATCCCTATTTTCCGGCGACCAGACACTCGATTTCAACCAGCGCCCCGAGAGGCAGACCGGCCACCGCTACAGTGGAGCGAGCCGGTTTGTGCTCGCCGAAAAACTCGGCATATATACCATTTACCACCGGAAAATCCCCCATCGAGGTCAGAAAAATCGTGGTTTTCACCACATCCGCAGGAGCCGCCCCGACCTCCGCGAGAACCTGCTGCACGTTGGCGAGAACCTGGCGGGTTTGAGCTTCGATACCTCCCTCGACGATCTTCATCGTCTCCGGATGAAGCGGGATTTGCCCGGAACAATAAATCATTCCGTTGGCAGACACCGCGTGTGAGTAGGGGCCGATGGCTTTCGGAGCGCCCGATGCATTGATCAATTCCATGCCCGATCATCGTTCAAAAAAGTAATTGGTAAACGGAAAACCTTTGGGCTCGCCGGGTGCCTTGCACAGTTTGACGGCGGCTTTCCCGTGGATTACTCATTTCACATGGCATTTCCACTTCGTTCACCTCGCGACACCATCGGCGGCATTATGGTCCTGGGCCGGATTCTTGACAAGATTCGTGTCGACGCTCGCGGGCAACTTCCGCCGGGCTATCACCTCGGACTCATCGCCGGCAAGCGAACCTTCGACGACCGCGTCTGCTGCCTGCTCGGCGTGGATTTCGAAGCTCTCCGCTCGCGCGTGCTCCAGGGTGGCTCGGACGAGGAGATTCTCCAATGGTGCTTCGAAAACGGGTGCCGCCCGGACCCGGAGCACATCGAGATTTTCAACGGATTTATGATGAAGCGCGGCTGGCGGGATGCGGCCACCCCGGGACTCATCGAGCAACGAGCCGAAGCCGGACTGGCCCACCGGGAAGACATCGTCACCTTCTTCGACCTCATGGATGTGGAAGAAGGGCGCATGGCGTGAGCATTTTTGCGCTGATTGGCCTGCTTGCCAAAAATTTGGTTTGTGGAAAGGGTCATCAAATGCTTCCGTACCCTAATCACCCCAGGCAAAGCGGCGATTTTTACTCATCCCATGGACAAAGATAAACTCAGGGACCAGAAGCAAGCCGAGCGTATGGCAGACAGCATCCTGGCGGCGGAGGAAATACTCGCGCTCAAATTGCGCTACCTCAATACCACCGACCGGACCTATACCTTTGAATGTGAAGGGCAGACTGTGACCGCGACGTATGACACGGCCACGCTGGGTGTGCGTCCGCCAAACCTTTACCGCATCAGACTCCTCGCCCCGCCAGAAACCGTAATCAACGGGCATTCAATTATCATCGACCGCCATGGTCGAAAACAAAAGGCCGGGGCCACGACCGAAAAAGGTGAAGAGGAAAATCACATCATCGTCGAGACTCTCGCTGCCAAACTTTAGTCCTTTCCAACCAACCTGAACAAAGGGCCCCTCTGCTGCTCATTCGGTTGCGTTGGAAATCCTCAAAAGCTTCTGCGCCCGAAAATCGGTGCCAGCATTGGGGTGACCCGCTCAAAGCAAAGGTGGCCAGCAAGCGGCAAGTCTTTGACATCCATTTCGTTCACCGTTTTGCAATCACCGACACGGCAATGCGGGGGCCAATCGCGGTGATGGTGAGACGTTCCCATTTACCAGCGCCATTAGATCTCAAGCGTGGAGTCATGGACTATAAGAATGATGCGGTTTCCATCACTCCATCTTCCCCCTTGCTCAAGCCAGGACCAATTCTGTCTTTCGGACGCTATCTCCGGCGATGATCGATTCCATAAATCCTCTGCCTTTTTCGAAACCGGCAGGTTTGTCCGGAGTTAGATACTCTGCTATGAACAAACAAATACTGAAATTAGTCGTGGCAGTCGTGATTGGGACTGCTTGCATTGGATTCGCTGAGGAAGAAAAAGGCAAAGGGAAAGGTCCTGGTCCAGGTGGACCTGGAGGCCCCGGCGGACCCGGTGGCCCTGGTTTTCAACCTCCGAAACTTGCCGACATTGATTCTGATGCCAGCGGCGATGTCAACAAAGAGGAATGGATCGCTTTCCAGGTGAAAATGGCCAAAGAACGAGCCGAGAACTCCTTTGGCCATATTGCCGGTGAGGACGGAAAAATATCTGAAGAAGACCTCAAAAAAATGATGTCCCGCCGGGGTGAAGGTCCACGCGGCCCTGATCAAGGCAAGGGCAAGGGACCACGCCCCGAAGGCGAAGGAGTCAAGCCGAAACGCCCCGCTCCAGAAGCGTAAAATCCCGCTCTCCCCAGTGACCACCTCCCTGCCAGGAGGTGGTCACTGAATTTCTCCGGGGTTTGCCTTTGAGGAATTTATTTTTTCCGCTAGAGTCCCGACGTTGTGTCAGAAATAACGTCATCTCAAGCCATGCAGGTCCTGCTCTACTACCTCTACTTTCCTGTGGAGGACCCGGAGCAGTATATGATCGATCATCGTGCGCTTTGTGAAGCCCTGGAACTCAAGGGGCGAATCCTTATCGGAAAAGAAGGGATCAACGGAACCGTTTCCGGAAGCATCGAGGGCACCCAAAAATACATGGAGGCGCTCCGGGCTGATCCCCAAACAACGTCGATCCAGTTCAAAATCGATCCCTGTGAGGAACATCTTTTCCCGAAATTATCGATCAAAGTCCGCAAGGAAATCGTGACTCTCGGCCTGTCCGAGGAGGAGGATATCGACCCTCGCGAACTCACTGGTAAACACCTCTCCCCGAAAGAGTTTTACGAAGCCATGCAGGAGAAGGATGTCGTAATCATCGATGGTCGCAATCGCTATGAAGCGGATATGGGTCGGTTCAAAAATGCGATTGTCCCGGAGATCAAAAATTTCCGGGAGTTTCCGCAGTGGTTCGAGGAACACGGGCGCGAGATTAAAGACAAAAAGATCCTCACCTATTGCACCGGGGGCATTCGCTGCGAAAAACTCTCCGGCTATCTCAGAAAAGTTGGCTGCGAAGAGGTATATCAACTGGAAGGCGGCATCATTTCCTATGGCAAGGATCCCGAAATCAAAGGGCGGGATTTTGAAGGGCTCTGTTATGTGTTCGACAAGCGGGTCTGTGTGGAAACCAACTTCACCGAAACCCGGAAAGTCATTTCATCCTGTCGTTTCTGCAACGTGATCGTGCCGGAATACACCAACTGCGGCTGGCCATGTTGCAACCGCCAGATTTTCATCTGCAGAGATTGCCTGGAAAAAGAGGGCTCTTTTTGCTCATCAGAATGCCGGGAACAACAAACCCAGGCGGAATTTCTTGCAAATTCCTCTACCAGGGCATAACTCAAAAAAAATCACTATGTTTGCTGTCGTTGTAACCCTGGAAGCCCATCCCGAGCGGGTGGATGATTTGGTGGCCGCCCTGGAAGCCAATGCCCGGCACTCCCGGACGGAGAAAGACTGTCTCAAGTGGGAGTGGTCACGTCACGTCAGCGAGCCGAATCAGTTCGCCATTTACGAACTATACACCGATGCAGCGGCGTTTGCCGCCCATAAGGCAAGTCATCACTTTGCGGAATGGATGGCCGCCACCGAGGGTGTGCTGGCCTGGAAAAACGCCGGACAATACGATGTTGCCGGTCGGGATCCACGACCACTGCCGAAATAGAGAGCTACAAAAGTCGAATATCAATAAGCTGTGGTTTTGGGGAACCGCCGGATTCGGCCTTGCCACTTTGGCGACACCTTACGATCTATCCGGAAATGGGGTCGCCCAGATTCTCCCCAATGGCCAGAAGGTGGAGTCCACCTTCAACGCAGCGGGCCGCCAGGTCCGGCGTGTCGTCCAGGATGCGGATTACACCGCCATGCTGGATTTTGGGTTCACCCATGATCCAGCCGGTAACCTGACCGCTTTGGTGGAGACCTACCACAGCGGAAACCTGCCCAACCGCCAGGTGCAGATGACTTATGACCGGGCCAATCGCCTGCTCACCGAAAATGAGATGGTGGCGGGTGCCCCTGCCGTGCTGACCAGCTACGAGTATGATGCCGCCTACAACAAGACCAGGCGGACCAAAGCGATCTCCGGGGGAGCCACCACGGTGACGGATTATGGGTTTAACCCGCTCAACCAGCTCACCACTCTGGTGGA
>JBGSJM010000344.1:0-2681 GCA_041742015.1 Verrucomicrobiales bacterium | reverse complement strand
CGTGCCGTTTTTATCTGCATCCGCCTTCGAAAACAGCGCGCGCATGTTCGCCACGACGGTCTCATCCGCCGAGGCATGGCAGGAGAAGAGTAAGAACAAAATGGCGGGGAGATGGACCGTTGCTTTCATGGAGTTGTAATATTCTAGGAAATTTCAATTCGCTTGAGGTAAAGGGATTTTCCCTCCAGCATCCCCCGCAGGCAGCAAAAGCATGGACCTCATTTTCTCCAGTGTCTTTGGCCCGATGCCTTTTACTTTCAACAAATCCTCCGCAGTCTGGTAGGGGCGCCCTTTTACGATGTCTTTGGCCATGGCGGGCCCCACTCCGGGGATCCGTTCCAATTCCGCTGCCGTAGCTCGGTTGACGTCGATCGGTCCGCTTGCCACTCGTCTTTTCAGGGCGAAAAATAAGGCAACAACCGCAAATCCCACCACGATGGCGATGAGAAGCCAGCGATTCCGCTGGTCGCTCGCTGCCATGTCCGCCTTTTGTCTTGCGATTCTTTCTTCAAACGATGTTTTCATAGTTGTGCCTCCATGTTATCACACCAAAATCGAATGGCATTTCGAAACTAATCGATTCACTCTTGCCAGATTCGAGGCTGCGATGTAACCACCACCATGCACATACCGGCCCAATGAGTCAAAAACCAATCTACAAAAAAGGCTCCGCCCGGGGCTGTGTTCTCGAATGTCTCATGGAGTGGGAAAATACTTCCGGATACGCCCAGGATTTGCTGGAGCGTTTTGCTGATGCCTACCAGTTAAAGCCGATCGACCGGGGTCTCGCCAAAGAACTGCTTTTTGGCATCCTGCGCCATCTTTATTTCCTAGACCAAATCATCAACGAACTGCGCAAGGATGGCTCACTAAAACTCTCCGCCCTGTGCATCCTCCGCCTCGGTCTTTACCAGATTTTCAAAACCAACATCGCCGACTATGCCGCCGTCAACGAAACCGTGGACTTGGCCCACAAACACGAACGGGGACTGGTCAATGCCATCCTACGAAATGCGATCCGCCAGCGGGAGGATCTCTTGAAAAAGACAGAAACCTGGCCGCTCGACGATCAGTATTCCCATCCGCAGTTTCTCATTGATCGCTGGACCACCGATCACGGTGCGGAAGCCGCTGTCGCCATGTGCCAGTGGAACAATCAGCCGCCCCCGGTTTATGCCCGGATACACAACCAAGCTGCCTACCAAGACCGATTAAACAGGGTACAGTCCCCGACCCAACAGGGTACAGTCGATGATTCAACAGGGTACAGTCTGGAACCATCCGAGCCCCGACCCGAGCCAGTGGCGGGTTTTCCTGACTTTGTAAAGCTGCCCTCCGGTCCGCTCCCGGGGGAGTGGATCGAGTCGGGAACCATTTACATCCAGGATCCCAGCACCTCACTCGCCTGCGGGCTGCTCGCACCGCAGCCCGGCGAGGCCATACTCGATGCCTGTGCTGCTCCGGGAGGAAAAACCGCCATCCTCGCCACCATGGTCCCAGAAACCACCACCATTTTTGCAACCGATTCCAATCCCTCCCGGATTCGGCAAATGCAGGAAAACTTCGCCCGGCTCAAGATCGGAAATGTGGACGTTCGCGAAATCGACTGGATCAGGCCCAATAGTCAACAACTCAAGGATTTGCCAAAATTCGACGCCATCCTCCTCGACGTCCCCTGCTCCAACACCGGAGTGATGCGGCGGCGGGTCGATGTGCGATGGCGTCTTCAACCTGGAGATTTCGCCCAGGTCGCCGGCTTGCAGATGAAAATCCTGAAAAACGCCTTTCGACAACTCAAACCCGGCGGACGGATCATCTACAGCACCTGCTCAATTGATCCCCTGGAAAACCGCCAACTCATCGCAGCCAGCGGACTAAAAATCGAAGAAATCCGCGAGTCCCTGCCCTGGCGCGATGGTTTTGATGGGGCTTTTGCCGCCTGTCTCCGGGCCAGTGGGTAAAGAACTCATTAAGCTTGCGAAATCTCTCTGAATTGTCTATTCTCTTATTCAAGCACTACCTATCGAGTCATGAAGTCAGTTTATTTTGGCGTATTTACCCTTGTTTCCGTACTTATTTTCGCGGTCACCCTTGGTTTTATCTGGACTGGAAGCGCTGGAGTCTCCTACAAGCGGGTGGTCATGGCGGGAGACCGATCCATGGATGACGTGCTCGGTAAATTTAAGGAAAGAACCAAAACCAGGTCGGAGGATATTGAAATGATGGATGAGGGGCTCGGTGATCTCCGGGCTTCTGGTATGGCTGGTGCAGCCGTGGGCGGCGGAGGTGACAACACAGTGGTGTGGATCAACATCCCGGGTTTTCGCGGAGACTACATCGAACAGGCCGCCGCCGCTTTTATGAAGAAAATCGCCGATGAGGGGGCCTCCACCGCCAAGATGCGACCCAACTTTCCCTGTGTGACCTATCACGGCCACACCACCATGGCCACAGGAACCACTGCCTCCGGGCACGGGATTCCGAGTGATGTTTTCCGGGTGAATGGCACCATCGTGGAAAGACCCACCGATGCCTCCCTTTTGCAGGCCGAGCCTATCTGGCAGACCGCGGCCCGGCAGGGCATGCCTTCGCTGGTTCACGACTGGCCACTTTCGCAAAATCAAACCGGCCCCAATGCAGCGACCTACTTTTTGAAAGAATTTGACCCGACGACAACTGAT
>JBGSJM010000343.1:0-9062 GCA_041742015.1 Verrucomicrobiales bacterium | reverse complement strand
GAAATGAGGCCTAACGACAGTTCCATCCCTCGCCCCAAACTCTCCACCAAGGGTGGGACCATAGACTACAAGGGATCCGACCTTTTAAAAGACGGGGTTCCCGGGATTGCCCTGAGCAGCATTGAGCTTACCCGGATTTATCCGCAAGGCACCAATCAGGAGGTGCGAAAGGCGCTCCTCGGTAAGATTGTCAAAAAACAGGTCGAAACGGCGACGCCGGAAGATAGCCCGAAGCTGGTGATTGAGGCGGTGCGGTATTTTGCCAACCGTGCCTTTCGCCGTCCGATCACGGATGAGATTGCCCAACCCTATGTGGATTTGGCGCTTAACAGTTTGAAAGAAGCAAACGGGACCATTCCGAAAGCTCTATCCACTGCTTACCGGGCGATCCTCTGCTCACCCCGGTTTTTGATTTTCCACGAAACCCCTGGGTTGCTCGATCAACATGCTTTGGCTTCGCGACTTAGTTACATGTTGTGGAACTCGATGCCGGATGACACGTTACGAGTTCTCGCTGATAAAGGCGAATTGCAGGATCAAGTGGTGCAAAATCAATTGTTTCGGATGCTGGATGAACCGAAATCGGCGCGGTTTGTCGAAAGCTTTACAGATCAGTGGTTAAAGCTTAATCAAATCAATTTTACAACTCCAGATGTGAAGCGTTTTAAGACCTTTGACACGGTGGTGCAGGAATCGATGCTGGCGGAAACGCGCAGTTTTTTCTCTGAGCTGATCCAGGGCAACCAGCCGGTAACGAACCTGATCCAATCTGACTTTGCGATGCTCAATGAAAGGCTGGCGAGGTTTTACGGGTTGGAGGAAGTGGTTTTGAAACCGGGGGGCGGGCTGCAAAAAGTGAGTCTAAACGGCGACCCGAGAGGGGGGCTGGTGACCCAGGGAGCGATTCTGAAGGTCACGGCTGACGGAACCTCCACCTCGCCAATCGTGCGGGGAGTTTTTGTTGGCGAGCGGATTCTGGGGATCGAAATTCCACCACCACCACCAGGAATCCCGGCAGTTGAGCCGGATATTCGGGGAGCGGTAAGTATTCGTGATCAGCTCGATAAACATCGCAACAACGAGTCCTGTGCTGCCTGCCACAACAAGATCGACCCGGCGGGTTTTGCGTTGGAGAGCTTTGATCCGGTAGGCAATTGGAGGAAGCGTTATGGAACTCAAAAGGATTCCGCCAAAGTTGATCCATCCGGCACGACGCCGACTGGTGAGGCCTTTCAAGATATTCAGTCCTGGAAAGAGATATATCTGAAAAAGCCTGATTTGCTGGTGGAAGCCTTTGCCAAACAGGTGCTAACTTATGCAACTGGCTCGCCGCCTGCTTTCAGTGATCGGGAGGCTCTTCACAAAATTGTCAAAGGTAGTGCGGAAAAAGATTACGGGATGAGGTCGATTTTGCAGCAAATCGTCGCCAGTGAACCATTTCGAACCAAGTAAAAATCAGTGATGAAAAAGAATGTTTATTTTAATTTCCAAAAAGCGCTGGATCGGCGGACTTTGCTTAAAGGAGCAGGGGTGTCACTGGGACTGCCGTTTCTCGATGCGATGGTGCCTGCCTTTGCCGCCAGCGAACCGACCAAAGCAAAGCGGTTCGTCGGCATTAGCCTGGCTCTTGGTTTACACGGCCCTAACTGGATTCCCGAAGGTAGCGGAACCACCTACAGACCCTCTCCATACTTAAAAACGGTCCAAGATTTGCGGGAGAATTTTACGGTGGTGTCGGGAGCCTCCCACCCTGGGGTGACTGGCGGCCATACCGCCGAGGGCAGCATTTTCTCAGCCTGTCCCAATGCACGGGGAGCAACCTCGAGAAATACCATCTCGCTCGATCAACTCATGGCCATGCATTTTGGCCATGAAACCCGCTTTCCCTCGTTGACGCTTAATGCCGGATCAGCCAGTAGTCCCGCCTACACTGAAAATGGAGCGATGATCCCGGCAGAGACTAACCCAGGCAAGGTTTTCGACCAGCTTTTTCGACCCGATTCGAAAAGTGAACAGGGAAACCAGGCGGAAACTATTCGAAACGGCCGTAATGTGATGGATGTCATCGGGAGCGAAGCCAAAGCGCTCCAGAGCGAACTGGGGCCGGGTGATCGCACCAAACTCGATGCCTGGTTCGCCAGCATCCATGATTTGGAGAAACGCCTCAAAGGAGAACAGGACTGGGTAAACCGTCCCAAGCCAAAGGTCAACGCTGAGTCACCCAAGGCGGATACGGATAATCTGGCCTCTTACGAGCGGGCGATGCTGGATGTCATCTACCTCGCCCTGGAGACGGATTCAACTCGCTTCGTGACGCTGCATCTTCCTGGGAACGGCAGATTCAAAGGGGTTGAGGGTATAGATCAGGGTTACCACACCCTGAGTCACCACGGGCTGGATGAAGAGAAAATTGAGCAATTGACGATGATTGAGCAGGCCTTGATCGATGAATGGGGCGCTTTCCTGAGAAAAATGAAGGCCAGCGGGCAAAAGGATCAGACTTTGCTGGATGAAACCATGGTAATCCTGACCTCCAACCTGGGAAATGCCTCCAGCCACGATAACCGCAACATGCCGGTTCTTTTTGCGGGTGGTGGCTTCAAACATGGCCGTCACCTAGCTTTTGATCGGAACAATAATTACCCACTTCCCAATTTGTATCTGAGCACCCTGCATCGCATGGGGCTGGAGTTTGAAAGATTTGCCACCAGCACTGGCGAAATGGAGGGACTGGTTTAGGAGACTCAATATGGAACAACTCCATCTTCCCGCAGTCAGTCTGGCACGTGGAGCTATCACCCTGCCAGGCTCAAAGAGTATTTCGAATCGAACCTTGTTACTCGCAGCGCTGGCCCACGGGGAAACGGAAATTTTGGATCTCCTCGCAAGTGATGATACCGCTCGGATGTTGGAGGCCCTGACCAAGTCGGGGATAGCGGTGAAACAGGTGAATGACAAAGCCTGGAAAGTCACTGGATGCGGTGGTAAGTTGCCGGAGAAGGAAGCTGAGTATTTCCTCGGGAATGCGGGCACGGCCTTCCGACCTCTGACTGCTGCTCTGGCTTTTTCTGGTGGTCACTATCGACTGTCCGGGGTGCCCCGGATGCACGAACGCCCCATCGGGGATCTGGTCGATGCTCTGCGGCAGGTCGGCGCGCAAATCAACTACCTGACAAACGAGGGTTTTCCGCCGCTGGAGATTTTCCCGGCGGAGATCGATGTGAGCCGGGTGATTCAGATCCGGGGAGACGTTTCCAGCCAGTTTCTAACGGCATTGCTGATGGCTCTGCCCCTGATTAGTCAGGCCGCCACCATCGAAGTGGTGGGAGAGCTGATTTCCAAACCCTACATCGAAATTACCTTGAATTTGATGGAGCGTTTTGGGGTGAAAGTGGCTCGTGAAGGCTGGCAGCGATTTGTAATTCCCGAAGGGGCGAGCTACCTCAGTCCAACGACCATCCCCGTGGAGGGCGATGCCTCCAGTGCGTCCTATTTTATCGCGGCGGGAATTCTTGGCGGTGATGTCACGATTCACGGGATCGGTCGCAACAGCATCCAGGGTGACATCCAGTTTGCTGAAGCAGCCCGGCGCATGGGTGGGGAGATTATTTATGGGGATAACCATCTTAAAGCCATTAAAAAGGGACCGATTAAAGCGATCAATTTGGATTGTAATCTGATTCCCGATGCCGCGATGACTCTTGCTGTTATGGCATTGTTTGCAGAAGGGACCTCCACATTGAGTAACATCGCAAGCTGGAGAGTGAAGGAAACCGACCGCCTCTTCGCGATGGCCAACGAACTGCGGAAAGTGGGTGCCACGGTGATTGAAGGGCCTGATTACCTGTCAATTACGCCGCCCGAACGTCTCATTCCCGATGCGGAGATTGACACCTACGATGATCACCGGATCGCGATGTGTTTCTCATTGGTGAGCCTGGCTGGAGTGCCAGTTACAATTAACGATCCAGGTTGTGTGGCAAAGACTTTTCCGGATTTTTTCAAGGTGTTTCGGGAAATTGCGATTGTTTAGAATGAGTATGAGTCGAAAATGGTTGTCTTTATCCCTGCTGGCTCTGGTTGCTGCTCTCGGTTGTTCCGTTTTGGTCTTGGGCGGTGATAAAACGGCGCGTCAATTTGCTGGCCAAACGTATTTTGTGATCGAATTGAATCTCGAACACGCCGACTTGGAATTGTTCTGGAAAGATTCAAGCCAAAAGAATCACGGAAGTTTTGATGAAGTAAAAAACGCCCTTGAAAGACAAGGCAGACATCTAATTTTTGCCACCAATGCCGGAATGTTTGATCCTGAAAGGCAGCCCGTTGGGTTGCACGTTGAAAATGGTAAGGAATTGCGTCCTCTCGATTTGAGAACGGACTTGCGGGGAAATTTTTATCTGATGCCAAACGGAGTCTTTTTCGTTACCAAGGACAACACTCCGGGAATCGTGGAAACCACAAAATTTCAAAAAAACACTTCGGGAACCTTAAAATTAGCCACTCAATCTGGGCCGATGCTGGTGATTGCGTCCAAGATTCATCCCGCCTTTAATCCGCAATCGACCAGCCGGTTTATTCGTAGTGGTGTTGGAATCACGGGCAAAAAAAAGCTGGTTTTTGCGATCTCTGACCAACCCGTTACGTTCCATGAGTTTGCGCGGTTCTTTCTGGAGCATTTCGAATGCCCGGAAGCCTTGTATTTGGACGGAGCCATTTCGCATTTTCATGCACCAGAGTTTGGCCACAGCGACCAGGGGTTGAACTTTGGAGGAATCCTTGCTGTCAGTCGTAAAAAATGATATCTGGTGGTGAAATGACACCACCAGATGCGTGAGAGTGTCGAAGTAGTTAGTCGGTGTAACCCGCCTCGCCATGAGAGGCCTGGTCCAGACCCATTCGTTCATCGTCTTTGGAGACGCGGAGTCCTTTGCAAATGGCCCGGACCACCATGAGGATGATGATCGTGACTACGCCGGTGTAAACGGCGGTAATCAGAGAGGCACCAATCTGGAGTTTAAGTTGATGACCAAGGGCGAAATCGCCCGAGCCACCGAGGGCCTTGATGCCAACAATGGCGGCTAGGATTGTACCAATCAGGCCTCCAACGCCGTGTACGCCGACCACATCAAGTGAGTCGTCATAGCCAAGTTTCCTTTTCAGCCTTACTGAAGCCCACCAGCAGACCGCTCCCGAAGTAAACCCAATGATCAAAGCGCCCATCGGCCCGGAAACACCTGATGCAGGCGTGATTGCCGCCAGCCCGGCAATGGCACCGGTGGCAATGCCGAGAACGCTCGGTTTTTTAAGGGTATACCACTCGATAATCATCCAGGTGGTGGCTGCGGTGGCGGCTGAGATATGAGTCACAAACAGGGTCATTGCCGCCGCCGGAGTTGCTCCTCCCTGGGAGCCCGCATTAAAGCCGAACCACCCCACCCAGAGCATGGATGTGCCGATAATCGTCATCGGCAGGTTGTGTGGAGGTGAGGCATGATGTCGTTTTCCCACCATGATACATGCGACCAGAGCGGCCACCCCGGCTGTGATATGGACCACGATCCCTCCAGCCAGGTCGATGACGCCCCATTTCTGAAAAAAGCCACCAAACCAGGTAATGTGGCAGACGGGAGCGTAAACCAAAAGTGCCCAAAGGACCGAGAACAGCAACATGGCCGAGAACTTGATTCGTTCCACAAAAGTCCCCACGATGAGTGCCGGGGTAATGATGAAAAATGTCATCTGAAAGGCTGATGGCAAAACATCGGTGACACCTTGGTGCATTATGTTTTCGAAGCCGCCGATCAAGCCCCCAGACTTACCGACCGCCAGGGAGTACCCGAGTAACAACCAGACTAGGCTAAGTACGCAGGTGAGAGTAAAACAGTGCATCAAAACACTGAGCACGTTCCTTTTATGAACCAGACCGGCATAGAAAAGGGCCAGGCCTGGTATGGTCATAAAGAGAACCAGCGCGGTTGATGTCATCATCCACGCGGCATCACCTTTGGCTCCCACTGCCTGTAGAGAGGCGGCGGTAACGGCTTCCTGCCCGAAAAGAGTGCCATTTCCCACAATTGGGAGGGCAACAAAAGTTCGAGCCCAAAACAGATTGGTTGGGTCCTTAATATTCACAGTAGTAGTAGTTAGTCTTTAAAATGGAACTTTGCTGTGGGTAAGCCCATTAGCTGATTCCAACGATGGGCACTCTAGAAAATAATCTGGAAATTACGACAAAAAAATTAACAGGATTGGCTTTGACAGTGAAATTCTGTTTTGAGATCGGAATATGTCGAAGGTGAGATTGGTTGTGATTCCTTGGAATGGCCTAGATAATGCTACCAAATCGACATCAAATTGGTTAATTTTCATTAAATAAGTCTCTGAAAAATATCAGTTTGTAAAATAAACTCTTCTGCTACCTTGGAGATATTTCTTACTTATGAAGGCTAAACTTCTGGTTTTTTTTGGAATTGTCGCGATCGGCGTCACTATCTCACTACTTACTCTTACTAAGTGTCATAAGACGGAAGGGGGCGGTGGTTCTGGAGAAATTGCATCAGTCGAAAAGGGGGGTGATATCGATTTATCGCCATCAACTCCGCCCCCAGCTTCTCCTGTCACACCCAAAGCAGATTCGGAGGTTGCATCTGCTCCCGTTACTCCGGTGCCAGTCGAGGTCAAACCCATGGTAAATGCCACGGAAAAAACAACATCTGTGGGGACTCCCCCGGCTCCAGAAGTAAAACCCACCATTCCGACTACAACGGCTCCGGCAATGGCGACTCAATTTAAAGAGGGAACAAATACGCCGGATGCAGTTGTCGGTGGTTTGGCAAATTTGGCTGTGAAAAAGGATTTCCAGGAATTTATGGCGGCGGCTGGTGATGCCATTCCCGCAGAAATCAAAGAAAAGTTAAAGGCGATTGTTGAGGATCCCAATTTGAAGCTGAATCCAGATCGCCCTTTTTGGGAAGTTGCCAAGACCAGAGACTCGGTTCGCTGGATGCTGGACTTTGTGCCCACTAAAGAGGGCGGAGCGCTGGCTCAATCTGTGATCATGGACATTGCCAAGGTGGGAGATGACCAGTATAAGATCTCAGGGGTCAGTTTGCCGCCAACAGTAACCGATGTGGTCAAGGCAACCCATGGACCAAAAGCTGATGAGGAAGCGAAATTTGATTCTCTTACGGTGGCGCAGGCATTTACCAACGCCGTGACATCAGAAGACTTTGTTTCTGCCCGTAAACTTTGTAGTGAAAAGGTGACAGATGAACGGATTGCGGGACTGATGATCGCTTTGGAGGAAGGGAAGTTCACCATGCGGGAGGATCGTCCTCTGGTGGTTACCTTCACCCGCGATGCGGTTTCCTGGGTTCTTTCGAGGGTGTCCTCACCCACCCATTCCTCAGAATTTGCAGTGGAATTGGAGAATACTGGTACTTGGAAAGTAGCGGGGTTGACCTTTGGGAAAGTCATTGCCGCGATTGCCAGCGAGGTGGAAGGGCCCTATAGCCCGTTGGTTGAGGATCCGGCTGGTGGAGAGTCACTGGTCGTGTATTTTGACTTCGATGATTCCGGCCTTTCTTCCCGTGCAGACAGCCAGCTTAAGATTGTGGCAAACATCTTGAAAGCAGATCGCAACCGCAGAATTCGGATTACCGGGCACGCTGATGCCTTGGGAACCGATCAATACAATGTTCAATTGAGCAGTAATCGAGCGGATGCCATTCGCCGGGGAATCATTGAACGCGGCGCAGCCCCAGAGCAGGTGATTACAGAGGGATACGGTGCTACCAAGCCGAGAAAGCCGAACTTCAAGGAGGATGGAACCGACAACCCGGACGGACGATCGGAAAATCGTCGCGCTGAGGTCTATCTCGATTTCTAGTGGTAAAGGGGGGCCGCCAATATCGAGTATTAATTTGTTTCTTTTGGAAAGAGGGTGTCGAGGAGGTTGCAATTAACCGAACATGTCGGCATTAATTCTTATCGTCGATGATGAACCAGCCATTGCGGAAACAGTTGAGTACGCTTTGAAAGAGGAGGGTTTTGATGTAATTCTGGCTGAGTCCGGGAAAGAAGGGCTAGACTGTTTTAGATCACGCAAACCCGATCTTATCGTGCTGGATGTGGGATTGCCGGACATTTTAGGATTTGAAGTGTGCCGCGAAATCCGGAGAACTTCGAACGTTCCAATACTTTTTCTGACAGCTCGTGAGAGCGAAATTGACCGGGTTGTGGGGTTGGAAATCGGGGCGGATGACTATGTGGTTAAGCCGTTTAGTCCCAGAGAATTAAGTGCGAGGGTGAAGGCTGTCTTGCGGAGATTTTCCGCCAGTGTAACTACTCCTGTGGCAGTGGAAGTTGCATCGTGTAAAAATGGCGTTGGTTTCAGGCGGATTTCTGTCGATGAGATGCGGATGAAGGCAACTCTTGACGGTTGTGATCTTGGTCTGTCTCGCTACGAATTGGGGCTACTCAAAGTCTTCATGAGCCATCCTGGCCGAGTTTTTAATCGCGATCAATTGATGGAAGCGGTTTGGGATGAGCCCGATGCTGCGATGGAACGCACGGTGGATGCACACATTAAGACACTCCGTAGCAAATTCCGCCTATTGGACGTCTCATTCGATCCCATTGTCACTCATCGGGCCTTTGGGTATAGTTTAAAAGAAGTGTGTTAGATGAAAATCACCCTTCTGATTTTGATCGGGTTTCTCGTCATTGCGGTAGGGAGCCTCGCCATCATGGCCAGGCAAATGCGGGAGAATATTGCGATCCAATACTCCCAGGCAGCCGAAGAACCCCTGGTTGACTTCGCTCTTTTGTTTGCGTCACTCATCGAGGAGGATATCGTGGACGGTAAAATTAATGTTTCGAGGTTCCGGGTAGGTTTCGAAAATGCCTACCAGCGGACCTTTCTTGCCAAAATCTACAATCTCGAAAAAAAGTCCATCCAAACAAATGTCTACATCACTGATGAAAAAGGCATTGTGATTTTTGATTCAGAAGGCGGAAAGCGGGAGGGGAAGGACTATTCGAAATACAATGATGTATATCTT
>JBGSJM010000342.1:0-10272 GCA_041742015.1 Verrucomicrobiales bacterium | reverse complement strand
TCCCACTGCCCCAGGCACCCTGATAGATGCACGTTCCCGGAAAAATTCCTTGCCAGATCAAGGGTTTTCCGAGATTCTTGTTCCCAGACCTCTCGTGGATATCACCTCGGGAGGGCATACGAACGTTCTGCAAAGATATGGAAGATGTATCCACAAGTAGGCGCCACGAACGGTATCTGAGAAGATTCCAGCGCAATAGGAGGAAGTGGGATCCAGCATCTGATATTTCAGATATTCGTCAATTACGCCGAATGGAAGTCGCTTACTTTGGCTTGCTTATTTTCTTTGTGACCGGAGCTCGACTTTGGATAGGTCATGTTTTGTCTCCATCCCTGTCATGGCAAAGCTTCCTCGGTGTAAGCTTTGGCTTGTATATGACTTATATTTTCTATGAGGTTTATTGGGTTACACGCTCAATCAGCTTCATGATAGATAAGGGTATCAAAGATATTTCCGAACTACAACAAGAAGCAGAACAAGACGCTCCATCCAACGGCGGGTAACGCTCCAGTTTGAATTCGGGCTTCCCACCCCGCCGTGGATGAGCTATACATTCGGTTGGAAACTATGATTGCCAGAATCCGTGAATATCATGCGATTACTATTATCGCAATTCTCCAGACATTTTTGATTGTAGTTGGTTGGTTGGCGACGTGCATTCACCTAAAGTTCATGGGCTACCCCGAGTTTGCAGATATCGACCCATTGGTTAGATGGAGTTCTCTTTCGCTTTTTGTAAGAAATTGGGTGTTCGTATTCTTCGTGGTGCCGGCGCTGTGGGTGTTTCAGGCTCTTTGGTTGGAAGAACGCAGTGAAGTGTCAGACCCGAAGGCTGTGAATTTCGCGTCAGGACTGCTTGTGATTTCTATTCTCTTTTGGATTCTGTGGATCGCCGCTACGGATGTAAGTTATCGGACGTTTTTTATTCGGACTTTGGTAGCCTGCCAAAAATGAGGCGATATGCAGCAATTCGACTTTGTTTCGCCGTGCTCCTAATGGAAGCATGGATCTTGCTGGCATTTCTTCAGCCTTACGGGTTTTTGCGATTCCTGCCATGGGCAGGTTGGCTCTGGGCTATTACCCCAATTCACAAAGTTCGGAGCAAGCGCTCGACCCCAATTTTGACCCAAATCGCTGGCTGGATAGCTGGCATTTGCGCTTTTGGGATCTTTTTCTGGCAGTCCCACCAACTCGATAGAGATGAACTCGATATCCCTACCGCACTTTGCTTCGGTCTTCTTTTTGTCGCTTGGGGTCTGCATTCGTGGCAGGGGATCAAGGACGCTTCTGATGAGACGATAGACGAAGTGTTCAGACACTGTCTCTGGACTTCATCCTTCAAAAACCAAAAGGCAGAATCGGGTAGGAACGGGGTTTGAACCCGCTCCCCCACACTATTCGGCATGCGAGTCCGCACCGGGCAGTTCCCTCAGTCATGATGATCCTTTGAGACTGCCTTTGGCCTTCGGTTTCCCTTTGCCTTGGGCCGGACCTTCCGGATATCGAATACTTATCCATTGTTGTTCCACTGAGGGCACTCCCTGCTCCCAAAGCCATTAATCGGCGTTGGCGAGTGACAATAACTTTGCCCGAAATTCAAGATTAAGTTCCAATTGGCAGTAAAGTCTTTGCGGGTTCAACCATTGTTACGGCACTGCATCCAAAATCCAAGGCACAACAAGACGCGGCTGGACAACCCGCTCTCCAACCCTTAATTCCGTTACGCCTTGGCGCTCCTGGTAGCGGGTGCCAGCGCTCGCCGTTCGGCGAAAAATGAAAACAACGATCAGCACAATCATCGCAGTCACTCATGCCTTTTATGTCAGTCTCGCACCAGCCAAGGACGCTACGGGGATCGAGGAGAATCAAGTAATCGAGATCACCGCGACTGACCTCTGGAAGAAGCTAAAGGGAGATTGGAAGGGAGATGATCGCCCCGCTTTGTTGGATCTTCGCAAGGCAAAGGAATACGCCAAAACTCACTTGGAAGGAGCCAGACAACTCGACCCTGAAGCCGATGATTTTGATTCAAAGGTCGCCAAATTGGATCGGAACCGGACCTACGTCGTCTACTGCAAAGATGGAGCCAAATCTGCCAAGGTGGTCGCCACTTGGAAAGAGAAGGACTTCCAGAAGATCTATCACCTCAAGGGTGGTTGGGATGCCTACGAGGCCATAATTGCTGGCCAGAAGTAATCCTGTAAGAAGGCGAAACAACGGGTCGGCAGGCAGCGGCTCCGCCGTCGCATGCGACGTGACGTTAGCCTAAGGAAATGGGTACCACCATTCAAGCCATGAAGTCTACACCTTGGATTGCCCCAGCGACGTTTTCCGCTGTTTTCCTTGGGTACCTTGTGGTCGTTTTCATGAACATTTCGCCGTTCGTGAGATCGAACCACGTCAACGTGAACTGGAACATGGTGCACATCGCTGGAATCGGAACCCTGAGTTCGGTTCGTGCCCGAAAATAGGCACACCGACCGACTGTACCATGTTCGGTCGGCGATTAAACAGGGTACAATGCGGGTTCAGGGATTTTTTCGTTCCTTCCTGGCCACGCCAGACTCGACGGCGGCGGCTTCGACAGCCTCGGCTACGGCGGTGGTGACGCGGCGGTTGAAGACAGACGGGATGATGTAATCGGGGCTCAGCTCTGCGTCGGTGATGGAGGCAGCGATGGCTTGCGCGGCGGCGAGCTTCATGGCTTCGTTGATGTCGCTGGCGCGGCAGTCGAGGGCACCGCGAAAAATGCCGGGGAAACAGAGCACGTTGTTAATCTGGTTCGGATAGTCACTGCGACCGGTGGCAATGACTTTGGCGTGGGGCGCGGCCTCCTCGGGAGTGATTTCCGGGGTGGGATTGGCGAGGGCGAAAACGACGGGGTCATGGGCCATGCGGCTGACCATTTCACCGCTGAGGACGCCGCCGGTGGAGACACCGAGGAAGAGATCAGCCCCGCTGATAACGTCGGTGAGTTTCCCGGTTAGCTGGTCGGGGTTGGTTTCGGCTTTCCACCAGTCAATGCCCGGCTCGGTGCGCTGGCGGTGGATAACGCCATGCAGATCGCAACCGATGAGGTTCCTCACGCCAGCGGCGACGAGCATTTTCGCGCAGGCGGTGCCGGCGGCACCCGCTCCTGAGACGACAACTCTGGCCTGGTCAAGCGACTTTCCGACGACGCGGAGGGCATTGATGGCGGCAGCGAGGACGACGACGGCAGTTCCGTGTTGGTCATCATGAAAAACAGGAATGTCGAGCACGTCTCGCAGCCTGCGCTCGACCTCAAAACAACGCGGGGCAGAAATATCCTCCAGATTGATGCCGCCGAAACCGGGAGCGATGGCCTTCACGGCGGCAACAATTTCATCCACGTCCTGGGTGTCGAGACAGATGGGCCAGGCGTCAATCCCAGCGAATTCCTTGAAGAGCATGGCCTTGCCTTCCATCACCGGCATGGCTGCGGCGGGTCCGATGTTGCCGAGGCCGAGCACGGCACTGCCATCGGTGACGACGGCGACGCTGTTGCGTTTGATTGTGAGGGTGAAAGCTTTGGCGGGATCTTCGGCGATGGCGGTGCAGACGCGGGCGACGCCGGGCGTGTAGGCGCGGGAGAGGTCGGCGCGCGTCTGGATGGGGATTTTACTCTTGATTTCGATTTTGCCGCCGATGTGGAGGAGGAAGACTCGGTCGGAGAAGTTGATCAAAGTGACATCCGGCACCGCCTTCACCGCCTCGACAATCTGCTGAGCATGCAGATCATTCCCGGCGGCGATGGTGATGTCCCGCACGAGATGATCAAACCCGGCTTCGACAATGTCGATGGCACCAATACTGCCACCGGCATCACCGATGGCAGAGGTGACGTAACCAAGCACGCCGGGCTTGTTGGCGAGGCGGAGGCGGAGAGTGATACTATAACCGTCGGTGGGGTGAGGTCGCATGGTGAGAAAGTGATAGATGATGTAATAAAGTCCTGGAACAAAGGCTGGATGTGCTTTTTCGGGGTGACCAATAGCAGGCTCACCGCAAAAAAGAAAGAGGGAATTCGCTGAAATCCGCTGGTTAACTGGGGCGGCAATGGCGATTCCTGAGTAGTAAGGGGCCAACCAAATTTCCGTGGACTATAGAAACGGGTCGTGTTAATGATGGAATCGTGGAAAAGGTATTTATTGCACTTCAATTGATTGTGGGACTTGGAATTCTGAACGTCTGGCTGATCCGTTCGGGCAGAACGACTCCCTACCGGGGTGGTAGTGCCCAGAACCTTCGCGAGGAATTCGCCGCTTACGGTCTGCCTTTATGGTTCATGTACGCGATCGGCGTGCTTAAGGTGGGACTGGCGCTCGCGCTCATCGCCGCCATTTGGTACCCCAGCCTGGCCCAGCCAGCCGCAATCGGTTTGGGTTTGCTGATGTTGGGAGCGTTTGGGATGCACCTTAAAGTGAAAGACCCAATCAAAAAAGCGCTGCCATCCATCGCCGTGTTAGCGATGTGCGCCGCCATTGTGTTGTTATAGGACAATCCAGGGACAATTTGGATGAGGGAAGTGGTTTAGTCGAAAAAAACGAAATGCTCAACGATCCTACCAAGACATCCGAAAACGAACCAATTGAAGTTCGCTGCTACTTCGTGCGCAAGCGTAATGCGCTGCTGGTTAGGGCTGATTTCGGCACGATTTATCGCGATTATTACCTCCATCTCATGCAGCATGAAATCAAGCACAAGGAGAGCCTGGACACCAGGTTGAAAGACGCTCTGGCCGGACTGGCTCTGCATCTCGCTTCGCGCCTGCGGACGGAGGCGGCCGCCTGGACCCTGAGCTGGCAGAATCCCCGCTACAACCTTTTTGTTACCGGCAGCAATCGGCTCGGGAACATCACCGGCCGGATCTTTACCGAAGATGTCCGCGCCCAGGAGACCAGTCTCTTTTTTGCCCAGGCCACCAGCGAAGGCCACCCGGCCCGTCAGAGCACCATCGCCGCGCACTCTGAAGAGTTTTTCGAAATCGTGGAGGATTTCTACCGTACCAGCGAACAGCGCCCCGTGCGGATTTTCCGCCATGGGGAGGAGGACTTTGTCATGGTCTCCGCGCAGCCGGGCTGCGACATCGAGTGGTTGGACACCCTGACTGATGAATCAATCAGGACACTCGATCAAAAGGAGGAGATGAGCCTGCTGGAGACCCGCTACTACACCTTTGACTGCGGCTGTAGTTTGATCAAGCTGCTTCCCGTGATCAGCAGCCTGTCAAAAGAAACGCAGGAGGAGGTATTTGGAGCAGACGACGAGCCGACCATTATTACTTGTCCGCGCTGTGCGGCCCGCTTTGTATTGACCCGGGAAATGCTCCGTATCTACATAGAGAAAATGAATTCCGAAACCGGCAAATAAATAGAGATATGGAGAAGCGCAAAGAACAGGAAAAAGCCTGGATCGGAGATGGAGTCCTGGAGCTATACGCCAGGTCCTGGATCCTGAAAAATCATGGCACCATTTCCGGGGAAATGGCCATCCGTATGACTTGCAATCAATTTCTTGCCTGCATCGGCAACCCCACCGAGATCGAAGCTCGCATCGGCGAGATCTACGAAACCGAGGGGCTGGCTGCCGCATTTTCCTGGATCGAGGAGACCCTGCTGCCACTTTTCATGAAGCAGGAGAAAAAACGGCGGAAGAGGTGATGAGACTTTGTTTAGTTCGAAATCCCACGAAGCCTGTCAAGGAAGGGACGGGAACCGGGTGGACGATTGGGTCTATTCTCCGTGCCAGCGGGGGCGGGTGTTGGCTTGGTTGCGGTGTTCTCGCTGTTTTCAGCATGTTCCCGATTTCGGAAGATTTTGCCGAAAAATGACAGATTCCTGTCTCCTGACAGAGGCGAAATAGTGATTTGCGGTTTTGGAGGGGCGGGGGCATCTACTGCCGCGCCGGGCAGATCATATTGGTAATAGTCCCGGTGATATCCAACTCCCTGGGTTTTCTTCGGGTCGGGAAAAGCAGTGAAGTAAACAATATAGACTGGAATCTCTTCGGTGATTGGAACCTCTTGTTGCTCAGTCGCAGCCATGGCTTGACTGATTTTGGCGGCATCCCATTGTGGATTGGTGCTCAAAAGCCAACTGGCCATTCCTTCGGGGTTCTGGAGTCGCACACAACCGTGGCTGTGAGCCCGCATGCTGTTTTTGAAAAGATGCTTGGACGGGGTGTCATGAAAATAGACGGAGTGTTTATTCGGGAAAAGAAATTTCACGGCACCGAGGGCATTGCTACCACCGCCATTTTGCCGGATGTAGGCTCCATTATCCCGCACACTCATCAGACTGTCGTTGGAAAGGGGTAATTCCCGACCCGTCGAGGTGCTGAGGATTTTGAAACCATTGCTTCCCAGATAAGCGAGGTCGCTGTAGGTACTTTCCTGGGTGGCGATGCTGTAGGGGACGCTCCAATAGGGACGAAAGACAACGGTTTCCATCTGATCTCGGAAAATCGGAGTATGAGTTCCGCCAGAATGTCTTCCGAAAACCACCCGCATCCGGATGGTTTCGACTCCCTGATCGATTCCGTAGACTTCGGCAGAGGGTAGGTTGGCCAGCAGGTAACGTTTGCCCATGTCATCGGGAAGACGGCGGGACCGGTGGAGATTGATGTTTAGCAACTCGATTTTCTCCTTGAGGTCGAGAGAAATGTGTCGCGCTGTAGCGGGTCCGAGAATACCGTCGCTCTGAAGATCATTTTCCTTTTGAAAGGAGCGGACCGCCTCGGACAATTTTTCGGTATAGATGTTGTCGATATCTTTGAGCGCTTCCTCGTCGAGATGGCCCTGGGTGCGCAGGAGGGTGGCGAGGTCATGAGCCTGGGGAAATGGATTACCTACTTTTACAAGCCCCTCGACTTTGATCACTGGAGGAGGCGGTTCGCTTTCAACGCGTTGGATTTCCTGATGAATCCGTTGATATACCCAGTTTTGGGGAATAAATGATTCAGCCACCTGAAGCGGATCGGGAAAATCATTGGCGAATTTCCCAAAGCGCACCGTCATCTCATTGTAGTGATCGTTATTGGTAGTTCCGGCGATCGGGTGATCGCTGAAGATCCAGTTGGGCCATTCACTGACGGTCTCCGGCCCCTGCTTCATGCGCAGGCAGACTTCAGTCAGGGCCAGGGTGATGATAAGATCTTTTTGTGGGACAGGGCAATCGGTGTAGGTCACGAGGGGAGTCTCACTATAGCTTAAGTTCGTATCGGCGAAACCATGCCGGGTCAACAAGGCGCGAAGCGAGTCAAACGCGGACTCCGGCTCAAGAGAGGGAGGCCAGAGAGGCAAGATTCCGCTGACACGGTAGGCCTCCATGGTCATGGAGCGGAGTTGTTTCTTTTTGCCGGTGGTCAGGGTGGTCTGGTCAACTTCGGCATAGACGATTTTCTGAAGGGCTTCACTTTTCTCGATCAACTGGGTGTTAATATCAGGATAAAATTCGAGTTTGCGAAATGCCACTGGCCCGTGGTCGCCCTGGATCTGAAAGGGTGCACTGGAGACTTCCGCCCCGGGCTGACCGCCGCGGGTGGGGCCGGTTAATTCGACATTTTTGTGAATTTCGACTCCATTAAGGATCACGGAACTGAAGCGGGCGTTTTTGATCTTTTTCCCCTGACCATCAAATCGCGGAGCCACGAAAGTGATGTCAAATGTCTGCCATTCCCCGGGAGCTTTGGATTGATTGGAGCGCGGTGCGGTGCCTTCGTACCCTTCCTGGCCCTTTTCCGCTTTTTCATTCCAGCGATGATAGATACCGCCGTTGTCACCATGGATCAGTTTATCGTCTGGTTTACCATAACTGTCCAAAATTTGTACTTCGTAGCGGTTTTGAAAGTATATACCTGAATTTGATCCTTTTGGGATCATATACTCCACCACCAGACGACAGTCACCATGGGCGACTTTGCTGGTGATGTTGCCGCTGGATTCTTTACCGTGGTTATGAAAGATGCCTGCCCCGGCGGTGACGGAAGTCCATTCTTTGGCCACCTGGCTGCCCACGATTTCGCTGGCAGTGGCCCAGTTGGTGGTACTCTCCCAGGCTTTGAGATCAAGAAGATTCACAAAATCGTTTTTTATATCATGTGAGGCATCCAGACTGACCCCGATTTCCGCTGCCGCAGCGATGCCATCAAATTCGGTTGATGTCAGATTCTTGATCTTGAGATAACGCGCTTTCTCAATATCCCTGGGTAGCTGCACGGACTGAGCCCGGGACACCGCTTCGAACGTCGTTTTTACGGTTGGCTCGTTGGGGAATTGATCGGGGCTATTGGATAGATAAAACTCGGTCTCGCCGAGGGCTCCGCCCCATTCGCCATCCTGACGGCTAAGGTAGTGAATTGCGGTCAGGGTTCGCTCGGCTCCGAGATCGATCACCACCTCATGTGGGGGCACCGTGCCCTCAGCCAGGCTGCTTTGCCAGAGGGTGTGGATTTTTCCATCGATCAGATATTCAGCGAGGCGGTCGCTCTGCCGGTTTTCACTGCTAAAACGAACCAAACTCATTTCTTCATTTGGCAGGAGATTGGGGGCTTCGATTTTGTTCGAGCTGCGTTTCGATAAATCATCGGTCCGGGTCACGCCCCATTTGGCGGCACGGTCTTTTTCCTGCTTTTCCCGGGTTGGATCGAGATAGGTGCCGGGCTTTACCGGGGAGTGAGCCCCGACTACAAAGTCCTGCATTTTCTTGAGAATCTCTGGATTGTCGGCTGATACCGACTGTTTTTCACTGATGTCTATCGCGAGATCATAGAGTTCCCAGGAAGACTCCCTTTTCGGCTGGATCGCCTTCCAGTCGCCGTAGCGAACCGCGGTTTGGTTTTGGTATTCCCAGTAAAACATCTCGTGGGAGGCTTTTTGGTCCGATCTACCCAGCAATTCAGGCACAATCGAAACTCCATCGCTGCCCGCAGGAGCGTTAGTCCCAGCGAGTTCCGCCAGCGTGGCGAGGATATCGTATTGGGCAAACACAAAATCACTGGTCCGACCCGCTTCAATTTTCCCGGGCCACTGCACGAGGAATGGGATCCGCAAACCGCCCTCGTAAAGCTGCCCTTTTTCCCCACGGAACTCCACCCCTGTTTTTGGATTGACATTGGGACCGAAAAATCCACGGGGATGGTTCTTTGATGTGAAGCGGTCCTGTCCTCCGTTATCACCAGTGAAAAAAACGATAGTGTCTTTGTCCAGGTTGAGTTCCTTTAACAGATCGACGATCGTGCCCAGGTTATTGTCCAGCATGGTCACCATTGCCGCGTAGTTTTTCGCCTCCTGAGAAATTTTCGGATCCTTCATCCACTTCTCGTTCTGGTAGGCTGTCCAGGCTGGGTCGTCAGCAGGGATGTCATACATCCCATGGGGCGGTGTCAGCGGAAAATAGGCGAAAAAAGGTTCATCTTTGTGCCCGCGAATAAATTTAAGCCCCTCCTCCATGATCGCATAGTGGGAATAGGACTGCCCGGAGCGCCCCCCCACGTTTCCAGCCAGAGGAACTTCTTCACTGTTTTTGATGAGATAAGGGGGATAAAAAGTGTGGGCATGGACTTGATCGTAATACCCAAAAAAGAGGTCAAACCCATGTTTTTCAGGCACTCCAGTGGAGTCCCGACCACCGGCCCCCCATTTACCGAATCCACCCGTGGCATAGTTTTTCTGTTTTAGAACCGAAGCGATTGTCACCTCATCCGCACGCAGCGGGGTTCCCCCGTCATTGGCCCGGACCGAGGCATGACCGGAGTGTTTGCCTGTCATGAGACAGCCCCTGAGTGGGGCGCACACTGGCGAAGCGGCCAGGGCATTGGTGAAACGCAGGCCTTCACGAGCCATTTGATCCATCCGAGGCGTTTTCAAATAAGGATTACCCATGTGCCCAAGTTCAAAATAGGCCAGCTCATCGGCCATGATGTAGACGATGTTGGGCTGCTTATCTGCCCGCGCCTGGGTGAGGATAAACAAGGTTAGAAATAAGGTGGAGGTGACAGTTCTTACCATGGGAGCATGCTAAAGGCTAAATGGACATTGTCCAGACGCGGGAAATCTGAAAAACCATTTTGTCAAAATTCAGGCGGAGTTTTTTCGTAGATTTGCTAAAAGGTTACGCTAAGTCAGGGGTTTTTGGAGTCCGTTTAAAAAAATTGAAGTTACTACCTGAAAAAATTCTTAATTTCGTTGGATTTGACCGCATTTAATGAATAAGATTCCGCCCTTCATTCCGTTTAGATCACAGAAACATGAAC
>JBGSJM010000341.1:0-5448 GCA_041742015.1 Verrucomicrobiales bacterium | reverse complement strand
GCGGACCAGGTCATCCACATCGGCTCCGACATAACCGGTTTCGGAAAACTTGGTGGCATCAGCCTTCACAAAGGGCACCCCGATCAGGTCGGCGATGTGCTTGACCAGGTAGGTTTTGCCAACCCCGGTTGGTCCTACCACGATCACATTCTGCTTGTTGAACTCGACTTGATCCGCAGCTTCTGGATTTTGGGCCCGGAGGCGCCGCAAATACTTGGCGTGATTGTAGTGGTCACACACAGCGATGGAAAGCGCCCGTTTGGCGTCGTCCTGTTTGATCACAAATCGGTCGAGGTGGGCTTTGATGTCACGGGGAAGGTATTTGAAATCAAAGAAGTCCTTCGATTTTTCCTCCTCGTTGCGGAGATCGTGGGATACTCCGTCACCCGGGCGTCCAAAAGGATTCAGGTCGGTTACTTTGGCGAAGGAAATGGAATCCCCAAAACTCGATTTCAAAAAATCGGCCAACTTTTTCGATAATTCTTCAGGATCCGGAAAGGGGTGGTTTTTGTCTGGGCGGGGGAATTTGTCGTCATCGTCGTCGTTTCCTTTGTCTGGCATGGCTGTTTAGTGGTTAAGGTTTAGTATTGGGCGGCAGCTTTTTTTAATTCGTTGGCAACCATCTCCCGGAATTCCGGCGGGGCAATGGCTTCGGCTTGGGCTCCAAAGCTCATCACCCAGCGGGCGACATCCTCCAGGGCAGAAAGTTCCATACTTAGTTCAATCGATTCACCCTCTTTGTCCAGAGTTTTGATGTCCTGGCTGGGATGCCAGCGCCGTTCTGAAACGATCCGGGCGGCAAATCCCTTAAAGCGGATCTTCAACTGGTAGGCTTTTCCGCCTTTGGCGGTGCCGGCCCACACCCCAAAACTCCCACCAAAATGGTCTTCGAGTTTAAAGTCGCGAGGCCGTCGGAATTTGGTCTGGGTGACGTGGACGCCTTTCATGCGCTGCACGGCAAAGGTCCGCCGTTCCTGGCGATCCAAATCCAAGCCGATCACATACCAGCCCCCATCAATTTCGGCGAGGTGATAGGGCTGGAGTTTGCGTTTTTCGCTCTGGGTGGAATTGAGTTTTTTGTACTCGAACCGGATTTCGCGGCTTTCCAGAACGGATTCGGCAAGGCGATTAAAAAGAAAAAGATCCCGTTCCGTCATTCCCATCGATTTGACCGAAAATGCCTGATCCAGATCTGACCATGGGATGGTAATTTGCTCCCTCATCGTGGATTGCAGCTTTTGAAAGCCGCTCCGCAGAGTGGCTTCGAGGGCTGAGCCCTTTAATGGATCAAGCGCATTTCGAGCGAGGATCAGCGAAACAAGATCTTCCGCCGTAGTCTTCAGAAAAGGGAATTCACTGACTGGGCGGGTGTAGTGGTAACCGTGATTGGTCTCATCATACTCCACCGGCAAATCCAGTTCATCCCGCATGAAGTTGATATCACGCTGCACGGTTTTCCGATTCACTTCCAATTCTTTGGCAATCGTACTGCAGTTCGGGAAATGGGTGCGACTCACCATTTCATGGATCTTCATGATCCGCTCAAGTGGCCGACGAGTTCCGGTCGCTTTTTTTTGATTATTCTCGCTCACGTTGGAATGTTCGTTTGTGCAGTTAAGCATACTCAGGGCGCAGGTAAACTGAAAAGTTTTCTGGCTGGATACAAAACGCCGCGTTTCTGTTGCTTGCTCTTATAAAATAACGCTTTCTTTGCAGCCAAGCATACCCCGATTATTTTCGGATTGTACCCTGTTTACTCCTCGACTGTACCCTGTCTGGTCCATGATTACACCCTGTTAAATCGGAATTCTGACTAAAAGAGCCTCCCAAGCCAGGCAAGGCTGGCAATGTCCGACGTAGCGGTGGCTTCTAGCCGCCGTTTGGGCACCGTCTGTTATCCCTCAATCCCATCCTGACCGACAGCTCAAACAAAGGGCTTGAAAAAGCAAGTTCCCATCTGTAATTTCCAAAGAAGCCTCCTGAGGGCCATTTGGGGCTGCAAATTATTGAAAATGAATAAATTAATTAAGTCGATTCATAGTAGTAGTCATTTCATGAAACCACTCCTTGCCCTGCTCTCGATTGCCACACTCGCGGTCGCACCCTTGGCCGCAGCCGATGGGGCTCTCACCCTGCCCGATCTCCAGGGCAAGCCTGTCGCCGCACTAGACTCCCATGGCAAAAAGGCTGCGGTGATCTTCTTTATTTCGCCCTACTGCCCCACCTCAAACACTTTCGGCCCCGAGATGAACGCCATCGCAAAAGAGTTTGGTGACGACTTCTTTTTCTGTTTCGTCCATTCCGACACCTCGGTGACCGAGGCTGACCGCAAGCAGCATGCGACGATGATGGAGATCACCGCCCCTGTCTTGACTGATGCCGCTCAACTGCTCGCCAAGCGACTCGGGGCAAAAATCACTCCCGAGGTTGTTGTCGTCGCCCCCGATGGCAAAACTCTCTATCAAGGCCGCATCAATGACCTCTACCTCGGACCCACAAAACGCCAGCGTGAGATCAAGACGCACGACCTCCGCGACGCCCTCACTGCGCTGCGCGAAGGAAAGCCCGTAGCGACTCCCCGCACCGAGGCCAAGGGTTGCGGAATCTTGTTTGAGTAAGAATTTCCCGCTCTGCGGGGATGAGGCGGTTTATTTTGGTGTGGCTTTCATCCAAACTGAATTCAAATCCGGGAAAGTCACCGATAGCAAAGGCCAACAGTAGGGTAACACCCCATATCCAGATGGTGGGAGGACAGGCACTATGGGAGTTCCGTTGGACTTGAATCGGCGGCGAATCATCGCTCAATCCAATCCAATCCCACGGAAAACTCTCAATGATAACCGCCCGTGATCAGCCAAGGCCGGAGGCAAGGGACTTCGCCTTGTCTTCCATTTCCTCGCGGAGGCGGGAGCACATCATCTCACAAAGCTCGTTGACGATGGGATCAGCGATAAAGCAGATCGAGGTGAGGCCTTCCTTGCGCGTGCCGACCATGCCGGCTTCCCGGAGTAGAGTGAGGTGTTTGGAAACATTGGCCTGGCTGGAACCGGTCGCCTCGACGAGCTGCCCGACGCTGTGTTCTCCCTGCATTAGCAGATTGAGGAGTCGCAGGCGCATCGGCTCTGAAAGGGCACGAAAGCGAGTCGCGATCAGTTCCAGGGCGGCGTCAGAGAGCTGCTTGGGAGGAGCATCAGAATTTTTTTTTGACATAAAAAGAAATGATTTGCTATATCGCTACATAACGATATGATTTAAATCGTTGATAGAAGATTAACCCGAATTTTATTTTTACGCAATGAAAACTACATCACACGCTTCAATCTCTCCGCATGATCTCAAGACCCGACTCGAACAAGGGGATTGTCATCTGGTGGATGTCAGGGAACCCGTCGAGCACGCCGAAGAACACATCACTGGTTCCCGATTAATCCCGTTGGGTGAACTTGAGAAGAGGGCTCACGAAATTTCCCGCGATGAACCACTTGTGGTCATGTGCCGCAGCGGCAAACGCGGTGGTCAGGCCCTGGAGAAGCTCCAGTCTCAGGGATTTACGAATATCCAGAATCTCGATGGTGGGATTCTGGCTTGGAAAGAAGCGGGGCATCCGGTTGGGAAGACTGAAAAGAAGGTGTTCCCACTCATGCAACAGGTGCAGCTCGTCATCGGTCTTGGGGTGCTGACGGGAGTGATCCTTTCGCTTCTCGTTCATCCGAACTGGGTTTTCCTTTCTGCCTTTTTTGGTGCGGGGCTGGTCTTTGCGGGCAGCACAGGGTGGTGTGGATTGGCGATGCTGATGTCCAAAATGCCGTGGAACCGGGTCAACGGCCAATCCGCCTGTGCTTCTGGTTCCTGTTCTGCACCGAAGTAATCGCCATCTATCGAAAAACTTTACCCTTCAAAAGTCATGTTTTTACGACAAATCACCGACTCATCCCTCGCTCAAAACGCCTACCTAATCGGTTGTCAGCGCACCGGTGAGGCCATCGTCATCGACCCTGAGCGCGATGTGGATCGTTATCTGAAAGTCGCTGCCGAAAATGATCTGAAGATCACCGCCGTGGCGGACACCCACATCCATGCCGACTACCTCAGCGGAGCACGTGAACTGATGGAAAACCACGGTGTGGTCGGTTATTTCTCGGTGGAGGGCGGGCCGGACTGGCAGTTTGAATGGGCTAAAGAGCTGCCGAAGGCCTGCTTTCTGAACGATGGTGATACCTTCCGCGTCGGCAATATCGAGTTAAAGGCGCTGCTCACCGCCGGTCACACGCCGGAGCACATGAGTTTTCTCGTCACCGATCTAGGTGGAGGTGCCAATGAGCCGATGGGCCTGCTGAGCGGCGACTTCCTTTTTGTCGGCGACGTGGGACGTCCCGATTTGCTGGAAAGCGCCGCCGGGCAGGTCGGGGTGATGGAGCCGAGTGCGCGAACTCTATACGCGAGCCTTCGTAACACCGCCGGATTGCCCGAGCATTTGCAGATCCTCCCTGCTCACGGAGCGGGCAGTGCCTGCGGTAAAGCGCTCGGGGCTGTTCCTATGAGTGTTCTCGGGTATGAAAGGCGTTTCAATGTGCCCTTCCGTGAGGCCATCGAGGGCAGCGAAGACGCCTTTGTAAAAGAGATCCTCTCGGGGCAACCGGAGCCGCCCCTCTACTTCGCGCGGATGAAACGGGACAATAAAAAGGGACCGATACTTCTCCCCGGTGGAAAGCTGCCCCTGCCCCGTCGCCTCGCTGCGAGCGCGCTTTCCGCCCTAGTCGGAAACCACGCGATTCTTGACCTCCGAAATGATCGGGTGGCCTTTATGGATCGTCATCTCAAGGGATCGCTTTTTTCTCCGCTGGTTGGCGGAAAACTCCCCATCGTCGCCGGATCGTATGTGGATGAAAACGCTTCCATCCTTCTTGTGGTTAATGATGAGGCCGAGGTGGACGAAGCCGTGCGGCAGCTTGTGAGGATCGGACTCGACCGGGTTGTTGCCTGGATTCCCGTAAAAGAGGCGCTCGCGGTCTCATCGTTGGTTGTTGCGGTGACTCGAATCACCACCGCTGAACTGTCCGGCGCCCTCGCCGCGCATCCCGGTGCTGCCGTGCTGGACGTGCGGGGCTCGGGTGAGTATGCGGCCGCCCACGTCGATGGGGCGGTGCATATTCCCTACACCCGACTCGCTGCCCGGCTGGCCGAAGTCCCAGATTCCCATCCCCTCTACGTTCACTGCGGCAGCGGCCTGCGCGCCAGTTTTGCCGTGCCCTATCTCAGCAGTGCAGGGCGGGATGTTGTCCATGTGGACGGGGGAGTTTGAAGAGATTGATTCCGACATCCTTGCTGGCTGATGCACGAACTCTACTGGCTTGGTATGCTCAGAGGGATTGCGTAAACTCACGCTATCACATAAAAATATCCAACTATGACCATCAATACCGGAATCAACGAAACCGACCGCACGGA
>JBGSJM010000340.1:0-8718 GCA_041742015.1 Verrucomicrobiales bacterium | reverse complement strand
GGGGAGGGCATTCTGCCTGAGGGGCACTTGATATTATTTTGTCGATCCAGCGGGAATGGTGCTCATCCTGCGGGGAGAACAAATCAATTGGGGCTATCCCAAAATCGTTCCTGGTTCAATTTTGATTGAACCCTGCTCCTTTAGCCGCTCGGCGAATTGTTTCCCTGAGGTTGCAAATAGAGGGCTAACCTCAAAGGCAAAGCCCGGTAGTCCAGTTTCATCAACCGGAATATCCAAACCAGCTGCGCGAGCCCATCTGGCAAATTGACGCAGCTGGTCGTCCCTTGACGTTTTCGGAGAATCCACTCCCTCTGCGTTTTTTACGGGACTAAACTCTTCAGAGCGGGCAGTCTCAAGGACAAGTGGATTCTTCGCAAAAGGGAGTGCATCGAATCCAAACATCTCAAATTTCACTCCGTTCGGGGTTGCTGGATTCAATGGATTCCCGGCTTCATCAATCGTAGGTACTTTTTTGTCGGCGCGGTGGAAGGGTAATTTTACCGCCGGATCTTGCCCAGAACCAACCCGTTCGATCAAATCGCGGCTAAAAATATGAATCGCAATACTACCCGCCCGGTAAAGTAGAGCGCCGTCCTGCCCTTTCGCTTCGGCCAACGTCTCCGGCAAATCGCTGTATTCGAGAATCTCGGTCTTTCCGCCCCTCTCGACAAACACGCCGACTTTCTCCGCTGGATAGGCTTTGAGACAGGCTTTGTTGCTTAATTCTGAGTCAGCAAGAATATGAAAACCGATAAACTCAGGGTGGATACAGCGCACCAATGGGTTGTCGACCTGGAAAAAAGAGATACAATCCACCCCCCGTGCCTTCATGTCGGCAATACAGCCGTTGCGTATCAGAGCACGCAGTGAGCCCCCGTGTCCATCGGGGCTGAGGGCGATTTCTCCCCGCCCGCTCATTAAGATTTTCCCCTGAAAATCGACTGCGGGCATCGTTCCCTGGGCGAAACACTTTACGTTTTTCGGATCAAGTCCGAAATAGCCGTTATTTTCGAAAAATTCCACCGTAGCTTCATGATTCCCATTCGAGGTCATGATATACCAGGGGATATCAACACCGTAGCGCTGGCTTGCAGCAAGGATTTTCTCAGCAAAGACCTGGAACAACGTCTTTTTTGCAACTGGGGTGACCGGGTAGGTGCCCTTGGGCGCATCATAGCCAAGCCGGGTGCCTTGGCCACCGGCTGGGGTGAACGCCGCGACCCGACCCGCTCGAATCGCCTCCTCCCCGACTGCCTCGGAATGAGCCCAAAGTGCGGCATCCCCGCCATGTTCTGGCAGTGGAGTAAAAGGAGCGGGTTTCATGTCATGAAACCCGGATGATGTCTTTTTTTCAATCAGAACCAAAGTTTTGATCAATTCAGCCAGTTCATCGAGGTCAATCGATTCAGCCTGAGTTATCAGAGAGGCTTGTTCCCCGGGGGACAAGCCATCAAAAAATCGAAAAACGTGGCCTTGACCAGCTTTTTGGAAGGAATTTCGAAGTAATTCGGACATAATTCTCAGATTTTAAGAATTTAAATTCAGACTGTCGTCTAGGGTATGAACAAAGAGACCGGAACGAAGCTTTGGCTCGAACCAGGTGGATTTCGGAGGCATGATCTCTCCGGCATCTGCAATAGCCATGAGCTGCCGAACCGTTGTCGGATACATCGAAAAGGCTAGTGCCCATTCTCCGCTATCAACCCGCTTTTCGAGTTCAGTGGTTCCGCGGATTCCGCCTACAAAATCGATTCGTTTGTCAGTTCGGGGATCACCGATTCCGAGAATTGGACTGAGAATCCGATCCTGTAACACTGACACATCAAGCAAATCAATTGGGTTTTTAGCCTGAACGGTCCATTTCAGAGTGTGCCATTTACCATCAAAATAGAGACAGGCACTTTCGGAACTTTTGGGCACTTTTTCACCATTTGAAATAATGTCGGTACAGGCAGACAAGGCTGTCAGAAATTCTTCCTTCGACAGGCTATTAAGATCTTTGATGAGGCGGTTATAAGGAAGAACCTGCAGCTGGGTTGCTGGAAACATTACCGCCAAAAACCAGTTATACCCTTCTTCACCGGTGTGAGAGGGATTTGCGGCCCGTCGCTGAGTACCCACCCGATAAGCGCTGGCGCTGCGGTGGTGACCGTCGGCCACATAGGAAACTGGAACACTCCCGAGCCTTTGCAGGATGGGTTGAGCCTCACCTGCAGCAACTTTCCAAACTGTGTGTTGCACCCCGACGTTATCAATAAAGTCGATTGTTGGTTCGGTGGTTTTAATCCGTTCGGCGACAAAAGCATCGATGGTGGCATCGTCCGAATAGGTGAGGAAAACTGGTCCCGTATTGGCACTTAGTATATCGGTCAACTTGGTGCGGTCATTTTCTTTGTCAGGACGGGTTTTCTCGTGTTTTTTGATGATATCATTGCCATAATCATCGATATGACAAACTAAAGTAACTCCGATCTGCGAGTGGCCCTGCATGATCTGTCGGTAAAGGTATAGTGACGGTCCAGTTTCCCGAACCAGAAGGCCACGGTCGCAAAGAGACTTGAGATTTTCCTTAGACTTGTCATAGATTTGGTCTCCATAAGGATCAGTTCCGGGTGGGAAATCGATTTCGGCCCGGACCACATGCAAAAAGCTATCTGGATTCCCATCCGCAAGCGACTTAGCCTCTTCGGTGTTGACGACGTCATAAGGGACCGATGCAATTCGTTTGGCATTCCCCGGTGAGGGCACTAACCCAGTAAATGTATTGACTTTCATTGATTCGTCTTTTTTTAGCTTGGCCGTATTCCTAGCATTGGCACTGCCTGATCACAACCGTGAAACTTATCGAGACTGGCGAAAAAAGGAAAAGGAGAAAAGCCTGAATATTTTCTATTTTTTTCGGTTGCCAGAATAGCGATCTACTCTAAGCTTTTCGAGTCGTCTTGGGGGAGACGACACTTAAAGACGGTCCGATGGAGTTTATCTTTTCTGTGAGTTTCGGGGGTTTCTTGCAGAAATTGTTCATCGGGCCGTCTATCTTTTTTATCAAAAAAGTGATAGCTACCTGACTTCAGCAATCATTTAAGAGCCTGAAAGGCGGGTCAATTACTGTAGGAAGTTTAGATTCTTAGTTCATTTAGATTTCGTGGCCCTCATCCAGACCAGTATCCCGCAATATCCTATTGTAAAAGCTCACGCAAACGTAGATATTTACAAAATTTGCTGTGCATCATCGTCTCTGCCATTGTTTGATTTATTTGATTTATCTAACCTTATTCGGGGGAATTCCTGAATCAGCAGAATCCCAACTTCCTTTCCCAATTGTGACGTCCGAGGGCGAGACGGTGCGGGATTTGCCGGAAAACGTTCCAACAGACCTGTTCGAACCACGGATTGCTCCACGGGAGACGGCAGCGGATAAACTTTCCCGAATTTTTAACCGTCAGCTTCGCGACATCGAAGAACGGCAGAGCGAAATCATTGCTGCCCTCAATGAATTGCCGGAGACTGCAATTGAAAATTTTCCTGCTCAGGGTTTTGGATACCACAGTGGTGACAATCGCACCCTACCGAAGTGGATCCAAATCGACCTCGGTGAAACCACTGCTCTGGATTCTATTGCCTTGTTCCCTGTCACCGTGCAATATCAGGGCGAAACCATTTTCGGATATGGATTTCCCCGTGCGTTCAGGATCGATATTTCCGATGATCCCGACTGTAAAACATATGAAACCGTCTTTGAGGGGCGGATCGATATTGAGGGTAGATCCAGGCGCTGGCCTTTCCTCAAAGACATTTCTGGGGCGGAGGGCCGCTATGTCCGGGTCACCGCCACTTCACTTTGGAGGCCGAAAGATGAACAACGATCTCATCAGGAGGCTTTTGCTCTGAGCGAAATAATGGTTTTTAAAGGAGAACGAAACCTGGCGGTGGGTCGGGCCGTAACGTTTCGAGATACTCAAACAAAGGGAAATCGGTGGTCTCCACGCTATGTGAACGATGGCGCGACTGCTTTTGGAATCCCCCAGGGAAGAGAAACCAGCCCAACGATCGGTTACCATTCCCGGAGCCAAAGTCCCACAACGAACAGTTGGGTTCAGATAGACCTGGAAGAATCCAAGCAGGTCCAGGAAATTCGCATCATTTTAGCTGACTCTAATGAAGATATTCCAGATTCTGTGGTGCGTTTTCAATACCCGATAACGGTTCAAATGTCGGAGAATCCTGACATGAGTAAAGCCGAAACCCTCGGCACATTTACGCCAACTCAAATTGCTCAGATAGGGAATAACCCGCTTATTCTCAATGTTGCCAACAACACTGATGGAACGGGGCGATATCTTAGGCTTTCGGTCTCACAACCCGTAGCCGGGCCAATTGATTTCAAAATCGCGGAATTACAGGTGTTTTCCGAAAATCGCAATATCGCCGTTAGTAAATCGGTCGTCGGCTCTCACCCCGTCATTGGTCCTGGCGTGGCTCCCGTTTTTTTGGTCGACGGCTTCAGTAGCAGAAACTCACTGGTAAGTTACCAGTCCTGGGTTTCCAACATGGAAAAGCGCAACCAACTGATGCGTGAGTGGCGCGAAATCGAAAACAACCGGCTCGATCTTGTCGACCGTACTTTCACTCGCGGAGTATTCGTCTCGGTTGGCGGTCTGCTCGGAGGGCTGGTTCTTGCCTTGTTTATTTTTGCCCAGGGTAAAGTTAGGCGTCGCAAAGATCTCGAAGCCCTCAGGCAGCGCATTTCCAGTGATTTACACGATGATATCGGCAGCAATCTGAGCAGTATTGCCCTCATGGCCGAACTGGGTAAAACTGAAACTGGCAACCCCCATCTGATCGTAGAGGAATTCACCGAGATAAAATTTACGGCGGACAAAACCATCGAATCCATGCGCGATATCGTCTGGTTGATCCGTCCAGGGGAGGAAACCTGGAAGCAAATGATGACCCGTTTCCGCGAGACCGCCGCAAAACTGCTTCGCGCCCATGATTACTCCTTTGTTGAAAGCGGGCAGATGCACGATGACCGACTCCCTCTGGAGTTCAAACGTGACGTTTTCCTGATTTACAAAGAAGTGCTGAACAATATTGTACGCCATGCCGAGGCTCATAAAGTGTCTATCGAAGTCGAAACCAACCGGGGCAAACTGGATCTAACAATCAAGGACGACGGTAAAGGTTTTGATAGCCTGCATCGGAACTTCCGCGAAGGTAACGGACTCCGTAACCTGAGAATGCGTGCCCAAGCCATTGGAGCCAAATTGAAGGTCAAAAGCACTCCAAATCAGGGCACAATCGTACATTTGACCGCCCCTCTACCGTGATTGGGCAAAGGTTTTTAATGTAATCTTGTTTAAATCGTAGTATAATGTAGTCGAAAGAATTCAAACCACTGTATTTACTGAAATGAGCGATACCGAAGAAGTTGAAATTGATCCGCTGAAAAAACCCATCAAAATATGGTTGGTTGAAGATAATGAAACTCTCCGCAAAACGGTAGCACGGGTTCTCGGTCGGCACAAAGACATGGATTGCACCCATCAGTACGAGCGCTGCGAAGATGCTATCGAAGCTCTTGTAGCTGGTGAAAGACCTGATGTAATGCTCTTCGATATCCAATTGCCCGGAATGAGTGGAATTGAAGGGATTCGCCGCATCAAGACCGCCCTTCCTGAAATTGAAATTTTGGTGTTTTCCGTTTTTGATGATAACGAAAAAGTTTTTAGTGCAATTTGCGCTGGTGCCTCCGGCTATCTTCTAAAAACCTCAAACATGAACGAAATCCCGGCCGCTATCCGCGAAACTCTGGAAGGCGGTGCTCCGATTAACGCTCAAATCGCAAGGCGGGTGCTCGATATGTTCAGTCAACTCGCTCCTCAAAGCCGCGACTATGGTCTCACTGATCGTGAGAAGGAAGTACTGGAGCAAATGGTCGAAGGGCTTACCAAAAAGGAGATCGCTGACCAGCTTGATCTCAGCTTCCATACCGTGGACAAGCATATCCGGGGCATTTATAGCAAACTCCATGTCAATACCATGACGGGAGCAGTTGCGAAAGCCCTCAAGGAAGGTCTCCTTCCTAAGGGCTAAGTTAAATTTTTTTTCTTGAGGAGCAGGTTGAAGGCATTCTTCAACCTGCTTTATTCAAGGTCTACTTCTTTGCAGGTGGTGCTTCTGGTGCAAGGGGACAACGCTCTTCTCTCCGGCGGCTTTGGATGGCGTTGCATCTGCCGGAAAATCACCAAGCGCATATTGAATGCCATCCAGTATGTGCTGCAACACTGCCGGATTCCAAAAAGTATCTTCGCGGTGCCCGAGGTTGGTGTAGAATACCCGACCCTCACCCAATGTCTGAATCCAGGATACTGGAACGTCAATTTTGGTGCGATCCTCTGTTCCAGCCTTTTTTAAATCACCGTCATTCACGGCTTTCTGGTTCGCTTCTTTTGACATATCCAGACTCAAAAGAACCCGCAGTCGCTCCCGGCCCTGGAAATTCTCGGGGCGATACCAATAAATCTCGTTGCTGTGCCAGAACCCCTCTTTTTTGAAAGCCGCATTTAAGGGATGTTCCGGGTCGTCGAGCTTGAAAGCCCAGTTTCCTCCGCCGCCCCAGGGATGACCATTAAAGTCACCGCCAATCATCCGAACTCCATCTTCCCATGATTTGAAGTTGTCCCCAGCTGCGTGGATACCCACGATTCCTTTGCCACTTTTGACAAATTCTAGTATCGCAGCCTGGGCGTTTGCATCCGGCTTCAGGTGGGTTGTGTTGTTAAATAGGATCGCGTCGTATTTGGCGAGATTCTCTTTGGTAAACCCGCTGTAATCTTCAATCAAATCAACCGTGTAGGCTCCCGTTTTCGCCATCCCTTCCACTGCGTAGTTACCATGGGGAATGGAGCTGTGGACAAAACCTTCGCAACGATCAATCATCAGTACCCGGCGCTCTTTCAACGGAGTCTTGGTGGCCGATTTCGGAATCGCCTCATTAATCCGGGTTTTCTCGTCGTCAGTTGGTTTTCCCTTAAATCTGGCAGCTTTGGCTTCGGGCCAGTCAAGTTTTTTTGCAGGATCTTCTGCAAACTGCAAAACCACTCCTAAAACGGAGATAACGGCAAAAATTGGCAATAATCTTAATCTCATAGCCTATCGATAACCTGCATCAGACAGGACAACAATGGCATGAAAAATAAAAATGAATGGTACCTTTATTCGCGGACCACTTTTCCACCGAGGGATAGAATCCGGGCGTTGGCTTTGGCATCTTCAGCATCACCTATTTGTCCATTTTGAACATACATCTGAGAAAGCGCGGTCCAGGCGAGGAGATCATTGGGTTTCAGGGTCGTCGCCTGTAAACCAGCCCCAATTGCTTCTTTGAGGTTGCCAGTCTTCATCAACGCCATTCCTAGGGCATGCCAACCATCGAAAAAATTTGGATCAAGCGCCACACAGGCCCGGTATTTTTTTACTGCAGACTCAAGATCACCAACTGCCAGATCACCATTGGCATCATCAAAGAGTTCATCGAGTTCGCTGGTGTCCAAATTTGGAAATTTTATACCCTGTTAGGTCGGCGATTGTACCCTGTTAAGTCGGGTATTGTACCCTGTTGGGTCGGTCGTGATTCGAAAACACAGGGAATTACATTCTAGGATAATTCAAGATACTGTCTTCACGGGCCGAGCCGGATGCCGTAGACTGCCGTTTAAGCCAGGCATGAAATAGATTGGTTCTTTCATCCAAGACCGCACTGGCTTCAAGGGCTCGCCGATTACTCTCCTTGTTTTCATCCTTGAAAATCTCGATCTTATCGACATACGCAATGAAATATCCCTGTCCGCCGCTCCTCTCTACAACTCTCGACAATTGCCCCGGAGCCAATTCACGAACCGCACCCAGAATCAAATCTGAATCGGGATTGTTGGATGGTTTTTCATCTTCGGAAAACGGAGGAATTGAAACGAGATTGAGGTTATTGGCACTCGCCGCATCCAGGATCGATTTTTTCTGATCAATCGCTTCCTGTAGTTTGGCTTTGGCCGCATTGGCCGCATCACTGGTCATTTGATTGGATTTTTTGGCTTTCAAAGCTACCAAAATAAGCGGTTTAGCTTCCTCCAGAGTCATTGGGCGTGGCTCTACGACTTCGGTGAATTTAAATATGTAATAATTCTTTTCCTCTTCGGAAAAATAGGGAACGCTCACCGCGCCTTTCTTTAAGGTCTCACTGAACAGAGAGTTAAGGAGTTGTTCATTTTTTTTCAGGGCTTCGGGAGCCTCAACCTGTTTAAACGGAGCAAATTTTCCAACTTCGGCCTTAAATGGGCCTTCCATTTTGGCGACATCAGATGAGATTTTCGCAAAATCAGACCCGGCAACGGCCAGTTCGGAATAGATTTTGTTTACATGTTTGGCAAAGGTGACTTCACTCTTCGCCTTTGTTTCCTGAGTTGCGTCATCAGCCAGTTTCTCTGGAATGAATTTCACAAAGTCGAATCCCCTTTGCGGAGCCGTTTGTAACTCTGTGTTTGGCTCAGCGGTAATTGGTGGTGTTTCAGCCGTAGTTTCACCAGTGGCAGTGGCAGTGGGGACATTCCGTAAATCAAAATAAGCCTTCACTTCCTCATCAGAAATCACCGCTTTATCCACGAAATCTTTGCGATCAAAATTAATCACCGTAGCTGTATAACGCTGATTATTTTGGAT
>JBGSJM010000339.1:0-10517 GCA_041742015.1 Verrucomicrobiales bacterium | reverse complement strand
CTGGAAGCAGTTTTTCTTCGTCGGAGATGTTGATTCCCAGAGTGATTACCGGGCTCTGCTTAAATACGTGGTCCAATTTCGCTGAATTAATGATGCGAATTATCCTCATAGTAACGTTTGTGATCCTCGCCGGATTTTCCTCCGGGGAGGACGTTGTGGTCACTGGATCGGGGGGAGGCGTCATCAAGATCGCCGGTCTCGGGAGCGTCCCGGCGGATGATGTTCGCGAATGGATCGGCCCCCAGATCTCGTTCATCGAAAGCGCCGGAGTGAGCATGGCGCGGGCTGATGACGCAGCCTATTTCCTGGAAAATGCCCTCCGCCAGCACGGTTACAATGAAGCGGTGGTCGACTGGAAGCTCGTCGATGACTCGAATGGAAAACAGCAAATCCTTCTCACCGTCGATGAGGGTGCCGGCACCATGGTCGGCAAAATCACCGTCGAGGGAAACGCCGCGATCGAGGACGATGCGGTGATCGAACTGCTCACCAGCCAGACCCGAAAACGATTCGGGGCAGATCCCCGCGATGCGATTCCCTTCGTCAGCGGAGATCTCGATAAAGGAATCGAACGAGTCCGGGAATTCTATGAGTTGCTCGGATTCCCTAAAGTCCGGGCCGATTTTGAGCACGGCAGCAGCGATTCCCGCCTCGTGGATATCAAGGTCTCCATCAGCGAAGGGGTTCAATACCAAGTCGGTCGGATCACCCTGCCGGAATCGCCGGCCCCGAAAGTTGCGGCGGGTTATGGCAAGATTGAGGAGGACTTCGCCGGGAAAAGTTTTTCCGCTGCGGTTCCCGCCACGATCAGTGCCCGACTCACCGCGCTTGCCCGGGACGTCGGCTTTTACGACGCCACGGTTACGGTGGATTTGGGTGATCCTGTTCCAGCCGCCGACGGGAAAACCGCCACGATCGACCTCGCGGTCGCCGCCGACTGGGGGCCTTCGGTGCCGATCTCGAAGATCATGGTGAGCGGAAACGAAAAAGTGAACGACCGGTTTTTTGATCGCCATTTTGAAAAACTGGCCGGCCAGCCCTATTCGCCGAATGCAACCAACAGCGAGGTCGAGGAACTGCTCAGGACCGGGGCCTTCGAAAGCGTTCGCACCGACACGGTCCGCCAGGAGGACGGCTCCATCGCCCTCAACGTCGCGGTCGAGGAAGCACCGTCACGGCAACTCGGCGTTTACGGGGGCTTCGCTACCTACGAAGGCCCCATCGCCGGTTTCGAATTTCGCAATCTCAACCTGCTCGGCAGCGTCCGCAAGGTGGATGCCGAGGCCGAAATATCGCGCCGCGGATTGAGGGGCGAAATCGAGTATGAAGATCCCTGGTTCGCCTGGAGCGACTACCGGCTGCGCTCCACTCTCTTCGCGATGAACCGTCTCAATGAAGGCTACAGCAAATTCGAAACCGGGGGCCGTTACGAGTTCAGCCGGAAACTGGGCCAGCAACAGCGCAGCCGCCTCTCGCTCTTCGGGCAGGCCAGCTACACCGATGTTTACGAGGCAGATATCGACCGTGCCCTGCTCGGGGATCTGGGCTACTTTGCCAACTCGACAGGGATTTCCTACTCCCTTGACCGAAGAGACAATCCCCGCAAACCCCGCTCCGGCTTTATTGCCGAGACCTCAGTCAGCGTGGCATCCTCGGTCCTTGCCAGCGAAGTGGAATTCCTCCGGGCTACCGGTCGACTTGGATTTTACCTGCCTCTCGGGGAAACCACCCTGCGGCTTTCCGCCCGGGTCGGAACGATTTCGCCGATCGGGGACACTTCCTCCCTGCCGATTGATCTTCGTTTCTACAATGGCGGTGCCCAGACGGTGCGAAGCTTCCAGGAAAGAGAACTCGGCCCGAGGGACAGCCGGGGTTACCCGGTGGGCGGAGAATTTTATACGATATTTAATTTCGAATACGAGATCCCTTTCCCCTGGATGGAATGCCTCAGCGTGGTGCCCTTCGCCGACGCCGGCAATCTCCTCGGGGATTCGAGCGCCGCCGGGTTTGACGAGATGCGCTATGCGATTGGCCTTGGCCTTCGCTATGAAACGCCGATCGGACCGCTCCGGGTCGAGTATGGATTAAATCCCGATCCGAAACTCGGCGAGTCGCAGGGAACCACCCATGTCGGGCTCGGGGTCGCCTATTAGAAATAGTTTAAACCCCAATTACGAGGATCCGACTATCGAGTGTCGTAGGGAATCAAACCGTTCCGGCAAAACTCCGGCTAGACAGCCCAGGATGAATTTATTCAGATGAACCGCGAGGCGTCACCAGATTCTTGGTAAGCCCACAAGGCTGCCAATCTTCACGCCAACGAGATGCGTGCTGCTCAACATATTCTTGGATTTCGTCTCGCACGCGCCTAAAAACTTCCCTAACTTGCTCCGCTGATCCTTCCGCTTTTGCTGGATCTTCAAAACTGTGGTGTAACCTTTCAATTTGACCGGGGAATACCGGACATCGCTGATTCACATTGCCGCATACCGTAATGACGGCGGTCATTTTCCGATCAAGAAACAAATCCAGACTTTTACTTTTATGCGTTGAGATATCAATGCCGATCTCTGCCATCACTTCAACTGCCAGCGGATGGACGAAACCAGCGGGATGCGATCCAGCACTTTCGACTTCAAGAAAATCTCCCGCAAACGAGCGTAATAGCCCCTCTCCCATATGGCTTCGGCATGAATTGCCAGTGCATAAAATAAGAACAGTTGGTTTCATCTTGTCCATTGTAGCCACTTGGTGAAGATATTCTGTACCTGAGGTGTAAGTCTGGTTCGGTTGTAGATGTCTCCCACTTTACGAACCGCTTCGCCCACTGTGGGATAGGGATGAATGACGTTGGCGATTGAGCCAAGACCGATCTTATGGGTCATCGCCATGGAAAGCGTTCCGATCATGTCGCCTGCGTGAGCCGACACAATGGTCGCCCCAACGATCTGATCGGTTCCTTTTTTCACGTGAATGCGAACAAACCCTTTCGTTTTCCCTTCCAGAATGGCCCGGTCAACGCCACTCATTTCTTGGGTAAACGTGTTGATCGCTATGCCTGCCGTTTCTGCCCCGGCTTCGGTCAACCCCACGTGAGCCACTTCGGGCGATGTATAGGTACACCAGGGAATGACCAACTGGCTGGATTTTGCCTGCCCCATAAATAAAGCGTTTCGAATCACAGCGCGAGCCATAAAGTCCGCTGCATGGGTAAATTTATAAGGCGAGCAGATGTCTCCGGCGGCAAAGATGCGGCGGTTGGTGGTTCGGAAAAAATCATCGACCACGACGCCTTTTGGATGATATACCACGCCCGCTTTGTCGAGGTGGAGTCCTTCGACGTTGGGAGCACGCCCGACAGCGACGAGAAGTTGATCTACGACCAAAACTCTGGCCTGCCCGTCTACAACGAAAGAAAGTCGTATCGTGTTGTTAAGATCGTTGGCGACACTCAAATTTTTAGTGTTGCACGAAATGTCCACACCGTCCGCTTGCAAACTCTCAGTAATGAGATGCGCGGCATCGGGATCTTCTCGATCCATGATACGAAGTCCCGATTCAATGAGAGAAACCTTTGCTCCAAAGCGGGCAAAAGTTTGCGACATTTCACAACCAATTGGACCGCCACCGATGACACCGAGGCGAGGGGGCAGCTCGGTTAAACTAAAAAGTGTTTCATTGGTGAGATAATTGATCGACTCCAGTCCGGGGATTGGAGGAGCGGCAGCCCTGGCACCAGTGGCAATCACAGCTTTCCTAAATTTCAATTTCGCGTCGTTTACGACAACAGTGGATCGGTCGAGAAATCTCCCCTGGCCGAGAAAGACATCGATCCCCATATCCGTGAACCGCTTTACCGAGTCGTGATGACTGATTTCTGAACGAAGTTTTCTCATTCGCTTCATCGCTCCGGCGAAGTCAATAGAAACTCCATTGGGGACATAGACACCGAAACGGCTGGCTTCGCGAACAGCAGCGACGGCCCGTGCGGCACTGACCATGGCCTTTGACGGCACGCACCCTACATTGAGGCAATCACCCCCCATAAGGCCACTTTCCACAAGGGCTACTTTTGCGCCTAGCCCCGCCGCACCGGCAGCAGTAACTAGACCGGCAGTGCCGGCTCCGATAACTACCAGATTATATCTGGAAGCGGGGATGGGATTTTGATAATCTGTAGGGTGAACATGACTTTCGAGAGTCAAATTATATTCATCGCGCGGTTCGAGCGCTTTTTGGTATTGCATAGAAATTTCTCAGGTTAAAGGGACGTCAAATACTCGACGACGATCTGTCGGAAGCACGCTTTTCAATTATCGCTGCAACGATGCGTTTCACGACCAAAGGAAACAACCCGAGGATCGTGAAAGCGACAATGACTTGAGGCGAGAGAATGCCGCTCGCACCTTGTTCCGCAAGCTCCTTAAGAGTGGGGACCGCTGCGCCTGCGGATACGTAGACAGACGTTCCCGCGATCATGCCAAGTTGACTGACCCACCAAAAAGTTTGGGTCCGAATCGGCGTCAACCCCATGACCAAATTGATGACAAAAAAAGGGACGACCGGGATCAGGCGCAAGGTGAAAAGATAAAAGGGTCCCTCTTTTTCGAGAGCATCATTAAATTTAGAAAGGCTGTCGCCGAATTTTGTCTGAATGGAATCTCGAAACAAATAGCGGCTAAAGAGGAAAGCCAGGGTTGCACCAGTGGTGGAAGCGAAACTGACGAGCAATGTCCCTTGCCAGAATCCGAAAAACCAACCCGATGCAAGTGTTAGCACTGCCGCCCCAGGAAGAGAAAGGGCAGTCACCACAACATAAATCAGAAAGCCAACAACAAACGCGATCAGAGGATTTGCAGTTTTCGCACTGCGAAGAGCCGCCTCTTGATTGGCCAGATTTTCAAGAGTGAGGACATCCCGAAATTGGACGAACGCAAAGGCAGCCAGCCCGAGAACAGGAATTAACAGAAGGAGCTTTTTGGTAACCCGGCGATTTGATTGCGGAGTTATTGATGGGTCAGGCGAAATAGAAGTCATATCATTTTGAAGCAAATATAAACGCCCCCGGGCGGGCGTTTTGGAGAGTGCTATTCGGGTCTTGAAGCGAGGTTTGGAAGGGGTGAATAAGGAGGAAAATCCATCCACCCCCGATTTTGGAATCGAGATAGGCTCCCGGAATGGATCACTTTTTGGAACCTGAGCCTTTTGAGGTTGAGCCGGCCTGCGGTTTCGCGCCGCTACCACCCGGGACGGCTTTTGTTCCGCTGCCAGTCCCGCCCTTGTGATCTGCGAGAACTTGGGTCAAATGCTTGGCAAAGGTCGCCGATGCTACTGCTCCCGTCATATGTCCCATTACCTGCCCATCGGAAGCGACAAAAGCGATGTGCGGAATCCCGTTTACATTGAATTGGGACATCAGCGCCGTATTCTCCTTCTCATCAGCATCCAGGTAAGCCCACACAAAGGAATCGTGAAACGGTTTCACTTCGGAACTCGGGTAAACTGATCTTTTCATCTTCTGACAAGGCGGGCACCACGTCGCCGAAAATATGGTAATGAGTGGCTTACCTGTTTCCTTCGAAACTTTTCTGGCAGTCTCAAAGTTGGAATGAAAGGTCGGACCGCCTTCCGCTGCCATTGTAGGGATTGTGTTGGATATGAATGCGAGGCCGACGAATAAGATGATAGAATTTATTTTCATATTGGTTTTGATTGGTTGTCGAGTCTTTCGACACTGAGTAGAGGATTCCAACATTCATTTATTCCCTGAAATACCTGAAATATTCAGCGGTTCGTTCGATTTCTCCAAATCAGATCAAACAACACTGCCAAAAGGAGGGGGAGATGTTCGAACCAGACGACGACCTCGTCAAAAAAGCGGCGCCCAGAATATTGCTGCCAAAAGGGGTCGGGAAACTGGTAAATAAGCCAAAAACGCACATAGTATAGCAAGGCAAAACCGGAGACCAAAGTCCACACTCGCGATCTTGCGAATTCGAGAAAAGGGAGCCCCCAAACCCAATACCAGGGATTTTGAGTCGCCGACAAATACCAGCTGGCGGCGAGAGTGAGAAAGGCGCATTCACCCAGATCTTTCGCGCCGGATTCTCGCAAAAAAAGCAGCTTGATACTCTGGGCCAAAATAAATAGTCCCAAGAGACAGGAGCAGATGATTCGTGCCCCTGCGAAATCCGGGGCAATCGGTTCCCGCCCGAAACTGAAGTGACTTATCAGTCGGGCCCACGACCGTCTCACAGAATCTGGTGTAATCGCATACCAGGGTTCCGGTCGAGGAGCACTTCCCGAGTCCAAATCTGGAACACGAAGATTTTCCCGGACAACGCTGAAAAGCAAATCATTCATTTCCCACCGACTGAGAAAGGCACTTAGTCCGTCCGGATTTTCCGAAACCATGTCGTCATCACTAGCATCTGCACGCGTGATACTTGGTTTTTCATTGACCGCATTCGATGAAATGACCAACATTCCTACTGACAGGAAAATAGCTGGCACCATGGCTAAAAGTGCCCACCATTTCCAGCGATTCAGACTGTAGGCAGCAAAAATCGGCACCAGGACCAACGGGTATAATTTTGAGAAGATCGCAAGCACCAGCATCAGCCAGGACAGTGCTGAAAATTTTATTGTTCGGTTGGAATTTTCGTCCTGTGTGGCGATAATCGAAGCGTAAAACGCTGCGGTAGTAAAGAAGACAGCGATTCCGTCCATATGCGAGCCGTTCGCAATCTCTTTCAGAACCAGTGGGCACCAGGCGTAAGAGATCACCAGCCCTACGGGGAGTTTTAGGCGATTTAGGATTAGAATAAGCATCACGATCACTCCGATATCGAAACCGGTCAGCACCCCGCGCAGAACCAAGATATGCGACAGCAGTGAAGCGGATTCCGGTGTGATTAGGGCGGCAGCGGCAAACACTACCTGAGCAACCAAAGGGTAGATTGTGGTTACACCGCGATGATCAATGCGCTCGAAAATTTCCCGGATGGCAGGCGAACGCTCCAGAACGGCGAGAAGGGTGACTGCTTCCCTGGGGATGGTAACGAAATCCTTGGTGCCAGCCTCCGTTAAGGATGTCAATCTATAGCTGTCAAGGTTCGCAGGGCTGAAACGTAATGGCGAAACGCCTTCGACGATAGCACGCCCGTCCCACAAATAGCGGTAATAGTCGATCTCCTGAATAGGGTGAGAAAATGCCAACAGTGGCAATCGCATCAGAATGGCGAATTCGAGAACCTCACCCGACCGAACGCGGCAATTTAGTCGAGGGCGAAGGGAAAAGACCGCGAACAGATAGGTGGCGAATGCCAGGATAGCCACACCTGTGAGAGTGAGAAATGGACGGTCTTCAGAAACCGTCTCATAAGCAAATCTATGGGAAACAGCAGCGGCGACACAGGATAACAACACCAGGACGACACCAGAAATTCGGAATAGTCGGAGATCGATTCCTCCTGAGTTTCCGGTGCCGTCCATCACTGGATGCTATACCCCAGCAATCAATAACTGCCTGAGCCCTGCGGTGCGGTACGTGATCCCGACCCCTGCGAGGCTGGCGGCGAATAGCTTGTTCCCGACCCACCGGATGAAGAGGAAGGTGAAGCACTTCGATTTGATGGTGACACCTTCTTTGGAGCATTAGTTGACGACTCGCATGAGAAAAATAGAAAGGCGAAAACACCCGCCGTCATGGCAAACATTGGCACACTTGAAGTGAACGATATTAAGTTTTTCATAGGTTAGTAGTGAAGTAAAAAGGTGATTTGAAATTTGTGGATAGATTTTCTATATATTTAGGTAGCTGATTATTAGAGCATCCTCTCATTCAAAACGCAGTAAGAGTCTCAAATGGGAAGCCCGATATTGAAATGAGCAGATTGCCCCGTGATTTATTCCCGAAATCGTTGGGAATATTTCACCAGCCCGGAGACTCTTTCAAAAAATGAACCCGCACTTTCTGACTAAAACAGTCGTCGTGATACCTGCTATGAATGAGGAAGGTGCTGTCGCCCAGGTCGTCAGGCAATGGCTGGACCTTGGAGCGGCCGAAGTGCGAGTCGTCGATAACGGCAGCACAGATTCCACCGCCGCCTGTGCAATTTCTGCTGGAGCAACCGTAATCCGGGAACCCGTGCCGGGTTACGGATCGGCGGCATGGGCAGGCAGCCATGATGTTCCGCCAACTATTGAATGGCTGCTTTTCGCTTCGGCAGATGGCAGCGATTATCTTGATGGAGACTCTACCTCGGACTTTGAAAAAGCGATTGCTGCAGGGGCCGAACTTGTCATAGGAGAGCGGGTGTCCCGCGCCGATTCCCGATGCAATCTCTCGGCTGTTCAACGATTTGGCAACAGTCTTTGTTGTCAACTAATTGCCCTTGGGTGGAGGACCAAACGGTTTCGCGATATGGGCTCCCTGCGACTGATTCGGCTTTCAGCTTTCAACTCCTTTGCGCTTTGTGACCGAGGTTTCGGGTGGAATATTGAAATGCAAATAGCTGCTATTGAGAGTGGTGTTGCGATTGCAGAAGTCCCGGTTGGATATCGTCCCCGGATTACCGGTAAACCAAAAATATCGGGAAGTCTTTGCGGAGCGCTCCGGGCAGGGCGCGATATTCTCGGAATGTTGGCGAAGCTTTGGGTGAGGCACTTTTCAACTGGATGAGTTGGGAAATATTCTAGTTTAATTTAATCCATTAACTCCAGCGAGAGCGTCTCCGCCACCAATTTTTTACGCCTAATCCGGCAGCACCAAGAAGGATCGCTGCCACGCCGACCTGTGCCCATGCGGAGGAAAGCAGGATCTTCGAAAGCAGAGCATCGTGCTCGGTGCCGCTCTTCGGAATCTGGCCTGTGACGGCAGCGACATGGTGGAGAAGGCTGACGACAACTTCCTAGCAGCATCAAATCTCGCCGACGGAAATTGTTGAGCGCATGGAGCCAGAATGCCTTAGAGACGACAAACCGCAAATTCTCCGAAATATGGTAGCTCATTATCCAAGACTTGTGAATTGGCCACTCTACCCACCCTAAAGTCTCGATCCAAACGCACTAATCCTGATAAATCAAACCATCAAGCCATCTTGGCCCGGCTGAATTACCTTATTCGGGCTCAAGGGTACGCTTGTCCAGTGTACCCTCTTCATCGGGGTTATAGCGCTGGGAAATTGGGATTTTGACGAAGAGAAAAATGACACCCGGGGCGGAACAACCGAAGCCCGTTGAGGAAACGTTGAACGAGATTGAATGACACAGGGTAAAAGTCGATTGCGCGACAGACCGGTCGAGGTCTGCGGATAGGATAGTATCCAAACCGGCGTGACACTGGCATGGAGTTTTATCAATCAACTCAATATTACCGATTGAAAGCCGGGAAACCCGCTCCGGCCAGCGAGCGGGGAAGTGAAAATGCCGCACATTTCGCCGTGTGGACGCGGCGAAAAAAGCGGGGCTGATTAGCGCCACTGCGCCAGCCTCTCCGACGGGACACCGAGCCGATGGCCGGTCAGGATGAGCTGATGGTGCAGAAAGCTGCGAATGACGCCGCCTTGTTGCCAGCGGCGGGCGGAAGTGTGGGCGGCCTCGGGAGTAATGCAAATGCTGCCCAGGCCGCGGAGCCGCTTCACCATGTCCACATCCTCTAGAATCGGCCATTCGCGGAAGCCGCTGAGCGCCTGGAATATGCTTCGCCGCAGGAACAGGCCCTGGTCGCCATACGGCAACGCCAGCAAGGAGCCGCGCAAGCGGGTGAAACGCTCGATGATGCCGCCGAACGGGATGGGTTCGCTCAGTTGAAAACGAAAGGCGCCAGCGGCCATACCGGGGGCGAGTGTTCGCGTGATGACCAGCCCATACTCCAGAGGCGGTTCAGTGTCGGCGTGGAGGAAGAGCAAGAATTCGCCACTCGCGGCCTGCGCTGCTTCGTTCATCTGCTTGCCGCGGCCTCTGGCCGAGTGAATGACGCGCGCGCCGCGGCGAGTGGCGATTTCCGGGGTGCCATCGGTGCTTCCTCCATCGGCGATGAGGATTTCGTGCGGTTTTGCCTCCTGCAGCACGGGCAACAGCACATCAAGCGCGGCAGCTTCATTCAGCGCGGGAATGATGACACTGAGCGTGTTCCCTTGGGCGAGCGCGGCCTCCGCGTGCGGCAGGTCGGCGGGTTCATCCACGTCGTCGAGCGGCGCCAGCAGCCCGGCAATGAGGCTGTGGCGTTCCGCCTGACGCAGGGTGGCCGAGGTGACATCAGCGGTGCTCCACGGGATATTTTGAAAGACACCCGGCTGCGGTTTGTTCATGCCGATGAGCGCGTAGCCGCCATCGCTAACCGGTTGGAGCACGAGATCGACCGTGTTCAGCACGTCAAAGGCGGCGCGTAGATGCGTTTCATCAAGCACGGGGCAATCGGAGCCGATCATGACGATCTTTTCAGCGCCTGCGGCATGGGCGCGGAGCATTGCGTGCGTGAGACGGGCACCGAGATCTCCCCCTTCTACGACTCT
>JBGSJM010000338.1:0-42167 GCA_041742015.1 Verrucomicrobiales bacterium | reverse complement strand
TTACTTATCCTAAATACTGGTTAATTTAAATCTCAGTTACTTCGGTAACTGTCTGTTTGTGTTTCGTGTTTCGGGGCCGCTCATCTTTCGAGGTGAGCGGCCTTTGCGTTTCATGGTGAAATCGTTTTGACCCGGAATGACTTGAAAAAACGAATCCCGCCGATAAAGTTGTCAATTTGATTCGCCCCGAACTTTGGCGAAACAAGCTCACCTTTCTCATGTTCAAGTCCTGGTTCCCTGAGTCCAATGATATGCTTCCGCTGACGTGGTGGAAACAACACCCTGTCTATCTGTCTGCCATCCTGGCGCTCGCCGGAGCTGTGAGCATGGTGTTGGTGGCGGTTCTGGGCCTGGGATTGATGAGCCAACTGGTGTTCAGTTTCGAATCCGCTTTCCAACAGTGGCGTTTGTGGACACCACTAACCTACGTGGTTTTTAATCCTCCCAGTCTTTGGACCCTGCTGGGTTGCTATCTCCTCTGGCGATTTGGCGAGTCAGTTGAGCGGCATTTTGGACGTCGAATATTTGTAAAGCTTCTCCTTGTGTTACTCGCGATTTCACCGTTAACAATCACGTTTTTGTATTTGGTGGGATACCGGGGCATGTCTTGTGCAGGCATAATCCAACTGGAATTTGGGGTCTTCATCGCATTTGCCACGGTTTACCCTCGTGCTCAAATCAACCTTCTCATTGTCACGATTTATGCCTGGGTTCTTGCAGCCATCTTCGTTGGGATAAACGCCCTGCAATGCCTAGCGGCAAGGGATTGGGCTTCCCTGATCCTTCTTCTAACCAATGTGGGTGCCGCCTACCTCTATATCCGCTACCAAAAAGGCGAATTCCAACTTCCCTCGATACCCAAAGTCAAAATACTCCCCGACGCCAAGGGCCCCGTAAAAACGTCGGATTCCAAAAAGTCGGCCCAAAAAACCGTCGGTGCCGCACCGACGGTCGACGAAATTCTTGACAAGATCAGCAGCCACGGTATCCAGAGCCTGACCGCCGAAGAACGCAGGATTCTAAGCAAAGCCAGCGAAGGGAAATAGCGTGGCGCTTCATTTTCCTGAAACGCGGTGGTGACGATGGCATCTTTCCGGTCAAAATTCGGCTCATGAAAATGACCTATTGTTTTTTCCTAATTTGCCTTTCATTTGCGATCAGCGTTATGCCGATTCAGATAAATGCCTATGAAACACCAGCGGATTTTTACCGCTTCCTGGCCAAAGTCCAGCTCGTGAAAGATGGGAATACGATTTCCACCGACATTGATTTGGGGTTCGGAATCTGGAAACACAAGGAAGAAATCCGTCTCAAGGGAGTCAAAGTTCCAACTGCGGAGGAGGACGCCTCCAAGGCTGCCAGCGCTCACAAGTTCCTCCACGAAACTCTCAAAGGCCAGGAACGGATCCTTATTCAAACCTTTCCAGACCCAGCTGGCAAATATGACGGGTGGTACGCTCTAGTTTCCATTTGGAGTGAGGAAAAAGAGGCTTGGGTCTCCGTCAACCAGATGGTTTTGGATGCCGGGCATGGAACTGCAATTTAATGATTTGAAATCACCCTCGGGTATTTTTGCAGCATTTCCCCACTTGCAAAGGTTCGAAGCCTGGCCTAAAGTCCGCCCCTCAATTAAAAACTTTTAAATTTTTTGCCATGTCACAGCACCCGACATTAAAGAAGTCCAGTTCTCTCGGAGCCAAAAGAAGCGTCCTGAAGCGCTTTGAAAGGGTCAAACTTATTCAGTCGCGTGGCGAATGGAAAAGTGGGCAGAGTGCCATTGGCCTGCCCAAGACCAAGCCGCAGGATTAATGAGCAACAAGTCGCCTAAAGGCGTCCGACTAAACAAATTTCTTGCCCAGTGTGGGTTGGGATCGCGACGAGGTTGCGAGGTCTTTATCAAGCAAGGCTTCGTGGAGATCAATGGCAAAGTTGTGACCGACCTGAGTGCGCAAGTCGGGGACAGTGATCACGTCCGCTGCGAAGGAAAACTGCTGCGCCAAGATTCGGAAATCACGCTTTTGTTCAATAAGCCGGTCGGTTATCTTTGCACGAAAGACGATCCGCAACGCCGGAAAACCATCTACGAAGTGCTCCCCGCCAAGTTCGCCAAACTCAATTACATTGGGCGGCTCGACTACAATAGCAGCGGCCTCATGCTGCTGACCAATTCAGGTAAACTCAATGAGGAGTTGACCCACCCCCGCTTCCACATCGAGAAAGAATACCATGTGTTACTCGACCGGGTTTTTGATCCGAATTTGGTGCCGCGTTTACTGGAAGGCTTTCACATGGATGAAGGCCATGCTAGGGCCGAACGGGTCGAGATAGCGGGACGCAAGCGGGTAAACATCGTTCTCACCCAGGGGTTTAACCGTCAGATCCGGCGCATGTTCAACAAATTGGATTACAAAGTCCGCCAGCTCGAACGCTTTCGCATCGGTAGTCTGGTCGACTATGATCTGGAAGTGGGAAAATACCGGGTCATGGACCACAAAATGCTGGCCGCCGCCGCGACCAATCCGAAGTGAGACGGGTCATTGTACCCTGTTGGATCACGCATTATACAGGGTACAGTCGCCCATTAAACAGGAGCGGCTCCCCTTGAACGATTTTCCATGCGTTCAAGAACTTTTCCGGCAAACGAGGGTTCCCTGCGGAATGTTCTTGTGATGACACCTGCGGAAAATGAAAGGCACGACGTGTTCCTCCGGCTCTATGTGGAGCATGAAGAGGCCCTCAATGGATTTGTGCGAACACTGGTTCCGACTCGGGAAGATGCGCGTGAGGTGATGCAGGAGGTGGCGGTGGTGCTATGGCGGCGGTTTGAGGAACTGGCGGATCTCCAAGACTTCAGACGCTGGGGTTTTGGCGTCGCAAAAATGAAGGCGCTCACCTTTGCGCGGGATCAGATGCGGGACCGCCTCGTCTTTGACGCGGATGTGATGGAACTGCTCGCGGCCGAGGTCATGATCGAGGCTGATAGCTATGCAGCGGAGCGGGAGGCACTGGATGAATGCCTCACCAAACTCGATCCCACGCGGAGAAAGCTTCTGGAGGCAGCCTATGCCCCCGGCGTACGGATGGACGAACTGGCAGCCTCGCTGGGACGCTCGCCCATGTCGTTTTACAAGGCACTGCACCGCATTCGGATGACCTTGATGGATTGCACGGAGCGCGTGCTGAAACGGGAGCAAATCGCATGAACTCAGATCACGAAAGCCTTGAATTGATCCGTCGTTACATTGACGGAATAACCAAACCGGAAGAAATAACGGAGTTGCAAGATATCCTGCGAAGAGACGCCATCTTTCGAAGACTCTTCGCACGTTATACCAGCCTCGACTCGGCTTTGGGCGATGGGCGGCTTTTCGCTGCTCCCGTCACGAGAGTTCGGTCAAATGGGAGTTCGCGCCCCTCGCTCAAGTGGCTCTCCTGGCGTCCGCTGACGGCCGCAGCAGCCGGGATCGTGTTGGGCACGTTTTGCACCTCGGTGGTGTTCGCCTATGTCGCGCCTTCGTTCGGTAAGGTAGTCACGCTGTTGGGTGAGAGCTTCGAATCCGTTCCTACTCCATTGGCGAAGGGCGTGCCGATGGAAGCGGACCACTGGAGCGGCGATTACACGGAGGTCGTGGGCGAGCAGCAGGGGGTGAAGCCGGAGAGCGGGAAGAAAATGCTGCGCTTCCTGCGGGCGGACTACGAAGGAAAGACGAACGCGGAGGGAAGCAGAGTCGGTGACATCTACCGGTTGGTTGATATGCGGCCTTATCGCGGCGAGTTTGCCGATGATGGGGTGGTGGCGCAGGTGTCGGCCGGGTTCAATATGCTCGAGTTTCCGGCGGATGAACGCTATCATTGCTCGCTGACGCTCTATGCGCTGGATGCGGAGTCGGTGCCGACTGGTTCGACGCGCAGCGGTATCAAGTTGGATGAGGCACCGCTTGGATCTCACAAGAGACTCATGCGTTTGGATCGCAGTCCGGCGACGTGGCAGAGACTGACGAGCGAGTTGCGGCTGCCGCCGGACACAGACTACCTTCTGGTTCGTATCTGCATTCAATACACGCTGAAATCAGCGCCTCAGCCGACCTTCGCCGGACACTATGTGGATGAGGTGCGCCTCTCGATGGCCCGCCGGAACCCGCTGCCTTGAAACTCCAAAGAATTCCCCGAACCATGAAACAACTCTGTTACCTCCTCTACCTATCCCTTTTCGCCCGGCTCGCTCCGCTCCATGCGCAGAACACCCAATCCTACGGCGACCTCGTCGAGGCACGACTCAAGGAAGCCACCGCCGCTACCTCCCAGCTTCCCGAAAAGCTCTGGAAAACAAATTCCGGCCAAGGGATCTACATGGCGATCCTGCTCCTGACAGAAAACAAAAACCTCGAAGTAGCGGAGCAGATCATCGCGGATCATTGCGGCAACCCGCTCACCACCTACGTGGGCAATCCGACGCCGCAATCCCGCAACGAGGGATTGTTCCGCATCTATCTGACGAAACTCACCCGCGAGCGACTCAGCCCGAAAGCCAGGGAGACCATCGAAGACTTCGCCTGGCTGCTGCTCACGACGCATCACCGTGGCATCACCCGCGCCGATGCCGACAAGTCGTTCTGGCTGTTCAGCAGCAGCGAGAACCATTACGTGAACGACCGTCGCCGCTACACCCAGGCCCTCCAGATCGTGCGCATGTCACCCCGCTACGGTCCAGATCACAAGCTGGGTGACGAGTCCATCGAATCCCATTACCAGGCCTGGACCGCATTCTGGATCCGTTACTTTGAGGCACGCGCCAACGAAGGCACGGACATCGAGATCGCCCAGCCCAGCTCATACGGCATCTGCACGGTCGGCGTCTATTACGACCTGTATGACCTCACCGATTCGCCGCGCCTGCGCGAATTGGCCGGAAATTTCCTCACGCTCTACTGGGCGGAGGTGGCCACCGAGTTCGAGCCGCGCACCGGCCAGCGAGGCATCGCCGCCACCCGCAATCCCTTTTACGACGGAGTCCGCACCTACTGGGCGGAGTCCCTGCTCTACTGCTATGGCTGGCATGACGGTCGATACAAGGACACTTCGCTCGGCAATCTGCCCTTCCTCTTCAGCTCCTATCGCCCGCCGGAAATCCTCCGTGCCATCGCCATCGATCCGAAGCGCGGCCCTTACCAAACCACATCTCGCCGCGCCGTGATGATCGAAAGCCTTGCCCGGGAGAAAGAGGGCATCCTTGTGTTTGATGAAAAGGGAGACGCGCATTTCCGCCGCGATGTCTTCTACACGCCGGATTACAATCTCAGCACCATGACGATGGATCCGACCCGCCTCTACACCTCGGGTGATCTCGCCCAGACGATGGGCGTGAATTTCTCCTCCGGCGCGAGCGATAGGATCGTCGTCCACGGCACCGGTTTCTACTCGCGCCGCGCGATCAACGGCATCACCGGCACCGGCGTCTCCATCATCGCCCGGGACCCGAACGCGAAGCTTGGCCGCGGCCGCGTCATGAGCGAGGGCACCCGCGTCTTCATCCGCAAGGGCACCCTCTGGGACAACCGCGTCGAAGATCCTTCCGGCTGGTTCTTCTCCCGCGCCGGCGATGCCTACGCCGCCATCCGCGTGGCAGGCGAAGGATACATCGCCTCCACGCGAACCTTCGTCTGGCCGGATCGCCAACTCCAGGAAGTGCAGGAGCAACACGGCCACCATCTCGAACTGAAGGACATGTGGGCACCTGTCGTGATCCAAATGGGGCGGGCAAGCGACTACGAGAGCTACGAAGCCTTCCAGGCATCGGTGAAGGCCAGGAAGTTCGAGTATGAGAACGGCAAGCTGACCTATGAGTCCGAGGCCAAGGACAGCTACGAATACTGGTCCAACAGCAAGCAATTACCGAAGATCAACGGCACCACGGTGAATCTGAATCCCGCGATGACCTACGACAGCCAGTATCTGTCCATGGAGCATGGGCAGAGCAAGGCGGTCATCTCATGCCCCGGCTTTGAAGAGGTGGTGTTGGAGTTTTCAAACACGGAGCAGTGAACACGATGATCGCCTCAAGAAAACAATGGGCCGCTTGTCTCGGGCTTTGCCTGGCCGTTGCCACCAGACTCGCCACTGCTGAGATTGCCCCTACACCGGACAAGCCCAACATCGTCGTCATCTACGCCGACGATCTCGGCTACGGGGACGTGCAGTGCAACAATCCAGAGCGCGGCAAGATTCCCACGCCGCACATCGACAAGCTTGCGGCACAAGGCATGCGGTTCACCGATGGGCATTCGTCATCGAGTGTCTGCACGCCTTCGCGCTACACGCTTCTCACCGGTCGATACCACTGGCGCACTCATCTGCAGAGGAGCGTGCTGGGCGGGATGAGTCCGCCGTTGATCGCGCCAGGCCGTCTTACCATTGCCAGTCTGCTCAAGCAGCACGGCTACGCGACCGCGTGCGTCGGCAAGTGGCACCTGGGCATGACGATGCCGCAGTCTTTGACAGAGGGGACGATCCAGAACGGACCCACGACCAACGGCTTCGACGACTACTTTGGCATCAGCGCGTCACTCGACATGCCGCCTTACGCCTTGATCGAAAACGACCGCTTCACCGAAGCTCCCACGGCCGTGAAAAACTTCCTCATCCTCTCCGGCGACCGGAAAAATCCACTGGTGATGTCCGGCAAGCAACGCTTCAACAGAGAAGGCCCCGGCGCACCGGGGTTCGAATCCGTTCAGGCGCTCCCCACGTTCGCGGCGAAATCCGTTGAGTGGATCAAAGGCCATCAGAACCAACCGTTCCTACTCTACCTGGCGCTGAACTCGCCGCACACCCCGCTTGCCCCGACGAAGGAATGGAAAGGCAAAAGTGGTCTGGGCGACTACGCCGACTTTGTCATGCAGACCGACGCAGTCGTTGGCGAAGTCATGGCAGCGCTTGAGGATACCGGAGCCACACGCAACACGATGGTCATTCTCAGCAGCGACAATGGCCCAGCCCCTTATGTCGGCACCGGCGTGAGCGAGAATCCCCGGGATTCACAGGAGGACGGTTTTCCCATCCGAAAACTGGAAGCGAAGGGCCATTTACCCGCCGGGCCATTGCGCAGCTACAAGGGCAGTGTTCACGAGGGTGGTCACCGCGTGCCGTTCATCATCCGCTGGCCGGAGGTGGTGAAACCGGGCGGCGTCTGCGGTCAGCTCGTCCATCAGGCCGACCTGATCCGCACCTTCGCCGATGTCGTCGGAGCCACGCTTCCCGACAACGCTGGCGAAGACAGCTTTAGCTTCCTGCCGCTTCTGCGAGGCGAGGACAAGCCGATCCGCGAACAAGCCATCTGCGCCGCCGGAACACCATCCTTGCGGCATGGACCGTGGAAGCTCATCATGGGAGCCGACACGGAATCGAAAGCCAAGGACCGCCCGCCTGTGCAGCTCTACAGCCTCGACGACGAAATCGGCGAAACGAAAAACCTCGCCGCCGTGATGCCGGAAAAAGTCGCCGAGATGAAAGCACTGCTGGAGAAACTCATCACCGACGGCCGCAGCACGCCCGGTGTGGCTCAGAAAAATGATGTCGAAGTGAAGCGCTACCCAGCCGAATCCACCGCGACACCAGGAAAGAAGGCGAAAGCCGCCAAATAAACTCACCATGAAACACGCCATCATCACCCTGACAACGAGTCTGCTTCTCTGTGCCCAGGCTTTTGCCGCCGCCACAGATAAACCCAACATCCTCGTCATCTACGCCGACGACCTCGGCTACGGCGACGTGCAGTGCAACAATCCCGAGCGCGGCAAGATCCCCACGCCGCATATCGACAAGCTTGCGTCGCAAGGCATGCGCTTCACGGATGGGCATTCGTCATCCGGCGTCTGCTCGCCTTCGCGGTATACGTTGCTCACCGGCCGCTATCACTGGCGCACGCGGTTGCAGCGAAGCATCGTCGGCGTGTTTGGCGAGCCTTTGATTGCACCGGATCGCATGACCATCGGCACGTTGGCGAAGCAGCAGGGCTATCGCACCGCGTGCATCGGTAAATGGCACCTGGGCATGGACTGGCCGATCACGAAGGAGCAGCGTCCCTTGCTCTCGCCTGCCAAGCAGCCCGTCGATGAAGCAAGCAAGGCCCGCCAGAAGGCCACCGCTGCCGATGCCGTGCCCAGCGAGCAGCAGATCGCCGCCTGGCGTGACATCTTTTCCAAGCCCATCGCGGGCGGGCCGAGCGCGCGCGGCTTTGACCTCTACTTCGGCACGGATGTCCCGAACTGGCCGCCGTTTTGCTTCATCGAAAACGATCGCACACTCGGCATTCCCACCGAATTCCTGCCCCACGAATCCATGGTGAAGAATCAGGCCAGCAACCAAGGCCCGGCGCTCAAGGACTGGAAACTCGAAGGCATTTTGCCAGCGCTCGGAGACCGCACGATCCAGTTCATCGACGAGTCAGCGCAGAAGAAGGAACGTTTCCTCATTTACATGCCGCTGACCTCGCCGCATACGCCGCTCGCCGTAAATCCCGAGTGGAAGGGCAAAAGCAGCCTCAATCTCTACGCCGATTTCGTGATGGAGACGGATGCCTTCGTGGGTCGTGTGCTCGATGCATTGGAGAAAAGTGGCGTGGCAGATAACACGCTCGTCATCTTCACCGCCGACAACGGCTGCGCGCCTTACATCGGCGTGAAGGATCTCGAAAAGATGGGCCACTATCCGAGCGGCCCCTTGCGCGGTTACAAGGCGGATGCGTGGGAGGGCGGGCACCGCGTTCCCTTCATCGTGCGCTGGCCCGGCGTGGTGAAGGCAGGCAGTGTTTGCAGCCAGCTCGTGTATCAAGCCGACTTCCTCCGCACCTTTGCCGATGTGTTTGGCGTGAAGCTGCCGGACACCGCAGGTGAGGACAGCTTCAGTCTCATGCCCTTGCTCAAAGGCGAAGACAAACCCATCCGCGAGAACGCCGTGAGCGCCTCCATCGGCGGCACACCCGCTGTGCGCAGCGGTTCATGGAAATACATCCCCGCGCCCGGCTCCGGTGGCTGGGGCCAAGGCGGCGACCAGTCCCAGCCCGTGCAGATCTACAATCTAGCCAATGACCTCGGCGAAACCAAGAACCTCGCCGCAGCGATGCCGGAGAAAGTCGCCGAGATGAAGACGCTGCTGGAGAAGCTCATCACCGATGGCCGCAGCACGCCGGGCTCGGCGCAAAAGAATGATGTCGAAGTGAAGCGATACCCATCGAATCCACTCCCAGACTGAAGAAAAAACAAGAAACCGCCAAAAAACTCATCATAAAACAATACTTCGCCAGCCTGATGACCTACCTTCTGACAAAAAGAAAAGAGAGGCGGTGGAAGCCTGAAAAGGCACCATGAGTCTTCTTCAGCGGGACTTCACTTTTTGATCCATCCGAGATCGACGAGGAAACCGTCGGCTTCAGCGAGAGTCTTGGTGAAACCCTCGTTCCGGTTGAAGAAGCCGTGGACTGCGCCATCATAACCGACCAGCTTGCAGGGACGGCCTGCCTTCTTCATCTCGTTCTCAAAAGCGACAACGCTGGCATAGGGAACTGTGGTGTCAGCCTTGCCATGAAGAATCAGGGTCGGCGGTGTGTGCGGGCCGATGTGATGTGCCGGTGATATCACTTGCGCCTCAACGCCCAATCGTTCGGTACTACTGAGCCCGGATTGAGAACCTCGGGGCTCCCAGCCCGTGATCGGAGCGAGCGTACAGGCGGGGTTGAAGAGGATCATGGCATTGGGACGTTCGTCGCTGCCGAAGCCGTTGATCGTGCCGGTGCAGGCAGCGATATGACCACCGGCGGAGCCTCCCGATGCCGCAATTTTTTTCGGATCAATGCCGAGACGCTGGGCATTTTCCCTGACCCAGGCGATGGCGGCCTTGGCGTCTTTCACGCATTCCACCGCTTGGACACCTTGCCGGGATTTCACGCGATAGTCGGCAGTGATAGCGATCATGCCGCGCTTTGCGAAATGCCGTGCCTGACTTTCAAACTGCGCCGGTGATCCCGAATTCCAGCCACCACCGAAAAAGAACACAATCGCAGGTTTTGGCCCTATGGGATTCGACTCCCCAAAAATCCAAAGCCTAAGTTCAGTGGAGTCGATCTTTCGGTAAGTTTCAACACGGGCGTCTTTAAATGTTGGTGGATAAGACTGCGCCAACAGTGGGGCCGCAAAAAGGCAGAGAAATAGCCGAATCATCGTTTTCATTGCGGAGGCAGTAGGATTGAAGACTAAAAAAAGTTTCATGTTTTGATTTTGAGTTTGGTTTTTAGCTTTGGTTCGTTGGTGGTGTTTGCACCAGGGGCAATGGTAAAGTATTGGGAGAAACGGAACGAATATGGATATCGCGCTGGGGGTAGGAGATTTCGATATGAGCCTCCCGGAAGGCTTGGTCGATTGCAAAATTGAGCTGGCTCCGCACTGTAATCAGATTTTCCGCGCCCTTGATATGGACCCGCAGTTCAAAATTAAGCGTGCTTTCGCCGAATGCCAAAAATACCGCCCGCGGAGCGGGTTGCTGCAGGACAATCTCATTGGCACGGGCGACCTGCTCAAGGACATCTTTCGCCAACTTGGTATCCGAACCGTAGGCAATGCCCACCGGAAGTTCAACCCGAAAGTTCGGGTCCGAAAGAGTCCAGTTCACGAGGCGACCGGTAATAAACTCCTTATTGGGAACGACCAATTCCTTGTTGCTGAAATCAGTGATGGTGGTAGCGCGAATTTGAATTTTAGTAACGTTGCCACTGACATCCCCCAGGGTCACATAGTCACCGAGACGGATGGGACGCTCGAAAAGGATGATCAGACCGGCCACAAAATTCGCAAATATTTCCTGCAAACCAAAGCCAACTCCGAGGGTGATGGCCGCAGCGATCCACTGAATATTCGACCAGCCAATCCCGATGTGGGCGAGGGCATAGGCCACGCCAATGGCAATAATGAAGTAACGCAGCGAAGTGGTGATTGCAAAGGCCCCTCCCCGGCTGGTGTAATAGCTACGCAGAACCATGAGATCCAAAAAAGCGGGGATATTTCTGGCCCCAATGAAAGTCAGGGCGAGGGCAAAAATGGAGAAGAGCAGGTTCTGCAAACTAACCCGGCCGGGGTTTTGGGCCCTTGGGGGCTCCTGCTGTGTTTCAGCCTGTGCTGATATGCCATTGTAGGAGGATGTGATTGGATCAGCCTGGCTGGTAGCGGTCTCTGTTGGGGCAGCGGCGTTCCAAAGTTCGTATTTGTCGAGCATATTCAAGGCCGGAAACGTCGAAGACCAGACCGACCAGAGCGCCACGGCAGAAATCGAGACCACGATAATTCTCGCCAGTTGGAGAGTTTTTTGCTGCAAATTCACCATCCGGGCGGCGTCTTCCTTAACCTCCTCCACAGAGCGTTCCTGCTTAACAGGTTCAGTACCATCACCCTCCTCGCGCAATTTTCTCTGGTTCATGGCTTCATTGATGACGGCATGGCGCCGGGATACGAGAACCCAACGCAGGAAAAAGCCGCCGCCGAGTCCAGCCAAGGCGACAATCCAGAGCGATGCGTCGACTTTTTCCCGGAGCAAATCAACCGAGTGAAAAAAGCCCAACAGCGCACCCAAAGCCAATAGCAGCGGGACTACAATGGCAATGAGATAGACGGGGAATTCGACCCACCGGTAGTTCGGATTGATCGTCAACAAATGTTTTTTGGGCAGGAAGAGCCGGTGAAAGTAGTATGCCTTGCAAATCATGGCCATGGCAAAAAATCCCCGCCCGGGGTCGGACAATTGATCCATCGCCAGAAGGACCACGGCCGGAAAAATGAAGAGAGGATATATGTATAGAAACCAGGTAGTATGTTTGCGGAGTAGGGCACAGCGGGATTTTGCCAGGGCTAGATGTGAATGCAGGTAGCCATCCGGCTTGGAAATGCGACGGATCCCGGCAAAAAGGAACACGAAAAATGAAACCGTCATTAGGCCTTTGTATAAAGCCGGCAAAGCTGGAGAGATTTTGGTGCAGCGCCAGGCGACAAACCATAAAACAAATGAGTAGGAGGCCGCCAGAAGGATAGTCAATACCGTGGCCACCAGTGTCGGGTAAAATTTCGTGCAGATCCGGCTGGAGGCGGTGCGATTAAGGCGCTCAATGTAAAGATTGATTTTGCGCCGGAAGATGCGCCAGATGAACCAGAGAAGAAAGAAACTAATCCAGAGGGCCGTGGAGGTTTTTATGTCCGCGAAGAAGGCCTGAGCCCATTTTTTGCCCTCCTCCCCGATGGTAATATTTTTCAACCCATCCCAATCTCCTTTCATCGCGGCCAGATCGTAAAAGGAGGAACTCCGGCTCCAGAGGAGGCGCTCATCCACAAACTGCTGGTGACGTGCCACTTGAGTACTGAGACTTTGCAGGACCTTGAGTCGAGAGTCGAGGGTTTTGACATAGCGCCGCTGGTCGGCGACGAGCTGCTCCAGGAGTTCAGTTCTGGATTCCAGCAATTTGGAAGCACTCAGTTTATCACCATCCGAAGGGTTCTCGCCCAGCGCGTCTGCGAGGATCTGCCCCTTGTGGAGCAGAAAAGCCTTTTGTTCTTCCTCGAGCTTTAACTGAGTGAGGTTTGCGGACGTGACACTGCTTAATACTTCGCCGATTTCACTTCTCAATGCAGAAACCGAGGGCATATCGCTTCGCTGCTGTCGAAGGAGATAGCCAGTCTCGGAATCGAGGGAAAGCCCCACTTTTTCGAGGATGCTGGTTCGGGACACGGCGGTTTCGATTTGTTCATTGACCTGGCGAAGGTCCTCCTCAGATTTCGAAAGGGCTGTGGTGGCTGTGGACAAAAATTGGGAAATGCCGTCAACCCCGCCTTTGCGAATCGCCAACTCCACGTTTTTTTCAGCGAGCAACTTGAGGCCGTCGGTGTTTTGGGAGACTTTTTCGAGTGAAGCTTGTGCCTCCTGTACCGAAGAACTGGCATCAGCCGTGCGAAGCTGGGCGACATGCGCAACCATCGCATTCCGCGACTTGGTGAAAGATTCCAACTGCCGGGCAGCCAGATTCTTTTTGGCAGTCAGCAGTTCCGGGGTTCGGTCGAGGTATTCTGATTCCAGTTCCAGTTTTTTGAGCTGGGTTTGCAGCATCTCGATTCTGGCTTTTTCATATTCACTTCTCGCCCGGAGAGTTTCGGGGGCGGCGCTATCCAGCACCGCAGGTGCCGGCGTCGCGGAAATTGTGTCCCGGATCGTTTTGATTTCGTCGGCTAAAGCCAGACTCCGAGCTTGGTTTTCATTTTCCGTTTTGGTGAGGGTTTCAATCTCCCGGGAAGCTGATTCGAGGCTGGAGTTAAGGATCTTTAAAGTTTTTTCCGCATCATCCAGCTTTTCTGGCAGTTTGGCAGCAGCAGGGTGAGGTTTGGCGAGATCTTCCCGCAGGGTTTTCAGCGTTGCGTCGATTAAACCCAGTCGGGCGGTAAAATCATCCACCTGAATCTGGGACTGATTGCGGCTATTGATCGCCTTTAGCGCTTCTTGATAGCTATTGATTGCGCTGTCTTCATTCTTTCCCTGCAATGAAGCGATCTTTTTTTCAATAACTTCCTTGGTCTGCGGTTTGCCATTCTGCCCTAATCCAGAGGTAAGCCCCAAAATCAGGCTCATGAAAAGGCAGGAAATCAAAAATCTTTGGCGGGATGAAAACATTTACCATCCTACAATGTGTCGGTAACGAATGCAATTTTGGATAACTTTCCAAAAAAAGCCTTCCAGTGAAGGAAGGCTCCTTTGAAAATGCCCATCACACACGCTTTACTGGGAAACGGTGGTAACCGGCGTCGCCACAGGGGGGCGGGACTTTGCGATGCTTGACATATTAACCGGCTTACCAGTTGCGCGAATCGCTATAAAATCCTGCATTACCCGGACAGTCTCGCGTTCGTAAGGATCAAGCAGATGAGGATACTCCAGCAATTTGTTTTCATCGTTCTCATCCAATTTTTTGTCACCCGTAGACATTCCACTCAGTGCTTCCGAAGATATTTCCGATTTCAAAGTGAGTTTGCGCTCTGCGAAATTATCCTGGGTAATCGTGTAAACCGAAAACAAACTTTTCTCTTCTTCCCGAACTTGTTTGTAGCGGGCAATGCGCTCGGTTTTACGAAGCTCTCTTTCCACTTTGGCTTCCTGAACTTCTTTAACACGAACTTGCTGGTTCAGGGAAATTCGATTTTTCTCGATCCTGTCTTTTTCTTCGGCGATGTCTTTAATGATATAGCCAAAATCTTTATCAGCAGCAATCCGGCCCTCCATCGACTTTTTCAGCGCATCAATTGGGAAAGGTTCCTGCGTGAAAAGTTCATAAGTGGCAGGGCGAATCGGCTCCACCTTAAGCGGGTTGCTCAAAGAGGCTTCGCCAAAATCTTCCACATCGTAAATCGAGGGCAATTGGAGATCAGGAATCACCCCCTTGAGCTGGGTGGAGTCTCCATTGATCCGGAAGAAGGTCTGGATGGTTAATTTCAGAGCTCCTTGTTCTTCACCTTCTCCCCCACGGTTAAAAACACTTAACTTGCTGGCGTAAACTGGGCGCAACTGCTGCACAGTCCCCTTTCCAAAAGTCGATTTTTCCCCAATGATGAGAGCACGATTGTAATCCTGAAGCGCGGCGGCAAAAATCTCCGAAGCCGAGGCACTGGCCCGGTTGGTGAGAACGATCATGGGCCCATCGTAAACTGGATTGGCGCTTTTGGAGACCTTCTGGCTGCGCTGCCCTCTCCAGTTCTGAGCCTGAACCACCGGACCTTTATTGATAAAAAGCCCTGTCATATTAACCGCCTCTTCGAGCGAACCACCTCCATTGTCCCGCAGATCAATAACCAAACCGTTAATGCCTTCGATCTTGAGGCGAGTTAACAACCGACGAACGTCGGATGTGGTTGAGGTCTCGCCACCTTCCATATCGCTATAAAAAGAGGAAAGCCTGATCCAACCAAACTTCTGGTCGTTGCCCAACGGGTCTTTGGTCGAGATCAAGTCAGCCATGGCAAGACTGTCCTTCAAATCCACGCTTTCACGGACGATGCTGATAATAGTCGTTTCCGAGGGATCGGCGGCGGTGGCTGGATGAACGCGGAGATAGACGGAAGTACCAATCTCTCCACGGATCATGTCCACAGTGTCACTGAGCTTTTTGCCCTTTACATCGACGATTTCAGCCTCGGATTGACCAACCCCAATGATTTTGTCGGCATTTTTCAGTTTTCCCTGCTTGGCGGCCGGCCCCCCCACGACAAGCCCTTCAACGGTAGGGACTTCATCCTCATCAAGGCGTAACATCGCCCCAATGCCTTTGAGTTTTTTGTTCATGCCGATCTTGAAATCTTCATACCCTTTTGAACTGTAGTATTCGGAATGGGGATCGTAAGCCCGCGAGATGGCTTTGATAAAATCGGTGGCAACGTCTTCCGTGTCCCGATCAACCACATTAGTCAAAAAATCCTCATAGCGTTTTAGGATGACTTCTTTTGGATCTTTCTTTTGCTTGGCGGGTTTGTCTTTGGTGGTTTTTTCGTTTTCATCCGGGTTTTGAGAAGCGAGCAAGTCGCGAAGCAACTCCTCTTCAATCAGATCACGCCAGATCTGCTTCTCTTCATCAGCATTTTTCGGCCAGGGTGCATCTTTTCTAGTGATCCACACGGAGCGATCAGAGTCAAAAGTAAAGGTTTCTTCAGCCAAAACTTTGCGGGCATATTCAACTCGGGAGCGAACTCGATCAAGGTAAATGGCATGGATCTCAACCGCTGCCGGGATAGCCTGACCCTTGATCTGGTCATCGATTGAGGTCCGGTATTTGGTGTTAAAACTGTCAATATCTTGTTGAGTAAAGTAAACTCTTCTAAAATCCAGCATCTCAATGTAGGCATCGAGAACTTTGCTGGACATTTTGTCGTCAAAAGGCTCCCGGTTGTAGTGCTCCGATTCCAAAATGCTGGCAACCTTCAGTGCCACATCGCCATATTTGGTCTGACCACTGGAAGGGGAAGACGTTCCAATCAAGCAAGCCAGCAGAGTTGTGATCAAGGTCAGCGGACGACCGCACGGGCGTGGAAGCTTTACGCTGCGAAATGAAGATAGAATAGGTGACATAAGATTTTGTCGAGGCTGCAAAGAACAAATTTTAGATTTTACACTCGTTTCACGTCTATGAAAGCCTTTTTATTATACCATCTTTGCGGCATGAGCGATTGATTCACGGAGAAATTTCGGCTATCAATCGCCATGCGGAATCTTGGATCGCTTTTTCAATCAACGGGATGGAAAGTCCTGGTTTTCGTCTTGGGGACGGTTCTGTTGGGTGCCATTCTCGCCCCAATGCTTTTTTTTGCCGGCAAACTGGTGGTGGAAGTGGGCTGGCTCATTGACATCCCCATCCTTGACCGTCTCCACGGTTCGATGGAGAGAGCCCGGTTTTCGCGCTATTTTAACCGCGCCATTCTCGGCGGTGCCTTGATCATGCTCTTCCCCACCCTAAAATGGCTATCCGCTGGCGCTAGCCAGGGAGTGCGGTTGGGCTGGTGGGATCGACTCCAGATTCAGTCCAATCCAGCCTGGCGCAGCCATTTGTTTGTTGGATTTTTACTCGCTGCGGTCCCACTCCTGTTGCTCGGCTGGTTTTACGTTCATCAAGGCTGGTATGAAGTGCAGGAAGCCAGGAATTCCCTGTTCAGTGTCATGTTCTCAGCGCTGACAACCGGTCTGGTTGTGGCTTTGCTGGAAGAATTTGTGTTTCGAGGGGCGTTGACCTCGATCTTTTCGGGTTTGCTCAAACCCTGGCCACTCTTGATTTCGGTCGCTGCTTTTTTTGCGCTGACCCATTTTTTAAAACCTCCAGTGGACGCAGAAATCACGCAAGTCACGATGGGGTCCGGGTTTCACATGTTGGGTTTGATTTTTAGCCAGTTCGGAGACTTTTACTTCCTCGCCGCCGAATTTGCGGTGCTTTTTGCGATCGGCTGGGTTCTGGGATATACCCGACTTAAAACCAACTCGCTCTGGCTTGGGATTGGCCTGCACACAGGCTGGGTTTTTGGGGTCAAAACCCTCGGACCGATCACCAAAAGGGCTTTTGATCCCGCCGCGATGATGCCCTGGCTGGGCGGCAATTTGCGGGTGGGACTGGCCTCCTGTCTGGTGGTTTGCCTGACAGGTTTGGTGCTCTGGCTCTGGCTGAACCGGAAATCGGAGAAAAATTCCGCGTAGTTCCCATGAACACCTACTGGGCAAGGGGCGGGGCCTGCTGGGTCCAGTTCGGTTGTTTGAGGATTTTCTCCGCCTCTTCCTTGTCGAGTTTGCGGATAAATCCACCGAGGTAACCGACATTGACCATGCCTTTAATCACATGCGGCGAAACCACCAACGGTTCGTCAACAAGAGCCCCAACCTTCAGCCCAGTGCGATAATAATAAACCTGTGGCTTGTCTTCAGCCTCACTAAATGGTGGTGAATAAAAGACATCAACCAAGTCCACATATTTCGGATGAAGATCAGCCAGTACGGTTGGATAATCACCCTCATGGTCGGTGGCAAAAGCCCGGCAGTTCACCAGGATCGACAACATCCTAGCGTGTTCGATCTTGGTTCTGCCGCCCTGTCCGCAACCAGTGAGCAGGCAAAAACAGAGGACGAGCATTCCCAAACGGAAAAAAATGTGGAAGAACTTGAAATTTTGCATTAATCAATCAGCATACTAAACGCTGACTCCTTAACACCAATTAGACACTTTTGTCGGCCATTTTATTGTAAAACGCCACGATTGCATAATCCCAACTTTCCGTGTATAAGAGCAACATGTCGACAACAACTGTACCTGAAATTGCCACTCTAAAAGAGAAGACACGTGAATTGTGCCATTTTATTCTTGAAGATCCTGCCTTTGCATCTGCTCAAGCAGCGATTGATGCGTTTCAGGAGGACGAAAAAGCTCAAGAACTGTATCGCACTTGGCATGAGAAAGCGGCTGATCTCCATCGCAAACATCACGAAGGCAAAAAGGCGACCTCGGGTGAAATCGCTCAGATGGAATCACTAAAAGACAAAGCGATGGAAAATCCCATTGCCGCTGATTTTGTCGAGGCTGAAGATTTAATCAATTCCATTTTCGGTACGGTTATGAAAATGGTCCAGAAAACCCTTCAAAATGGTGCAGTTCCAACTGACGAGGAGTTGAATTCCTGCTGTGGTGGTGGTTGCGGCTGCGACTAAGCCACCTAGCGGAAGATGCAGGATCTTCGAGATCTTGATAAAAAACACCTCTGGCATCCCTTTACCCAGATGGAGCATTGGTGCGCTCCCGAGCATGAGCCGTTGATTATCACATCCGGTCAGGGAGCGTTGCTTTGGGATTCGGAGGGTAAGGTTTACTTGGATGGAAACAGTTCCATCTGGACCAATATCCATGGCCATCGCCACCCCCACATTGATGAAGGCATTAAGAAACAGCTTGGAAAACTGGCCCACTGTTCCGCCCTCGGGCTTACCAATGAACCCGCTATCTTGCTGGCCGAAAAGCTGACCTCCCTCTTCCCCAACCAAACCCTGACCCGGGTATTTTTTTCCGACAACGGCTCAACTGCGATCGAATGCGCCTGCAAGATGGCAATCCAATTTCGCCAATTAAACGGCGAACCGGGGCGAAACCGATTTCTCTCCTTTGACAACGCCTACCACGGTGATACTGCCGGGGCCGGTTCCCTGGGGGGGATTGGCAGTTTTACCGGTCGCTTTTCTGGCACCGGATTTGATGCGCTTTTGCTTCCCGATTGGGAGGCGCTGACCAAACTGACCCCAGCAGAAATCAAGCGAATCACCGCAGTCTGCATCGAGCCAATCATCCAGGGAGCCGCCGGAATGAGGCCCTGGCCCATCGGAATGCTGGCAGCCCTGCGGCAATGGTGTGATAAAAATAAGGTGCTCCTAATTCTCGATGAAGTGATGACCGGCTTCGGGCGCACCGGAAAAATGTTCGCCTTTGAGCATGAGTTAGTTATCCCGGATTTTCTCTGTCTGGCCAAGGGTTTGACTGGTGGCTACCTCCCCCTCGCTGCCACTCTGACCACGGATCGGATTTTTTCTGCCTTCCTGGGCGGTTATGAAGAGACGTTTTTCTACGGGCACAGCTACTGTGCCAATCCGCTGGGTTGTGCAGCAGCCCTCGCGAATTTGGAAGTTTTTGAACACGAAAATGTCCTCGACGGGCTTCCGGGCAAAATCGAATTTTTCCAAACCGCCTTGCAGGAAAATCTAGGGGATTTGGAAACCGTGTTGGAGATACGCCAACGGGGATTGATCGCTGGCATTGAAATCGGCCCCTGTGACTGGCACGACCTCACCGGAGCCAAAATTTGCCTGGCCGCACGGAAACACGGTCTGTTAACCCGACCCGTGCGCGACACCCTGGTCCTTATGCCCCCGCTCTGTGTGACCACCGATGAAATCAATCAAATGACGGTGGCACTACGCCTCGCGATTGAAAAGTTGTAGAGGAATCCGTGAGGATTTCGCCCCTCAAAAGCCAACCGCCTACCGGCTTGTTTTTTACCAAAACCAGATCCATATTGATTCCCGCACGTTTGCAGAAATCTATGCCAATGTTCAGAACCATTACCCTAACTTTTCTGGTTTGTTTACTTCCGTACAGCTCGGGAGCCCAGAACCGCGAAGGCTTTCTGGCTGAGCTGGATTCAACATTTTCACGCTTAATTCAGGATCCCAATGGTTATGCCAGACTGGTTGCCGGGGAACTGGGTGATTTACCGGAAAGTGACCTGAAACCACATACCTGGATTGCCATGGCCTGGTGCCACCAGATTTTCGAAAATCCACAGCGCTCCCCGGAGAAAATGCCGCTGGTGGAAAGAGCCCTCGATCTGGCGATTGCGGCCTGTGTCCGCCGCGTCCAATCGGAGGAAGCGCTTCTCTCCCGCCTGGATGGCAGCCGCAAAAGCCAACTGGCGATGGCTCTTTCCGCCTACCGACTGGCCGGGGGAAACCGCAGTGATCTCGTCGCACTGGAAAAACAGTTGCTTCGCTCAATGGCAGAGTTGGTAGCTGGTCGGCAGGGTGCCCCCATCACTTCAAATTCCGAAAAAACCTGGATTTTGGACACCACCGTAGCCATTTTTGCCCTCAATCTTCATGACCGGGTCCAGGGGGGAAACGCTTCCCGACCGCTGATGGATGCGCATTGCAAGTGGCTGCTCGAAAAAGGACTTGATCCTGAAAATGGTTTGCCCGCCAGTGCCCTGGGTAAAGATGGCCAACTCTCCCCTGCCCGGGGCGGCGATCTTTCCTGGTTGATTGGCCTGTGGCGCGAGCTTGACCCGGCCCTGAGTCGGCAATGGTATCAGGCCTACCTGACTGCCTATTGGAAAAAGGTGAAGGTGGCGCAGGGTTTCCGAGAGTGGAGCGGGGACGATTCGCCCCAGCCTCTGGATCTCCGGGCCGGGCCGATTCTTGCAGGCATCGGGGGGACGGGTACCGTTATGGGCTTGTGCTGCAGTCAGGCTAATAAGGATCAAACCACTGCTGGGTTAATTATCAAGCAGGGCAACAATCTCGCCAATTCCCGCAACAGCCGGAATTTGATTTCCATGGCCATCTCCAAGACCATGGATGCCGCCATCAGTAAATGCGGGATTACCCCCACCAAAGGCTACATCACCGGCTTCCTCTATGGCGACGCTCTGAGTTTTTATTCCGCAAGTTGGAGTGATTACCCGGATCATGCCCTGGCCCGGTAAATGAGGAAAATTTGAAGATCCCCAACTCGTAGAGGAATTCGTGAGGACTTCTAGCTCATACGGCCTTTCAGCCCTTGAGACTCCTAAGGAATTCACCCAACTCCCGCCATTCCTGCAACAAACGTTTGATAACATTAATCATTTCGAAATGATTAATTAATATTTAAGGAAAGTCAAATAAAGTTAAGGAGCTTTGAACTTCAACAGTGAGCAGGGGATCTTTGTTGACGCTTCTAGAACCTCATGATAGATGATTGCCATGGAACCAGTTTTCGCTATTTCTATCCCTGGATGCCAATCAGATCGAGAGTTCCCACCAAAGAGAATTAAAAAGCGATTCCCAATTTTTCATTTCTGGACTTTCGTGGTGCCATTCCTGTTCACTGTGTCGCCGTGCCACGCAGAGCGGATCGGCTATGGAACGGGGTTTTTTGTGACTTCCGATGGTTACTTTATCACCTGTCACCATGTGGTGGCGGGAGCGGGAAAGATTAGAGTAAAACTCGGAGACAAGGAATTTTCCGCCAAAATCATACAGTTGGATCAAGCCAACGATTTAGCCCTTCTCAAAGTGGAGGGCACGGATTTTACCTGGCTGAAAATTGGGTCTGGTAGTCAGGTAAATCGTGGCAATCGGGTTCTGACAATAGGTTTCCCAAACCCAGCAGTGCAGGGGGAAGCGGCGAAGCTGAACGACGGCATAGTTAGTAGCCCGTCGGGAATAAAAGATGATCCGCGATTTTATCAGGTCAGCGTTCCAGTGCAGCCGGGAAATTCCGGTGGCCCCCTGGTGATAGAAAACGCAGCAGAAGTGGTGGGCATCATAACCATGCGCCTAAATGATGCCACCACCTTAAAGCAAAGCGGGATGGTCCCACAGAACGTAAACTTTGCTTTAAAGAGCGACTATATCCCGGGGCTTCTATATAGCGTTTCTGCGGTGAAAGAGAGTCTGGTGCGCAATCAAGAGCCTGCCGGACTGGAGGAAAAGCCTCTATCGCGCATCGAAAATGCCGTTGGCTTGATCATCGTATCGATCGATGGGAGTGGGTCGGACGGGAATTGGGTGATCCCAAAACCTCGGCCTGAAGAAGATGTGGCGAAAATGATTTTGGAGTTCATTAACTTGGGCAATAGCGGGACAAATGGCAATCAAATCAAATTCTTTGCCGATCCAGTGAATTACTTTGATAAAGGCAATCTCTCGCTCGACAAAGTGAAAAGCGATCTTCAAAAATACCAATCCCGGTGGAATATTCTACGTCGTTACCAAATTCTCGGGAATGTTACTGTGGCCAAGGGGACTCAGGGAGAATATATTGCCGAGTGCGCCCTACGCTACGAGGTGGAATCTAACAAACCCGAATCGGCACAAGGCACTGTGATGAACCAATACCGGGTGCGTTTTGACGACAAGGGACACCCCCTTATTCATGATGTCAAATCACTCCGAGTCAGACTGGCATCTCCAAACAATCGGGTACAGGATTTTTTGAGTCTGCGCCAAAGCCCAAATAGCAAAGATGATTCTAATTTGATTGGCAGACTGGCTCCCGATGAAGGCTTTGTGATCGTCCTCGAAGCCAGTAAAGGAGATTTTTATTTTGTTATCACGAATCGCGGTGAGGTTGGTTTCGTGCATAAAAGCTATGTTCGAATCGACGATTGATCACAGAGCGAGATTCGTTGTTTTTTTCGCAGCGGAGGCGCAACTGGCGTAGCAGCAAAAGACTGAGACGAGATAAGAAGACAAAGACGTAGCCTCATAATAAGAAAGAAAGCAAAGAATCTATCATTTATCTTTCTGTGAGCCTGCTTTGGAGTTCTTCAATTTGATTGATGAGTCAATATCCAATTGTTGAAAAATGCCCCCGTTTCGAAGCCAATAAGAATGTAAATAAAACTGATTGCTCCAGCAAAAAGAACCTTGGTTAACCTCTCAAAATAATCGCCACAGGCATTCATTTGCACGTAAAATGTAGGAACTAAAGTAAAGATCCCACACAGAACTTGAAAGGGGCCATCTCCGCCAAACTGAAATGCTAGGCTGCTCATAAAAGAAACGACAAGCCAAGCAATGAAAGGCTTAAATGAAACCCCTAACCACTCGCAAAGTCGGTTCATAAATGCTATTGGCGTAAGCCAAAATTATCATTTCATCTTTGTTATCACATTCATATTGTTTTTCATTACTTGTCCGTTTTCCGTTCCAGTCATTGATTGTACCCTGTTAAGTCATTGATCATATAGGGTTTAATACCGGACTGTACAGAGTGCTATTCAGGTTGGTGTTAGCGGCGAAGGTTAGGATCCGCGCCCTGAGGCGGAATAAAATCAGAGATCACCCGAACAAAGGGCTTTGCCTCGGTGCGATCTTTGGAATCCCAGCCGATAATAAAATCCGCTGATCCATCCTGGTTTTTTAGATCAGGCATAAAACAGCGCACGGAATTGGGGAGATCCTGCCAGTCATCCGGGTTGGCCCCTGCTATTTCCAAATGCGGCTCCACGGCCAGTTGGCCACTGCGATCAATCACGAGGCGATTAAACTGGACCGTACCGCTCTCTGGACTAAACGGGGCAACAAGGAAGTAAAGCTGTCCATCCGGCGCGGTGAGAAGGGTTTCGCCCGGCCTCCGAAAGCCGATCAATTGGACGGGGTCTCCGGTGGGTGTTTTTAGGGTGATGCCATCGATAAAGCGGTTTTCCGCGATGTGAAAGGTGTAAATCGACCCGTCTGAAAGCAGGATCACCAGAAAACGATGGCACGGAGACAAGGCCAGAAAGCTGTCAAGACTTTCGCCATTTACCCCGCGAGGCAGGGAAAAGCCAAAGAGATCGCGCAGCCCACCGGTGGGCTCAGTGATTTCGAAACGAAACACTTTTTCATCGAGATTGGTAGGGGCAAAGGCTTTATCGCTTGCTTCCAGTTCATCCACAAAGACTTGACTTGGCCGACCGCTGCCAAAGATTTCCTGGCGGAGGCGTCCGTCACTGGCGTTCCAAACCAGGCGACTTTGCAGGGTGGCGAGGGCTCCGCAGCAGCGGCTCAAGCTGGCAGCGGTCTGACTGGGCACGGGATCAACAGAGCCCGGCGCACCGAGATGTTTCGGATCAAACAGCTCCAGCCCGGTGGTAAATGCGGTGCCACCGCGCCCGGAACGCCCCGCACCGGAATTCAACAAACGTCCGCCGAAAACAGGAAAAATGCGGTCATATTGCTTGAGTCCGCCGCGTGGGTGGCCGTCCACCGGCACGGGATTCATCCGAGTATGGAAGACATCGGAAATGGGCGTTGCTAACACTTTTCCAGCTTTCGAGTATAAAATCCGAGTCATCCCGGTATAGCCGATGACGTAGAGCCACTGTTCGTCGCCCTGATGAAACCAAAGAGAATTGTAGGGTCCGAGCCTGACGGGAAGGGCGGACTGGGGAGGGACGGAAGTTTTGATGACGGCTTTTCTTTCCGTAATTTTGGAAAAATCCAATTGGACCAGCGGATAAGCTGCATACTCACACACCGCCAGGGCCTGATCTGCTTTTCCGGGAATCGCATTGACCAAATAACATGGCCCCAGGCTGGCTCCCCCAGCCAGGGAATCTGCGAGGGGGCCTTTTGCCGCCGGGGTGTTGCGCATTTTTTCCAGAACATCGTATTTGATGGTCAAAACTCCATCTGGGGCGCCTTCGTAAGTCCGAAAAGCGTGTTTCGATTTTGGTGGGAGGAGCATGGAATCATCCCATCCGTCACTCTTGAGCAGTTGGCGGATCGAGGCGCGCGGGATGGTGAGTTCGCCGGGGTTAAACAATCCAACCAGTTTTCGTCCCCAGATGGTGCCTACATGGACCAGAGAGGATTGCGGGATACCTTTGATTTTGGCCTCCTGAGTGGGCAAAAAGGTGGTGCGGCCATCTTTTGAAACTGTGTCGGTGAGCCCATTGACTTCGCCGAAGGCTTTGGTATAGCCGCGCTCGTCCAGATCGAGCCGCCAGGGGCCGCCCGCCTCTGCATATTTGCCACCGGCGGTTTGAATGAGCAGACCGGCCTCGGTAACCATGGTGTGGCCGAGTTTTCGGACATCTGCCCCGAGCGGGGGCGGGGTGCGGTAAAGCGCCGGGGTGGCCGTCTCCCAGGACCCCACATGGAGGCGGATGTCTGCGGAGAAGGCGTTGGGATCGCTCCAGTCCTGCGGCACAGAAAAAACTCCGCCAATGCGGCGCGAAGGGGTGTCGCTGCCGGTGGGTCCGGCCAGCAAATCGCCATACACCGTCAAAAAGATACGCCCCCGCGTGCAGACGAAATAGATGCCGTTGGAGAGCCACCCCGGTGAACCTTTCATCACGTCGCCGCCGGGACACAGTTTTTGCAGGCTGTTGATGGTAAAATCGCCGGGAGCGCGTTGAAATGTTTTGGTAACGGGATCAAAGCGAACCAGCCCGTTGGCCGCCATCCAATAAATCCGACCCTTGTCATCACTGGCGGCGGCGGTCTGGCCCAGGTCCGAGTCGTCATCACCCAGGATATTGTGCCGGATTCCCTGCCAATCCGGTTTGCCCACCTCATTGGTGATATGTACCTCGATTCCGGTTCCGAGATTCACCGTGGCATCTCCATGGCCCTGCGCCCAGGCTTCCTGGATGGGCACTTCCACGAGGAATTTGTGCCAGCGATCAAGTTTTCCGTCTGTAAAGATCGCTTTTTTGTAGCTGAGATAGAGACTGGCCCGGTTCGGATCATCCGGGGCGGCGGTCTGCCGACTCAAGGCGATGGCTCCGCGCAGAGGGGCCTCCCCACTCATCACCACGGGAATGGTGATGGATGATTTGGAAACAGACCGCTCCGGGCGGTTGATCAAAACCGGGCGGAGATATTTTGCCTCCGGCAGGACGATGACAGGTACCGCGCCCGGTGCACCACGCTCCGGACCAAGGCCTTTCTCGATATAGGCAGGGGAACCCGCAAAACGGCTTGGCACAGGGGCTTCCGGGATTTCCGGGAAATGTTTTTTCAGGCTCAGCTTGGGGGCAAAAACTCCTAACACCTCAATCTCAAGAGCAGTCAGGTTCCCAAAAGTAGCCAAATCAATGACCAGGGTGCGGCCCCTTGGCTGAGAGTGCCAGTTCGCCCCCTGGACCGCAGGATCATCCAAATCGATGGTCAATTCTTTGTTTCCGCCCGGGCCGATGAGCTTCAGCGCGGCCTTTAAACCAGGCCCGGTCTGGCTCAAAATGTCCGGCGACTCCAGTTGGACAATCAACTCCCGCCCCGTCCGGAAGACCTCGATCTTGGGCTCTGCTGCTCGGCAAGTGTAGCCAGGGAATCCGAAAAACAGTGCAATCCAGATCCCAACACCAGTCAAACGACGATTAGGATGAGCCCAAGACGCGACAATGGTTGATTTCATGGCGGAATTAGAGAATAACCTCCGTAAAACAACAAGCTAATTCCTTAAATTTTGTGTCGTTTTAGAGTTGATTAACCGTTTGACCAATCAGAGTTGATTGCCCAAGTCTGTTGATACGCTTATACTACCGCCCTGTTATTTTATGCCTGTTTCCTTAAGTTCCCAGTATGATAAAAGGGGTTACCTCAAAGGCAAACTTGTGCAGAATTGGCGCGCTGTCAAAAATCCCGCGAAACGCCTCTCTGATACAGCCCGACTTAAGAAAATCGAACTACTGGCTGACAACCTAACGAAAGCAACCGATCAGCAGCTCAAAGATTCCGCATTGCAAATGAAGGACCAGGTGGTGTCGGGTCAGAAGGAGATTGATGATTTGATCGAGCCTGGTTTCGCCCTGGTGCGGGAGGCAGCCCGCCGCGCCCACGGACTGTTTCACTACCCCTGCCAGATTATTGCAGGACTCATCCTCGTCCGGGGCGGCGTCGCTGAGATGGCCACTGGGGAGGGCAAAACCCTCGCCGTGTCCCTGCCGGCCTTCGCCTTTGCGCTTGCTGGAAAGGGGGTTCACGTCGTCACCGTAAACAGCTATCTGGCGGCACGGGACTTCGAGTTTTCCGAGCCGATCTTTAAACTACTCGGTTTCACCGTTGGTCTGCTCCCGGAGCGGGTCGCAGCGGCAGTAAAACGAGTTGAGTATGAAAAAGATATCACCTACGGGGTGGGATACGAATATGGTTTTGATTATCTCCGCGACCAACTCGCCCTTATTCAATCCCCCAAACCCGGTCCACGCGAGAGATTGCGAGACGCCCTGCTCAAAACCCGCTCACCCGATCCCGATATCTGCCAGACTGGTCACCCTTTTGTCATTATTGACGAGGTCGACAGCGTGCTCATCGATGAGGCGGGCTCCCCTCTCGTGATCAGCACCAGTGCGCCCGGCGGTGGCAGTAAAGATGAGGCGATCCCTTACGAAAACGCCCGCGATTTTATCGAAAGTTTGGAGGAAAATCGCGACTTTATCTTCTCAGGTGTTCATCGCATCATCCGGTTAACCGGAAAAGGAAAGGAGAAAATTTACGAAACCGAAGACATCCCCTGGGATCTCCTCAAACGCCCTTGGGAGGATTACATCCTCAACGCATTGAAGGCAAAACACATCTTCAATCGCGACGCCCAATACGTGGTTTCGGAGGAAGGCAAAGTCGTCATTGTTGATGAATTTACCGGGCGGCGTTTTGAAGAAAGAACCTGGCGAGAAGGCTTGCATCAAGCGGTCGAGGCTAAGGAAAATCTCGAGATCAACCCGGAAAACGAAACCTCCGGCAGCATCACCCGGCAGCGCTACTTCCGCTTTTATGATCGGATGTGCGGTCTCACAGGAACAGGGGCCGAGGCGGCGGGAGAGTTCTGGCGTTTTTTCGAAATGCCCACTTCCACCGTGCCCCTGCACCGTCCCAGCCGACGGGTCATCGAAAAAGAACGGGTTTTTCAAACCCGTGAAGCGATGTTTGCCGCGATTGCCGAGGATATCAAAAAACGACACGAAAAGGGACAGCCGATCCTAGCGGGAACCCGCACCATTCGCGAGAGTGAGGCCCTTTCCGCCGAGCTGGAGCGCCGGAACATTCCCCATCGTATCCTCACCGCCAAGCAGGATAAGGAAGAAAATGAAATCATCGCCGCAGCCGGGGAAGAGGGCCAGGTTCTCATCGCCACCAACATGGCGGGCCGGGGGACGCATATCGGAATCAGCAAAAAAGCTCTCGAAACAGGGGGCTTACACGTAGTAGTGGTGGAAAGAAACGAAAGCAAGCGGATTGACCGGCAACTGGTGGGCCGCGGAGCCCGGCAAGGTGAGCCGGGCAGTGCGCAATCTTTCGTTAGCGCGGATGATTATATGGTGGTCATTTACGCTCCCGATCTGGTAAAACAACTCAAATCCGCCCGTGCCAATAAAAAAGGTGAGCTGGATTCCCGGTTTAGCAGGGATTTTGACAAACTACAGGAAGATGTTGAAAAGTTACGATATGACCAACGCCTATCCATGGCAGAAAGAGACAAGTGGACCGAGGAAACCAGGAAAAACCTGGCGTGAAGCATGGAGTGGTGGAGCAATGGAGAGTTGGAGTGTTGCGCCGGAACGCCCCTCCATCCCTCCACCACTCCACAATTTCATCACTCCAACCCTCCTCCTTCTGTGTTTGGTATGCTCCTTTTCTCGCGCCACCCTCGCCCAAGGCGAAGTGGCTGGCGATACCTATCTTGAGCCCAGCGACAGTCGGGAAGTTTCCTTCATCGAGACCGGAATCATCGAAACCATCCACGTCAAGGAAGGTGACTATGTCAAAAAGACCCAGACCCTGATTTCACTGAACAAGGACGTGATGACCGCCCAATATGAAGCTGCCAAAGCCCGCGCCGAGGCCAAGGGACGAATCATGGCGGCCAAGGCGGAACGCGATCAGCAAAAACACCGCTACGATTTGATTCGCGGCATCGGAAATGAGCCGGAACGCCTCAAAGAGTTGGCAATTTTGCAGACCAAGGAGGGTAATCTCCTTGCCGCCGAGGAAGAAGCCAAAATTGCCCTGCTTGATGCCCTGCGGATTCGAGCGGAGCTTAACACCAAGATACTAACTTCCCCGATCGAAGGTTTCGTTATTAAAATCAACAAAGATGAGGGGGAAGCGGTTGGACCCGGTAACAATGACCCCAACAAACCCGGTTATTTGATCCGGGTCGTCAAACTATCAACCCTCCACGCAACCGCTTTCCTTCCCTATAAAGCGGTTCGCAGTATCAAAATCGGTGATTACCTGACCGTGGAAAGTTCCGACGTCAGTGAAATGTGGCAGGCCCCCGGTAAAGTCTTTTTTATCAGCCCGATTATCGATCCCGCCACGGGAACCGTCGAAATCAAAGTGCAGATTGAAAATTCTGAAATGAAGTACAAAAGTGGTATTCCCGCCAGAGTTGTCGTCCAGGTTCCCGGCCCCACTCCAACCGAGGGCACCACATCCGGCCAGTAACTTAATGTTTCTTCACCACCCCAATGAGTACACCTCCTACCACCACCAATACTCCACAACCACCGGGAAACACCAGCGGACGGGATATCATTGGCGAAGTGGATGGCTTGTTTGCCAATCCGGAATACGAAATGTTTTGCCGGGATGCGATCGGTTTCATCGTCGAACTAACCGCCGCTCGCAGCAGCTTTCTTTATCGGTCCGATGCCAAGGGCAAAATGGTGTTGCGCGCCCAGTTTCACCGCCAGGGTTTCCAGTTTGATCCAAATCTCAGCCCGGAAGTCGATAAACTCGCCAAGTTTACCCGCGAAACCGCCACCAGCCAGAAAATCACCCTTACCGCAAAGGACCAGAAGATGGCAGCTCTCTCAGTGCCGTTTATGGGGGCAGATGGCCCTACGGTGTTAATCCTACTCCTTGGAGCGGAGCGGGCCCCCTTTCTGGAACCCACTTATGGCATGCTCAGTCTCTACTGCGCGGTCATGGCCAACTACAGCAATCGCGTCCAGTTTCAGAAGACCAGGGATGCCTTCCTCCAATCAACCCTCCTGATTGATCTTTATACCAAGGCCGCCACCGCTTCGGATTACGATACCGCCGTGGCCATTGTTACCTCCGAGCTGCAGGAGCTAATTGGTTGTGATCATCTTGCCATCGGCATGGAACACAAGGGCAGGATGCGAGTCGATTCCATTTCCGGTCGCAAAAAGCGCGAAAAACGCAGCCAGGGCTACTCCGGCGTGCTTAACTTGATGCGGGAAATCAACTCCGCCGAATCCAGCGTGATCTGGCCCGCTCCTGACAACATGGAGTTCAAAGCGTTGATTTCATCCAACCAGGAGGAACTGCTCAATGTCTTCTCCGTCAAACGAATCATGGGCGTGCCGTTGGTGCCAATCCAGGGCGACCGCAACGGGGCCATGGTCATTATGTTCCGGGACCGGGATAAACCCAGCCCGGAGAGATTTGAACTCCTCACTGCGATGGGGCCGCACCTCGCCGCCCTCCTCACCCTCCTCAGCGAGGGCCTGCCCACCGGGCTCCGCGGTAAACTGCGCCGCTTCGCCCGCGAAACCAAAATCACCAAAAAAGTGATCACCCTGCTCAGCCCGGTAGCCTTGATCGCCGCCATGTTTGTGCCGGTCCCCCACCAGATCAGAGCAACTGCCCGGCTCACCCCCGATATTTCACGCCAGATCGCCGCCCAATTTGGCGGGATACTGGAAAACGTGCTGGTCAAACCGGGCGATGTGGTTCAGGAAGGCCAGCTCCTCGCCGTGCTCGATGGTAAGGAAATCGGTTCCAAGCTGGCTGAAGCCATCGCCGAGCGGGAAGTCGCCGGTAAACGCCGCAACCAGGCCCGCGCCAAGGAAGATATCGGCGAGTATCAACTCGCTGGCTACGAATACGACGCTTTGTCGCTTCGGGTCGATTTCCTTCAGTATCAAAAACAAAACCTGGAAATCCGTTCGCCCATCACCGGACTCATCCTCACGGGTGATTTGGAGCGCTCCAAAGGCGTGCCGGTCGACACCGGCCAGAAGCTTTTCGAAGTGGCCGCTTTTGATAAATTTGTGACTGAAATCGCCGTCTCCGATGAAGACATCAACTGGGTCAAAAAAGATCAGTCCGTCGCCCTGCGTCTGGAATCCCGCGGCAGCCGGGTCTTTTCCAGCAAGGTTGAGCAGATTTTCCCGGTCTCTGAAGTCAGCGACGGAGAAAACGTCTTCGTCTGTCTGGGGTATATCGAAGACAAAGATGGCAGCAGTTTCCTCCGCCCCGGGATGAGAGGCCGCGCCAAAATCAAGGCTGGCTGGCAGCCACTCGGGTGGGTGCTCTTCCACAAACCCTACAACTACGTCAAAGTGAGATTCTTCTAGGATGAGCAATAAAACCGATTTTGCCATCAAAGAATGGGGTGTGGCCCGGCCCCGGGTTCGGCGCGATGTTGAGGTTAGCTTTCACCAGCGCCGCAGTGGTCCAGTCTATGTGGTCGAAGATCTCATGCACCGGCGGTATTTTCAGGTGGGCCTGCCGGAGTATCAGTTTATTCAGAGTCTCAATGGAAAACGAACTGTGGGCGAAGCCATCGCCATCAGCGCGCGGGCTCTCGGTGCCAATGCCATTTCCGAGCCGGATGCCCTGAAGCTGGTCCGCTGGCTGGTCGATAACGACCTGCTCGACTCCAGCAATGCCGGGCAGGCCCAGCGCCGTTACACTCTGGCTGACGAAAGTGCCGCCAAAAGACCCAATCAACCCTGGTTTCAAAAGATCGTCTTCTTGAAATTGCCCATGGGAAATCCGGATGGATTTTTCCTCTGGCTCCAACCGATTTTTGGGTGGCTCTTCACCCATCTGGCCTTTTTTTTGTGGTGCATTCTCATCGCCGTTGGCGGCTACACCCTCGCCCAGCATTGGGAACAGTTTCAGGGCGGGGCCGCCCAGATCATCCTCCCGGAAAACTGGATCTACATGCTGGCCACCTTCGGCACCTTGAAAATCCTGCACGAGATAGGTCACGGCGTCGCCGTACGGAAATTTGGCGGAGTGGTGCCCGAGTGGGGTATCCAATTGCTTCTTTTTATTACCCCGCTGACCTTTGTCGATGCCTCCGCCAGTTGGCGATTCCGGGCGCGACGGCAACGGATCGCGGTGGCCGCCGCCGGGATGTATGTGGAGCTGGCCATCGCCGCCATCGCTGTTCTCGTCTGGGCAAACAGCAACGGAAGTTTTGCCGGTGCCATCGCTTACAATGCTATTTTTGCCGCCTCAGTCATCACCGTGTTGTTCAACGCCAACCCGCTGATGCGGTTTGATGGCTACTACATCGCCTGTGACCTGTTAAACATCCCCAACCTCGGCCAGCGCGGTCAGGCAATCATGAGTTGGTTCTGGCACCGCTGGATTATCGGGCTAAAAAAGCTCCCCTTCCCCGCCCAGGCCCGGCAGGCTCCCGTCATTATTACTCTCTACGGGGTTGGTTCACTCGTCTGGCGGGTTCTGATCTGGTTTGGGATTATGATTGGTTTGGCTCTCCTCGCCCGCGGGGCCGGGCTTTTCCTGGTTGGTATCATGATCGCCGCCATGATCATCGGCGGGATTGTAAAATTTTTTAAGCTCCTCCACAGCGGTTACGCCGGTTTCCGGGTAAATCCTTTGCTCCTTTTCCTTCGTCTGGGCATCTTCTGTGGAGTTCTCAGTGCGATCGGCTATTTCGTCGAGTTTCGTCCCTTCACCCGTGCTGTGGCGGTGGCCACCTACCCCGGTCGAACCTCCCTCCGCACCGAACTCCCCGGTTTCGTTTCCGAAGTTTACGTCAATAACGGCGAAGTGGTTGAGGCCGGTCATCTCCTCGCCCGCTTGAAAAACCCGGAAAAAGTCACCGAACTGGGCACCGCCCGCCTGGATGTCACCTCCTCAAAACTCCGGGTTGCTGATTACTTGAAGGAACGCCAGATGGGTGCCTACCAGGCAGAACTGGAAAATGCCACCGGTCTCCAGGCCCGTTACGACCTCGCCGCCCGCCGCGTCAAGGATCTGGACGTGCACGCCCCCGTGGGGGGACGCGTTTTTCTCCGCCGCCCCGAGATGCTCCCGGGCCGCTTTCTCCAGCCTGGGAGCGAGATCCTGTCCATCCTCCCGGAAAAACCGCCCGAACTCATCATCTCCACCAACCAGAGCGCCGGAGACGCTTTTGAATCCGCCCGCGCCCACGAGGTAAAAGTCCGTTTCGCAGGCCGAACCGGTGAGCCCATTGCCGCCAAAGTGACCCGGATCGAAAAAACCGCCACCATCGCCGTTCCCCATGCCGCGCTCGCCTCCAGCAATGGCGGCCCGCTCCCGGTACGGCAAAAAGTCAACACCCAGAGCGAAAGAGCCCGGGGACTGGCCCGAACCATCAACCAATCCGGCGATGAAATGGACCACTTTGTCGGACTTTCCCGGGAGCAAAACGATGTTTCCCATCTCGAATTTCCCAAGGCCCGCCTCACCGGCTACGCCTCCATCACCGAGCCACCTGGTGCCGCCCCCCTCCGCGAGGGGGAATGGGGCTTCGCCCGCCTCTACGATAGCGAAACCAAACGCCTCGGCGTCTGGATTTATGAAGGTGTTTCCCGCTGGCTCGTCAACAAGTGGGAACAAGCTTCCCAGATTTAATGTATCGTAAACTATGACACCCATTGTCCAAATTTCTCTTGATCTCACCAATATCGATGAAGCCCTTGAAACCGCCGCGATGGCCCTGCGGGCCGGGGTGGACTGGCTGGAGGCGGGCACCCCACTTATCCTGGCAGAGGGGCTCCACGGAGTCCGGGCTCTGCGGGCGGCTTTCCCGGGAATCCCCATTGTCGCTGATTTAAAAACCATGGACGGCGGCTACCTGGAGGCGGAAATGATGGCCAAAGCCGGTGCCACCCATGTGGTGGTGATGGCCCGTGCTCATCCCGAAACCATCAAATGCGTGGTCAAAGCAGGGGCTGATTTTGGCTGCGCGGTGATGGGAGATAACCTCGGCTGCCCTGATATGATTGAGGGTGCCAAATTCATAGAAGACTTGGGCTGTGATTTTGTCATCCACCACATCGGATACGACGAGCGCCGGGGTATCGCGGCCAGCGGTCAGCGTATGCCCAGCCCGCTGGATCAATTGCGGGAAGTGGTAGCTGCCGTTTCCGTGCCCGTCCAGGCAGTCGGTGGACTGACCCTGGAACAAGCCATCGCCTGCCCAAAATACGGAGCGCCGCTGGTAGTCCTAGGAGCGCCACTCACCATTGATGGGGATGCCTTTAAAACCGCCGATGGTGATCTGGAAGCATCCCTTCGGCTGATTTGCCAAACCATCCACAGTTATGGTGATATTACCGATTAAAGAGAGTACAGTCGGCCATCATACAGGGTACAATCAATCATCAAACAGGGTACAGTCGGGCACTATGATTACTCCCTCGGAGGGTTCAAATAGTCCCTCGGAGCGAGTAATTAGTCTCTCGGAACTCCAAACCCTGAGGGGGTAAATGCGATTTTGAGGGCTGCACCCCGGGGAGCTTCGCAACCCAGGGCTACTAAGTTACCAAAGCCCGCAGGGATCGGCCCGTTGGGCTTTTCTACCGCAATTCACCTTCTTTTTTGCGTCAACGTCGGGAAAAGGTATAGTCAGGTTTGGGGAGGTTTAAAAACTTCCACTTCAATTCACTACCATCATGAAAACAGCAGCAGTTGTTAATTTTGCCCCGGAAAAGGGTTCGGTCGAAATCCGGGAAATTGAAAAACCGACTATCGGGCCGGACGATATTCTTCTGGAAGTTGCCAATGTCGGGGTTTGCGGGAGCGACCTCCACCAATGGACCGCTGATCACTCCTGGCCAGTCAATTACCCCGTGGTTCTGGGCCATGAATTTGGCGGACATATCGTGGAGGTGGGAAAAAATGTCCAGAACTGGAAGGAAGGCGACCGGGTTGTCTCGGAAACCGCCGCGATCATTAGCCAGGATAATCCGATGACCAAACGTGGGCTCTATAATCTCGACCCAACCCGCAAAGGCTTTGGCTACGGAGTCAACGGGGCGATGACCAAATACGTTCGGGTGCCTGCCCGGATCCTCCACGACGTACCCGCAGGCCTGCCATTTGAGCAGGCCTGTCTGACAGAGCCGTGCTGCGTGGCTTATAGCGCCGTGGTAAAAAATGCCCGGATCGAGCCAGGGGATCGAGTGGTGGTCCTGGGCCCGGGAACCATCGGAATTCTCTGCGCGGCGATGGCCCGCCTCTGCGGTGCCGAGGTGGCAATCGTTGGATTGGAGCAGGACAAAAACCGTCTCGAAATTGCCAAAAAGTATGGTTGCGAGGTCATTATCGGTGATGCCAAACCCTGGGCTCTGCATCGCGATGGCCTGGGCTGTGATGGCGTGATCGATGCAGCGGGAGCGAGCATCACCCTGAAAATCGCACTTGATATCGTACGCCCGGCGGGTTGGATCAGCAAGGTGGGTTGGGGCCCGCAACCTCTGGGATTTAATCTGGATCCCCTCGTCCAAAAGAATATCACTTTACAGGGCAGCTTCAGCCATAACTGGCCAATTTGGGAGCGGGTCATCGCCCTGCTTGCCAGCGGCCAGCTTGATGTCAAACCGATCATCGGCGGAGTGTGGTCAATTGCGGACTGGCACGAGGCTTTTGAAAAAATGCACTCCGGCCAGGTCGTAAAATCGGTTTTAAAACCGGATTGATTAAAAAACTCAGCGTCCCCTTGTCCCACGTGGACGGGTCGATCCCTCCAACGTATTTCTTTCTCCGTAACCTTGCGCGGCGGGTGGAATTAGGCCACGTTCACGGCATGCGGACGAATTCGGGTTGATTTATATGAAAATCTGTTCATTTTAATTTTTTATCATATGAACAGTTTTCAATCTATTCAGATTCCTGCCCTATACTTTACCAATGACAGCACCCGATCTCGACGATTCTGCGGGCGAACCAACCTGTGCAAAGCGCTTGAAAGCGCTTGCAGACGACACGCGGCTCGCGGTCGTGCGGCATCTCATGAAGGGCGAGTGCCACGTGGGTGCCATTCAGACGGAGTTGGGAATCGAGCAAAGTCTGCTTTCCCATCATCTGAAACTTCTCCGCGAAGCAGGCATTGTGGAATCGGCGCGGGATGGCAAGGCGGTGCTTTATCGGCTCACTCCATCGATGGAAAATCAAAAAGATGGCGTCGTGGATTTGGGATGCTGTCAGATCTCTTTCGACCCTCAAGATCGAAACCCGGCCTGATGGCTGCTCTCGCTCTTTTCTCGGTGGCATTCACCGCCTGCGGCAAAATGGAATCGTCCCAGACCGTGATGGCCACTGGCTCCAGCACCATTGCCCCGGTCGTTGCCGACGCGGCGAAGCGCTATGAGGAATCCCATCCCGGTGTGCGCATCGAGGTGCAGAGCGGCGGTTCCTCCCGCGGAATCAGCGACGCAACCACGAGCGTCGCTGACCTGGGCATGGTCTCCCGCGTGCTCAAGGAGGCAGAGAAGGAGAAACTGACCGCCCACCTCCTCGCCGCTGACGGTGTCTGCGTCGTCGTCCACAAGGACAATCCCGTGAAGCATTTGGACAAGCAACAGTTGATCAACATCTACACCAAAAAGATCACCAATTGGAAAGACGTAGGAGGCAACGAAGCGACCATCGTCGTGGCAAACAAAGCCGAGGGTCGTTCGACCTTGGAGATCTTCGTCGCCTACCTCGATCTCGACAACGCCGACGTAAAGGCCGACGTCGTCGTCGGAGAAAACCTTCACGTCATCAACTCGGTCGTGAGCAATCCCAACACGGTCGGCTACGTTTCCATCGGCACCGCCACCGCCGAGGCTGGAGCCGGCACACCCATCAAACTCGTCGTCACCGACGGAATCGTCCCGACAATGGCATCAGTGCGCGACGGCAGCTTCCCTATCACCCGGCCCCTCAACATCGTCACCGATGTGGAAACGTCGCCGGCCGCCAAAGCTTTCCTCGACTACTTGACGTCGCCCGATATCAATGACCTCATCGAAAAACACTTCTTTGTTCCGGTCCGTTGACCGGATCACCGGCGGCGTTCTCGGACTCCTCGCCCTGGTCTCCGGCGGTATGGTGCTGCTGATTGTCTGGCACCTGCTCTCTGGGGCCTGGCCAGCGATAGAGGCGGGACGGCTCGGCGATTTCTTTACCGATACAAAGTGGCAACCTGGATCGCAGCGCGATCCGCAGTTCGGCGTTGTTCCGATGCTGGTCGGTTCGTTACTCGTGACCCTGCTGGCGGTGGCCCTGGCTCTGCCGATGGGTCTGGCATCAGCGATCTTCCATCGCTACTACGCCCCTGATTTCCTGGAGCACTGGAACCGTCGCATCATGGAGTTGCTCATCGGTGTGCCCGCCGTGATCTTCGGATTCTGGGGCTTGATGGTCGTGGTGCCGGCCATTGTTCAACTCGCCCCGGACACCCCGGGGCAGAGCCTGTTGGCCGGAGGCATCGTCCTCGGGCTCATGATTTTGCCCCTCATCGCCCTCACCAGTCAGGCCGCCTTGCAGGCCGTTCCTGCCGCACAACTACAAGCGGCAGCCGGACTCGGGCTCGGACGGGCTCGGACGATCTGGTCCGTCGCCCTGCCTGCGGCGAAGGGAGGCATCATCACTGGTATCCTCCTCTCAATGGCCCGTGCCGTCGGAGAAACCATGGCTGTCGTCCTCGTGTGCGGGAACGTGCCCCAAATACCCGCCAGCCTTTTTGATCCCATCCGCCCTATTACCTCCACCATTGCCCTTGAAATGGGCTACGCGACAGCCTCACACAAAGCCCTCCTCTTCTGCGCCGCCCTCATCCTCGTCCTATTTACCGCCCTCTTGGTCGGCTGGTGCTCCTTCCGCCGGATCAAGCACGATCCCGGAATCGGCGGAGCGTGAACTTCAAACCATGGACTTGGACCCAAACTTCCCATGACCTCTCTCCCGCAACCTAGACCGCGTTCCCCGGGCAGCCGCTGGCTTGACCGGACCTTCGCCGTCGCCGGAGCCCTTGCTGCCTTTCTCAGTCTGGCCTTGTTTACCTGGCTAATTTGGGACCTCGTCCGTCTCGGGCTGCCCCGGCTTTCGTGGGACTTCCTCTTCGGCGAAGTCGATGATGCCGGACGCGCCGGAGGCATCGCCCCTCTCCTCGTCTCCACTCTCTGGATTCTGCTTTGCTGTCTTGTCGTCGCGATTCCTTTCGGCATCGGTTGCGCCCTCTGGCTCTCGGAATTTGTCCGGCGTGGCAGCCTGGTCGCCCGACTCGTCACCGGCGGAGTTGATCTCCTCTCCAGTGTCCCCTCCATCGTCTTTGGGCTTTTTGGCATGGTATTTTTTGCCCAGACTCTGGGGATGGGGTTCTCGATTCTCTCTGGCGGCCTTACGCTCGCCTGCATGATCCTGCCCCTGCTCGTCCGCACTACCCTGACAGCCCTCGAATCCATCCCCGCCGACTTGCGTCCCGCCTCCGCCGCACTCGGGCTCACCCGGACGACGTCCACGGTAAAAGTGCTCCTGCCCGCCGCCCTGCCCGGCATCGTCGCTGGCATCACTCTGGGGATAGCCCGTGCTCTCTCCGAGACCGCCGCGCTCCTCTTCACGAGCGGGTATGCAACACGCATGCCGGGGTCGTTCTTCGACTCTGGCCGTGCCCTCTCCGTCCACATCTACGACCTCGCTCTCAACGTCGCGAACGGCGGTCCCATGGCTTCGTCTAGCGCCCTTGTCCTCCTCACTCTTATCCTCGTGGTCAACGCAGTTGCCGTGGCCCTCTCCGAACACTGGCTGCGTCGTCGTCACTCTTTCTCATGAACTGCTGCGGAATCTCATCACCCATCAAAACGAATCCAGAAACAGGAACTGGCTGCTGCGGCACGTCGAATCTCTGCGTTTCTGATCTTTCTGTCCATTATCGTAACTTTGCCGCCGTGCAACATGTCACGCTCAACATCCCCGAAAATGAAATCACCGCCCTCGTCGGCCCCTCAGGATGCGGCAAGAGTTCGTTTCTTCACAGCCTTAACCGGCTCACCGACCTCATTCCCGGCTGCCGCGTCACCGGCTCCGTTCACCTCTGCGACGGCACCGAGATCACCCATCCGAAGGCCGACATCATCGACCTGCGCCGACGCGTCGGCATTGTCTTCCAGCGGCCCAATCCCTTTCCCCAGTCGATTCGGCGGAATTTCGAAATCCCCCTGATCGAGCACGGTTGGAAAAAGCGCGACATTCCCGAGCGAATCGAGAGCGTCCTCCGTGAGGTAGGACTCTGGGACGAGGTCTCCGACCGCCTCCACCAGAGCGCCGTCGCCCTCTCCGGCGGACAGCAGCAGCGACTCTGCATTGCTCGGGCCCTGGCCCTTGATCCCGAAGTGATCCTCTTCGACGAACCGTGCAGCGCTCTCGATCCACTCGCCTCGGGTGTTGTCGAGGACCTCATCCACTCGCTGAAGGGCAGGGTCACCGTCGTCATCGTCACCCACAACCTTGCCCAGGCCCGCCGCATTGCCGATCAGGCGGCCGTCTTCTGGGTGAGGAACGGAGCTGGTGCCCTCATCGAGCACGGCCCGGCGGAACAGATTTTTTCTTCCCCCTCGGACCCTGATGCCGCGCTTTACCTGAGCGGGGCGCGGGGATGAGAATCTAAACCGAGCAAGTTGCATTCGGACTTGGTTGATTTAATCTGCCGCAGGAAAATCTCTTTTTTTATTTGGCTCAAGATCATCAACCAACCATGCGCCTGAAGAATAAAGTCATCATCGTAACCGGCAGTTGCACCGGCATTGGCAAGGCCATCGCAAAACAATGTGTAAAAGAAGGGGCCAGGGTCGTGATTCACGGGCTGGAGCGGGATTCTGGTAAAAGCGTGGTTGCTGAACTGGGAGACGAAAACGCGGTGCTTCATATCGAAGATCTAACCACTGACGGCTGTCCAGGCCGACTGGTTGATCTGGCGGCGGAGACCTTTGGCAAACTGGATGCGGTGGTGAACAACGCTGCGCTGGTGGCCTCTGGAAATATTCAGACCACTGATGTCGCATTTTTTAATCAAATCCTTGCGGTCAACACTCTGGCACCCTTTTTCCTGATCCAGAGTGCGCTTCCCCACCTGACCCAGACTCGCGGCTGTGTATTAAACATCGGCAGTGTCAACGCCTGGTGCGGAGAACCCAATCTCCTGCCGTACAGCATCTCCAAAGGTGCTCTGATGACAATGAGTCGCAACCTAGGTGATACCTTGATGCGGGAAAACGGGGTGCGGGTCAACCAAATCAATCCGGGCTGGGTCCTCACCGAAAACGAAGCGCAGCGCAAGCGCGAACACGGTCTGAGCGATGACTGGCCAGCCCATCTCCCGAGGGTTTACGCTCCATCTGGACGGATTTTAAAGCCAGAGGAAATCGCAATGGCGGCAATCTACTGGCTGGCGGATGAAAGCGGACCAATCAGCGGTCAAGTGATTGATCTGGAGCAGTATCCCTTCATCGGGCGGAATCCTCCCAAAGACAACAGCACCATACCAAGCTAACGTTATTTTTACCATGCCCAAACTAGCTGCCTTTCCCAAAGCCTATATGCACGCCCTCTGCAAAGATGGCAGCATGAACGTGTCTGAATGGATCAAACTGGCCTCGACCCTGGAGGTCGAAGGACTCGAATGGTATGCCGGATTCCTGGAAATGGAAAACGAGGCCAACTGGTCCCGCTTCCGCAAAGAAGTGGAAGATACAGGGCGCGTAATCCCGATGATGTGTTGTTCACCGGACTTCACCCATCCCGATGCAGCCTTTCGGGAGAACCAAATCTCCCAGCAGAAGCACTGGATTGATATGACTAAGGCTCTGGGCGGCTCTTATTGCCGGGTCCTCAGCGGGCAGCGCCGACCGGAATTAAGTATTGATGAGGGTGTCAGGCTGGCGGCGGATTCGATCCAGCGCTGCCTCCCCTATGCTGCGGAACGCGGAATCACGCTAATTATCGAGAACCACTACAAAGATGATTTCTGGGAATACCCGGAATTTGCCCAAAAAATGGATGTTTTCTGCCAGTTGGTGGACGCGGTGGATCACCCGAATTTTGGAGTGAATTACGATCCCAGCAACACCTACCTGGCTGGCGAGGACCCGATTGAGTTGCTGAAGAGGGTTTCTCACCGGGTGGTAACGATGCACGCCAGTGATCGTTATCTCGCAGAGGGAACCATCGAAGATCTCCGCCGCGAAGAGGGTGGTGCCGCTGGATATGCCAAACGACTCCGCCACGGCGAGATCGGCAAGGGTCTCAATGATTACGACGCCATTTTTACAGAGCTAAAAAGCAAGGGTTTTAATGGATGGATCAGCATCGAAGACGGAGTTGATGGCCTTGATCAACTTGCCCGCAGCGTGTCTTTTTTGAAGAAAAAGATTGCGACCTACTGGGGCTAGAAAACAACCCCCCTTTACTTTGAGACCGTTTCCGGCTTTTCTGTCCTGATCACTTTCCCCGTGGGCAGATGAACCTGATTCATGGCAGGTGCGGCTTCGCCCCTCGCCCAAGTTGCAGATTTCCTCCGGTTTGAGAGGCTCAAAACACCACCCGCTACCAGTATCGCAAAAACTGCCAGATAAACCAGATGTCTGGGTGACATCGGTCCGGCCACTGCCACAATCGTCGTCGGGGTCGCTTTCCGGGTGAAACGAGTGACAAGCTGCAGGGCCTCGCTCTGGCGATAAGCTGATTCCAGTAGGGCATCAATTTCCCGGGCTCTTGCCTCAGTTGTTTCAAGGCCTCTGGTCGCCTCCAAGATCGCTGCCACTTCGGCATCCAGAGACTTTAGCAAAGCCAATCCCTCGGCCCGGATCTCCCCGCTGGCAATGAGCAAATCCTTCGCCAGTTTGATCACCTCGATTCTCGCTCCGTTGTTCTGGGTTTTTCTCCAGTGCTCGGTAAAAGCCTGTCCGATCCCATTTACCATTTCGACGGCTTCATTCTGATCAGAAGATACGAACTGAACCACCATGGTATGCGTTTCCGGCATCTCGACAACGCGCAGTGATTTCTGCAACGTACTCAGGATATCAGCTTCACTCAAGCTCCATCTCTCGGAGAGCCCGGCTTTTCTGGCATAGTCGCGAAGAAACTCGGGACTGCGGACCACCCGGCACTGGGATGGAAGCAGCGCATCCGACTTGATCCAATCAAATGACTTGGGAAGCGAAAGGTCGGCAACCTGGGGTAATTGAATTTCAATCGCACCCTCTGCCCGATAGGACTTTGATGAGAATTTAACGGCGAAACTTCCCAATCCCAAAATTCCGGTGAAAAGCAATGCTGGGATCACCCACGCTTTGGCGGGCGAAGTCGTATTTCGGTTTAAATGATGTGCTGGATTTACTGATGTCATGTTTGTGCGTAGCATTCACTCA
>JBGSJM010000337.1:0-13557 GCA_041742015.1 Verrucomicrobiales bacterium | reverse complement strand
TATGGGTGAGCTACCTCTTTGTCTGAGTTTCGATGATGTTTTGATGGTTCCGCAACACAGCGCTGTGTTGCCGGAAGAGGTGGGAATTGCGACCAATCTCACGGGCGATATCGCATTAAACATCCCAGTGGTCTCCTCTGCCATGGACACGGTGACGGAGGCTCCGCTGGCCACCGCCCTGGCTAGGGAAGGCGGCATCGGCGTGATTCATCGCAATTTGCCGATCAAGGAGCAAGTTGAAATGGTCGCGAAGGTTAAGCGAGCCGAAAACATGGTCATTCCCGATCCCTTTACGGTCACGGCCAACATCACTCTTGCTGAGTTGCAGGTCATCATGGCCAATCGCGGGGTCAACGGTTTCCCGGTTATCGACGATTCCAATGTACTTGTCGGCATGGTCACCAGCCGGGATATCTGGCACCTCGAAAATCCACAGCAAACCGTCGCCCAGGTTATGACCAAGCAAAAAGACCTGGTTACCGCCCCCAAATCCACTACCCACACCGAAGCCCGCCGCATCCTTTACCAAAACCGGATCGAAAAACTTCCGCTGGTGGATGACGAGGGGAAATTAGTTGGGCTCATCACCGCCCAAGACATCGAAAACCGGCAGAAATTCGTCAACGCCGCCAAAGATCCGCTCGGGCGTCTCCGCGTAGGAGCCGCCATCGGGGTCGGGGGTGATTGTTTCGAACGCGCCGCCGCCGTCATCGAAGCCGGAGCTGATGCGGTTTTTATCGACGCCGCCACCGGACACACGACGCGGGTTATGGCTGTCATCGAAAACCTCCGCAGCCAGTTTCAAGTTGCCATTGTCGCCGGAAATGTGGTGACTCGGCAGGGGGCTGAAGACCTGATTTCCGCCGGGGCCAGCGTTATCAAAATCGGTGTCGGGCCTGGCTCCATCTGCACCACTCGGGTTATCGCCGGAGTCGGGGTTCCGCAGTTCACGGCCATCCAGGAAGTCTCCGCCGTCTGCCGCGAAAAAGGAATCGCCACCATTGCGGATGGAGGGATTCGTTACTCGGGGGACATTGTCAAAGCCCTTGCGGCTGGGGCGGATATGGTCATGCTTGGTTCATTACTGGCTGGCTGTGCGGAAAGTCCCGGCTCCATCGTCAACTTTCAGGGCCGGACCTGGAAGGAATACCGAGGCATGGGCTCCCTGAAAGCCATGCGCAAAGGTTCCGGGGATCGTTACGGCCAGAATTCATCCGGAAAACTCGTGGCAGAGGGTGTCGAGGCCCGGGTCCCATATCGGGGGCACTTGTCGGATACTATTTTCCAACTTCTTGGCGGTCTGCGTAGCGGCATGGGTTACGTGGGAGCCGCCAATCTGGCGGAATTGAGACAAAAAGCCAGTTTCGTCAGAATCACCCCGGGAGGACTCAAGGAAAGTCATGCCCACGACGTCTCCATCACCGAGGAACCAGTCAACTATCAACCGTTGACCTGATCCGTTTAACCCATTTTTCACATTTATGGAACAGGATCCCATTGCCGTAATTGATTTCGGCTCGCAATACACCCAGTTGATCGTCCGTCGCATCCGGGAGTTGGGCTATTATTCACGGCTTTATCAGCCCGGCCAGCTTCGCGAAACCGGGAAACCAGCCGTCGTCATCCTCTCCGGCGGCCCCCGCTCCACCCAGGAGGCAAGCGCTCCAGATATCGATTTTAACTATCTCCGGGAACTTGGCGTGCCTGTCCTCGGCGTCTGTTACGGCATGCAGTTGCTGAACCTGAAATTTGGCGGCACCGTCGTACCCGGAAACAAGCGGGAATTCGGCCCTGCCACCGTGCAACGGGAGTCCGCCGTTGAGCCCTGTACTCTCGGGCAGATGTCCGCCGATTGCATCTTTTCCGGCATGTCGGAGCAGTCCCAAATTTGGATGAGCCACTCCGACACCGTCGAAAAACTGCCCGGAACAGCTCAGATTCTGGCGCGAAATCAGGACGGCGTTCCCGTCGCTCTAAAATGGGCGAACGGCTTCTACGGAATCCAGTTTCACCCGGAGGTTTCCCATTCCACCGAGGGGATGCAACTACTCAAAAACTTCGTGACGATGGGCAAAAACCTGCCCCGGTTTCAGATTGATTCGTTCAAAGACCACCTCATCGAAAAGGTGCAAAAGGAGGTGGCCGGACGCAAAGTGGTCTGCGGAGTCTCCGGCGGGGTTGATTCTTCAGTGCTTGCCGCGCTCCTTCACGCCGCTGGTGTCGACAGCCGGAATATTCTGGTTGATACCGGGCTTTTGCGGAAAAACGAAGCTGAAGAGGTGAAAACCCTCTTTGAAAGCATGGGAATCGAGATCGAAACCATCGATGCCTCGGAAAAATTCTTTGCCGCTCTCAAGGACCAGAGTGATCCCGAGGAAAAACGCCGCATCATCGGGCGTCTTTTTGTCGAGGTCTTTTTCGATGCCGTTGGAGAGGATGTGGAGATGCTCGCCCAGGGAACCCTTTATCCCGATGTGATTGAAAGCGCCACGAGTGGCTCCATCGCCTCCACCATCAAGACCCACCATAACCGGGTTGATCGCATCATGGAACTCAAAGCTGAGGGCCGCATCCTCGAGCCGCTGGATGAGTTGTTCAAAGATGAGGTCAGGGCCCTCGGCCGGGTCCTTGGGCTGCCCGAAAAAGTCGTCAACCTCCACCCCTTCCCCGGCCCCGGTCTGGCAGTGCGCTGCCCGGGAGAAGTCACCAAAGAAAAGCTCCAAATCATTCGCGACGCTGACAAAATCTTCATTGACCTGCTTCATCATCACGGTCAATACGACAAAGTCTGGCAGGCCTACGCCGCACTAATTCCCGTTAAGACCGTGGGAGTTAAGGGCGATGAACGCAGTTACGAATTCGCCCTCAGCATCCGTGCCGTGACAAGTGAAGACGCCATGACCGCCGAATGGGCCAAACTGCCCTACGAAGTCCTCGCCGACATTTCCAATAAGATTCTCAACGAAGTGGCTGGCGTTAACCGGGTCTTATACGACATTTCCACCAAGCCCCCCGCGAGCATCGAGTGGGAATAAGGTTGAAGGAATTTCCGATGAATTCTCACGACCAATACCTGAACAAAACGGCCGTGGCGTGCGGGGCGCGATACCTTGACTTTGGCTTGTCGTCATTCAAGTTAGAGGTTTTAGCGGCATGATCCCGGACAGGAAATACTCCGAAAACTTCTGGAATTTAGTCAAGCAAAGCAGCGCGCTGTGCAAGCTTCTTACCCTGTCTCACGAAGAGGTCTTGAAAAGTGTCGGCGACCTGAACTGTGTTAACGGGTTCGCCAAGGAGAAATTTCTGGTAATAGAATTTCATCAATTTGTCATTGTGGCGTTCCGGGAGGAACCTTTGCCGAAGGACAACAGTCAACCCGAATTGAATCAGGAAGAGGTGATTGATTTCCGGTTCACCAGTCAAAGGCTGGTTGAAAAACTGAACTCGAATCAACCCAAGCCCGTTTACCACACAGGTCACGGCAGAGCTGCGGAAACCGCGATTTTTTCAGCCAGCGATAATTTTGTTTCCGGCGTGATTACTTTTGGCGCACTGGAACGATGTTGCGTAAATGGCGATACTAAACCGCCATTCCCCCTTGAAGCGATATATAGCTTCCAGTTGGCTGACGATGAATCAGTAAAACCATTTCTTTCTGAATCATTCAATCATCGAATCGTGCTACCTGGCAGATACATTAATCCACAGGACTTGGGCAAAATTGGTATTTATCGTTTTGTAAATCCCATCAATCAAGCGATTATTCGAAGGTGGGTGCCGGAACCGCTTCCCTCGCTTGATGAAATCCTTATGGATTTGGAGAAAAGTCCAGAAGGTCCGGATATCGTTCCGCTTTTTCGTCACCTCGAAGGCCCTGAAGTCTCTTTTAAATCACCGCTAAAGATGGTGGTATATTTCCATCCTGGTGATACCGAAATCGCCAAACCCTATATCGACAGTGTCCGTCTCCTATTTGACGGATTTGCGAAGGAACATGACGGCTATCTCGCCGGGTCCGGCTGGGGGTGTGGGGGGACTGGATTTCCTGCGGTTCTGCGAGTCATTTCCGAATTGCCTTGCGACAATGAGGACGGCAAAATTGAGAGTTATTTCAATGATACCCTCCATACTCTCTTTATCGTAATCATGGACGACTCGCTGGCAGCTGACCAGAAGCGGATGATGTGGCTGGAACAAGCGAGTCTAGTCATCAAAAACAATCCGGACCATGTTCTGATACCAATAGGAATGCATGACCGGGCTTTTGACGAGGCGGTAAACTATCAAAGCCTATCACGAATCCAGCGAACCACGGTTACGAAGTTTGGGGAAGTGGCCGTGCACAGCTCATATGCTGCCCTTCTGGTTGTGCATGAGGCTTTCAAACTACTTGAGAGATCAATACCAGGGAAAAAACGGCTTACCATATTTCTAAGTTACGCGAAGAAAGATGGCCTGCCCCTGGCAAATGCGGTGTGGTCACAACTCTCCCAACTTCCGGGGAATCTGGCTCAAAATAGCTTCTATGATGCAATATCGCTGGAACCAGGAAAACCCTGGGACGAGCAATTGCGCTCTCACGCAGGGAATTGCGTGATGTTGGTACTGCGAACCAATCTATATGAAACCCGGGCTTGGTGCCGGGAAGAATTCCTTACGGCTGTGAAAGAGGATGTTCCGATCATCGTGGTTGATGCCAGGAGCGAGGAAATCGTAGCTTCTTCCAGTGATTCGAGGAGGGGAGACGCAGGCCGGGAAACGGTTCTACCGTTTAATCGTTTTCCAATCACTCATGTCCGGGATGGCAACCTGCTCAGAGTTGTAGGTCTTACCCTGACCGAAGGATTGAGGCAACTGGTCTTTGAAAGAGATGTCGTACAAATCCGCAAAGCGGATCCCAGCGTTAGCCCCATGTTTCGTTTGCATTCCGGAGTGGAGGGACTCATGGAGATTTGTCGAAAACTCTCTGAAGACCAACCAAGTTTAAAGAAATGCCGGGTCATTTATCAGGAACCCGAGATCAGCGAGATCCAGCAGGATGGATATGAACGAATCATCAAGAGCTTCTTTCCTTTGGGAACTCTACGCACGTGCACTAAGATGTACGATGAATTCTGTAGCAGTCCGATGAAACCGAATTGGGAAAAAACGGTTGTGGGGATTTCGATATCAGGAGTGGCCGGTAAATTAGGCGAACTTGAAACCAACAAACTGACCCTTCACGTCGTGGAGCGATTGTTCTCCAATGGCGGATCTGTTGTTTTTGGGCATCACTGGCAGGAAGGCGGCATCATGCAGGCAGTCTATGACAGCATGAAACGCTCCCTTTCATCCCAAGGGACCATCGATGAGGACTTCCGAATTCTTAATATGGTTCCCTGGCAAAACGGGACGACGGATGTCAGGGGAAAAGAGTTGGTCAAGGGGCTGTCGTACGTAAAAATCGAAAGCATGCCATTGCCAGACCTGGTACCCAAAGATGACAGAAACCTTGTGTTCTCGCACTTTGCCCTGGAACATCCCAACCTCATGAGGGCGCTGAATGCGGTGGCACTCAGCGGGATGCGACAAAAATTAACTGAAAGCTGTCACGCCAGGATTTGCATCGGCGGCAAAATGCAGAAATTCCTGGGGGCCATGCCTGGAATTCTTGAGGAAGCGGCCCTCGCCATCAAACAGAATCAGCCTCTTTATCTTTGTGGTCATTGGGGCGGGGTGACCGGCGCAATTTGCGACATCCTCTGTGAAAAAAGAGAGATCTTCAGCGAGGAATTTTCTCCGGATCAAGATATCACCGAACAAATGGAGGAACTGGCAAAAAGCTGGCAGCTACCCAAACCCGGTCTTGAGGGTGCATTTGAGCTGGTTTCAAATTACTCGATGGAACAACTCAGCAAGTCCAACGGACTCTCAAAAGAAGATAACAAAAAGTTGTTCGAGCTTTCGGATATCAGACAAATTATGAGTTTGGTCATCAAAGGCCTGACTCACCACCTGCTTTGTTAGACACTAATCTGGTCGATAAAATTTTCATGATTGAACCGGATAAATAAAATCACAGTCCAAGCTGGCGTGGTCACCTCTTGGAAGGTATAAATTTTCATCTTGAGAAAAATTAAGGCTATTTAGAAGAAAAATATCCTTGATAATACGATTTATCCCTTTAATTTAAAATTGCACTGTTTTTAACAAAAACCACAATTAACGGTTATTATCAAACTTAAGTTTGATGGTGAAGTTTCTAACAAATCCTTTTGATTATGTCCTTTTCATTCCGAAATCTCTTCTCTCAAGATGAAGCAGAATCCGCACTCGGATCTGGCAACTTTGCTGGGCCTGCCGGAATTTTTCGTGCACAGGAATACGAAGTAAGGGAACTCCTACCATTCATCCCTCCGGCGATTGTGGCTCAAAACGGAATCCCTTTTGAAAAGCGGGTTCAAATTGCGCTACCCGAGGACGGGTCGTATGATGTAAGACTATCCACCATCTATCAAATTTGCCCTGCACTTTTTGCTGCGGAAATTACCCCGCTGAATGACTCGGCGATCAGTCTGCCGCCCAAAACACGGGTCGAAGCCGCATTCCCCAATTCGAATCGCGCCCCTCAATTGTTTGGAAATCCATTTGGTGACACGGGTGACACGACGCAGAGTGAAACCGCACCCCGATCAAACTCTGGTGAGTTTGGAGGCAGTTCATCCTTTGACCCTGGACATGAGCCAGTTCCATCAAGCAATCCTCTCAGCAATCTCAAATCTCAAATTAATCAATTTAAAGGCAGTGAGCAGGAGGACATCTCACCCTTTTCATCCGCGTTTCCAAATCTTGCCTTTGGCGTTCCCGAGATAGCTACAGGTAATCCTTTTGCAGATGCCAATTCTTTCGAAGATATTCTAAAAGGCGTTCAAAAAGAAAGCGATGGAGCAAAGCTCAAACCAGGTTCCACTAAGGAGATAGTCGACGAAACAGAGGCTCAAATCAAAGGCCTCTTCCATTTGCCCACCGAGAGCTTTCCGACCATTTTTCCAAAAAATCCGACTCCTCCCGCTGAGCGTGGGGACTCGGATCAAAAAATTGGGAATCTTTTCAAAGAAGTAACCGGCCAATCGCTCGGGCCTACTCAGGCATTTGAAAACAACAATTACTTTTCGGACTTCAAACAAGAGCAAGGTTTCGAGGCATTTATACCTCCAGGAATGGAGGTCTCTTCGACCGAAAAAAGCTTTCCGCCGAAAGAACTGAGTACCCGGCCGATGATATTTCCCAGCGATGATAACACGGACGATTCGATTCCTCAGGATTTTGAGACCATGGAATTCGAACCCAATTCCCCGTTTGGATTTCCTGAACAAAAAAATCAAATATCACAGATTTTCAGCGATCTAAACTTTCAATTTTCCTCATCTGATTTAGGAGAAAATAACCCGGGCGCATTCGAGTTCTTTAATCACTCAGCGATTCGACCATCTTCTGCAGACCCTTCCCCATTTTCTTCATCGATTCAAACGAACGAAGATTCAGATTTTGCGGCGACGATTTTTTCGATTGAAAATGAATTTGCCCCCCTTTCGTTCGAACCGCCTGTCATGGAACAACCACCTGTGATGGAGCAAATAGCTCAGGCACTCGTGGTGGAAGCCCTTCCTGCGGAGAAGTATCCATCAATAGAAGCCCTCCAGCCTGCGGTCGCCACACCACCCATTTTCGAGCATCCTACTCTCACTGAGCAGGCACCTGCTCAAAGCGAAGTCGCATGTCCATTGGAAGCTTTGACAGCTCTCAAAAAAGAAGAAGTTAATCCAGTTAAGTCATCCGAAACCAATTTCTCCGATTTACCCGTCTTCAATGAGACGCAATTCAATATGAATGTTATAGACTCAATCAAAACTGGCATCTTCGAAGAAGACGTCGATCAGATAAATATAGATTCGGCGGGTTCGTTTGTGCCCCCCCAAGATGAACCAGTCCCAGTTCCAGTTCAGGTGCTCAAGGCAGAAAACAAACCATCCCTCACTATTCAACCTCCCGTCTTTTCGGATAAAAGACCAGAACTCGAAACCAAGGAAATGGTGACCTGTGGCCGGCCCGCCGATTCAACCTTCAAAGGATTGAATGACAACGGGATGCACGATATCATCTTAAAAGCCATTTTCAGCACGGATGAAAATTTCACCCTTCGCAAGATCAGCCAGAAAGTTGCTGCCATGGATGGTATTCAGGCCTGTGCCGTGGTCACATCTGATCGAGTGATCGAAGCTTACGCAGATCAATCATATGCCATTGGCGACACCATTCAAGGTATGGCAGAACACGTCCGTGGACTGGCTAAAATAAGCGGCACAAATGGTGCTTCTTACTTCACCATTCATATAGGGACGACAATCATGAGTTTCTTTTTTTGGGAAAACAATCTCCTTGGAATTAAACATAAGGATGATTTCTTCAAGCCAGGTACCCGAGAAAAGCTGATTTTGGTCTCCCAGGCACTCGACAGTCTCGAGAATTAAGAGACATCGTCATGACTCTTTGCGACCAGTTTAGGAACAAAGTAACTTTCAAAATCGCTTATTGCGGCCCCTCAGGAAGCGGAAAAACTGAAAACCTCCACCATATTCAAAAAAAACTGGATCCTCATTTTCGGGGGGAACTGATTGTTGAAGCCGAAGAAAATGGCAGCTCGTCACGGGAATTCCTTCCCGTAAATGCCCCAGTTCTAGACGGCTGTCAGACCCAGTTTAATCTCTACACCGTTTCTGATTACCCTGGGTCCAGCCGCCATTGTGGAAATCTGCTTCAGGATGTGGATGACATCATTTTTGTTGCTGATTCCGATCCTACCCGGCTCGGTGCCAACATAAAAGCGCTTCAGTCAACCCGTCAGGCTCTGGAAATCAATGGTCGGAATCCCGAAGAAATGCCTTTTGTCTTTCAATTCAACAAAAGCGACCTACCCGGGGCCATTTTCCCCGATCAACTGGATGAGGCGCTTTCCATCCAAACACCTTCTTTCCTTTGTTGTGCCATTTCTGGCTATCAAGTTTTTGCGACCCTGGATCATTGTTCGCAAATTGTGTTAAATAACTTCCATTCCTCAGCCGTTAAGTGTCGAGAGCGAATCGAAGAGGAAATCGTTGCATCCTCATCGAAGATAGCGCTCAGTAGGTAGTGAGAGGAATGAGCAAGAGTCCAACCCGACCATCGAGCCGCAAAACTGATCGAACCGCAGCTGTCACCCTTGAAGTTCCGCTGGGTGTTGCTGATGATATCGAGAAGGTCCTTCGCGGTTATGCCGAAGAGGCCGAGTTGGACACTTCCCTGGTCGTCGACCACAGTGGTTTTTTGGTTGCCGGAATATCCTCCATACCCGATGTTGATGTAGACATTATCGGTACTCTGGTAGCCAAGGCCAGTGAAGCCGCAGAGAAACTGACTGGCTCCCTGGGAGAGGACGGGCGATTTGAAAGCCTCCACCTTGGCGAAGACCGCCTGCTTTACCTCAAGGAAATCGGCGAGAGATTTATTCTCGTGGGAGTGAGTGATTCGAATGTTCCCGCCGGAATCTTGCGGGATCAGGCCACCCTCATCGAGCCGGTCCTTTTGAAACATTTGGAAAAAGTCAAAGCAGTGCCCATGTCTTTGACTCGAAAAAAGGCAGAAGAAAAAACCACAGAACCCGAAGCCACTCCGGTACCACCCCGATCGCTCCGCCACCCCGATCACGGGGACAGGTTACCGAATGCAACCCGGCCCGCCGTCTCTACCACAACGGTGCCCGTAGTATCCGTCGAAACCATGGCTTATCCCTCTGCTGGCCCGGTGAAGCCGCAGGCTCGCACCGTGGGGTCCACCAATCCGGCAATCCAGTCCTCCGAGTCGCAAAATCGGTCCAACCCACTTATTTCACACCAAAAAGATCCCATCCCAGAGGCCATTTTTGAGATTGATGAGATAATCAGTCCCCCTCCCCAAAAACCTGCACCGGTGGCCTCTAGAAAAGTTGAGCCCCATGCGGTTGTGGAGAATTCGCCGTTCGAAATGGACGATGATGATGACGATGATCATATCAATTTTCAACCGGTCCGCCCAAATACGACGCCCGTGCACTTGAGCGTGCCTGCGGCACGGCTACGCGAAGCCGCCGCCCGGAAAGAAAACCAGGGTGACGATGATCACCAGTCTGGCCCCCGCTATTCCTTCGAATTGGGTTAAGGTGGTGGACAAATTCTGGATTAAGGCTGAAATTCAGCTTTTAACCCAACTGGCGCTGTGCTACCAAAGTGCCACTAGAAATTATGGATTTAATTACCAAAGGCGGCCCATTAATGGTTCTTCTCCTGGGCTGTTCGATTGTAGCGATCGGCATCTTCCTGGAGAGGCTTTTTTACTTTCACCGAGCCGCGATCAATGTGGGAGACTTTCTCTTTGGTCTGCGCAATTTGATCAAAAATCACGCTTTTCAGGAAGCTGCCGCAGAATGTGCCTCCACCCCCGGTCCCGTATCGCGAGTCCTCCACTCGGCAATTCGCCGCCATAGCGCAGGTCGCTCGGAATTGCGCGAAATCGTCCAGGAAAGTGGCCAGCTCGAAGTCCCTAAACTCGAAAAACACCTCGGGGTGTTGCTGGCGATTTCCTACATCACCCCTTTGATTGGTCTCCTGGGAACGATGCTGGGACTCATCAAGACCTTTATTCAGATCGAAACGGTTGGAGGATTTTCCAACGTCTCAGAAGTGTCCAAGGGAGTTTACGAATCACTCATCACCTCAGCCGGGGGGCTTATGGTCGCCATTCCTGCTTACGTTTTTTATTCCTATCTCCGCTCCTATTCTCGAGGGCTGATCCATGATATGGAACGGGCCGGGATCGAAATCGTCAATGCCATTTGCGACCTTCGGGAATTGGGCGAAGGTAAATAATTACCTGTTAACCGGCTTTCACTACCCTTGAAACTTGAGTCCACTATATCCGAAAAAGCCGGGTTCCTTTATTTGGCCCCGTTTATGGATGCCGTCCTGCTGCTCCTCGTTTTTTTTATTTTTGGATCGAATTTTGTCGTAAAATCAGGCGTAAAAGTCAATCTGCCATCATCCCGGTCTTCACTGCCGTCAGAACGTTCCTCCCACATCATCACAATTGTGAAAGGAAGTTCACCGCAAATTTACTTTAACGAATCTCGTGTTGATCTGGCTCAGCTCAACACGAGATTAATTGCTGGAAAAGGGGAGTCAAATCAGGTTACGATTCTCGCTGATCGGGATGCCAATTACGGCGAGGTTTTGGAAATCGCCCTTCTCGCTTTGAGATTTCACTACGAAGTTGCCTTCGGAACCCAGCCGCAACAAGAGTGATGGACCGCAAAACCAAACGCTACGAGATCAGCGAAAAATTCATTTTCTCCTGGTTGCCCCCAAAAAACACGGGCAGAACCCTCTTCGCTTTCCTTACATTCTCCTGCGTGATCCATTTTCTGGGTTTCTATCTTTTCAATGTGGTATACCCGAGCGGCATCCGCAACGAACTGCACCCCAACCAAATCACTCTCCTAGATTCAAGCGATGCAGAGGTCCAGGCTTTTCTGGAAAGAGCTTATGACCGGGGAGTGTTCCTTTTGCCGCCCTCCCTCAATTCTTCCTCCAAGATCAAAATTTCTGATTACAACATTAACTTTGTGCCTTCTTTTGCCGAAGCCAAACCCACCTTAAAGGAAACTAATGTCAACGAATTCAATGATCGATTCACTGTTTCCCCACCAGAAATCCGCAGTGGTATCTCTTCCTGGACCAATCACGTTGAATTCAGCCCAAATTTGTTAAAACGGGGCATCGCCCCCAATACCATTCTCGACCATTACCTCAGCCTCATCCCCAACCTCCCTCCACTTAAACTCAATCTGATCGTATACTCGAGCGGCATCCCGACAGTGGTTCCTGAGCCCGGCATGGATGATAATCGAAAACAACTCGCTAAAATGATAGAATCAACCCTGCGCTTTAATCCCGTTAAACCAACTTGGGGTGACGATCCCGGATGGATCAAAATGGGTGGGGAGCCCCAACCGGATCAGTAACCCACCAACCGAGAAAAAACTATGTTCCAAGTCACCCTGGATGGGATTTTCGCCGTGTATTTGGTGATTATTTTGTGCTCCGTCTTCTTTTCCTGGCTCGCGGCCGCTGTGTTTCAAGCCGGTCGCGCCAGCCTCAGGAAAAAGAATTTCGTCATCTGCGGCATTTGCGACCACGTCTACGAAGACCTGTCAGGAAACGAGATTACGGAATGTCCGCGCTGCGGTGCCAGAAACGAAAGAGCTAAAATTCTCGAAATCTAAAAATAAAGACTTTGAGAGAATTCCCGGCGCGATACCAGAAATCGGGTTGCATTGCGTCACAAGCGCAGTCACTTTAGCGGTCAGTTTTAAAGGAAAAGAAACCAATGGAGGATCGACGAGTCGTCATCACAGGTATGGGTCTGGTGTCACCGGTAGGCAACACCGTTGAGGCCTTTTGGGAAAGCATGGTCAACGGCAAAAGCGGGATCAGGAAAATGGAGTTAATCGACACCACCGATCTTGATTGTCTGATCGCTGGAGAGGTTCGAGATTTTGATCCAAATCCCTATTTCAAAAACAACAAGGATATCCGTCGCTCCGACCGCTTTACCCAGTTCGGGATGGCCGCAGCAGCAATGGCCATAGCAGACGCAGACTTGCGCAGCGACAAGCTCGATCCCACCCGGATTGGTTGCATGATCGGGAGCGGCATCGGTGGACTTACCACCATGACCAGCCAGAGCGAGATCCTACTGAGAAAGAGCCCTTCCCGGGTCTCGCCCTTTACCATTCCGATGATGATCAGCAACATCGCCAGCGGCATGGTTTCCATGGATTATGATCTCCGTGGTCCCAACATGTCCATCGTCACCGCCTGCGCCACTTCCAATCACAACATCGGAGAAGCCTGGCGTATGATCAAATTCGGCGATGCGGATGCCTTTGTTGCAGGTGGCTCGGAAGCCACCATCATTCCCTTTGGCGTGGCCGGCTTTTCCAACATGAAAGCCCTCAGCACCCGAAACGACGAACCAGAAAGAGCCTCCCGCCCCTTTGACATCGGCCGGGACGGATTTGTCATGGGTGAGGGTGCCGGAGTCATGGTCATCGAAGAACTGGAACACGCCCGCAAACGTGGTGCCCGGATTCTCGCAGAATTGATCGGCTACGGCGTCTCCGCAGATGCCTACCACCTCACCTCTCCGCATCCCGATGGAGAAGGAGCCGCCCGCTGTATGGAAATGGCGCTGAAACACGGAAAAATTTCAGGCGACAAGGTTGATTACGTCAATGCACACGGAACTTCCACCCCACTGGGAGACATCTGCGAGACCAAGGCGATCAAAAAAGTTTTCGGTGCTCATGCCAAAGGCCGACTCATGGTAAGTTCAACCAAATCCATGACCGGACACCTCCTCGGTGCTGCTGGTGGGGTTGAATTGGCCGCCTGTGTCAAAGCCGTGATGAATGATATCATCCCACCGACCATCAACCTTGAAGACCCG
>JBGSJM010000336.1:0-27874 GCA_041742015.1 Verrucomicrobiales bacterium | reverse complement strand
TGCCTGGAATTATTGATGTTGAAAGCTTTACCAGGATAAATGCAGGGACAAACAAATAAATGTTTAATTTGACCAGTGTTCGCAAATCAAAATCAAAGATGATATCCAGGAACCATCCCAAAGAAATTAAGGCAAGCAGGGGGAGGCAAACTCCCAAAAAAATTTCAAATACGCTCCCCATTCCTAGTTAAACTTTCAATCGATCACGCCTCCGAATATGCAGGGCCAGAAAGAGCACCAAAAGTCTCTGAAAACAAGCAAATCCTTCCTCAAGCAAGCGGGCGCTAAGAATGGATTAACCCGACTAAAATCCTGAACACAACTGGGTACAATGCAACATTGAACAGGGGAAAATTCAAATAGGAAATCAAAAAAGGAGCAGCCCACCACAGGCTGCTCCTTTGTATGAATCGGGGCTTCTTACCACAGAAAGCCCGAGTTATGCTTGTGTTGCCAACACCACTCAGCAACACTACCACCTAATACAATTTTTCATTTCATGAAACTGGATGGGGTTTCCGTAAGCCACCCTTCAGTGTTTTCAGCTTCTAAGGCAAGAATTCCACCCTTTTGTTCGACGACTCGCTGGAGGAGTTCGTGATCAGCCATTTTGCGTAGGCTGATCACGATCCCCCGTGCGGACGCAGTGTCTGTTTGTTTCTTATAAAGTTGATCAAAGATTCGATATGCTTCGTCGTATCTTCCTGTGTGATAAAGACTCCAAGCTTTTATAAACTGGATATCACTAGAAAGTTCAGTCTCTCTACCGATCCCCTCAATGTTCAGCAGAGCCGAGCTGAATTGGTCGCTGCGATAGGCTGTTACCGCAGCATCTAGGAGAAACATTTGGTTTGGTGAAAACTCACCTTCCTTAGAACCGGTTCCAATCAATGATAACCTTTGGTTGAAAGAGTTAAGCTTCTTCCGTGCATCGTCAAAACCTGCTTCTTCTTCCGGGAAATTCGCCAGCATTTCACCAGCCTTGTCATACTGAAGCCTCGCTAAAAGTAGATCAATTTCAATATTCGCCGCTTTGATTACTATATCCTTCACTCCGGGAAGGCTGCTCGAAAATTCTTCCCCGATTCTGTAAGCATGGTTGAATTGTCCGGCTTGAAATGCGCTCATCACCAAACCTTCCGCCGCCTGGACGCTGGCCGGGTTTAAATCAAGTGCTTTCAGATACCATTCCCCCGCTGATTCCCAAAGGCCCTGGCGATAATAGGTCTCGCCGATCCCGATGGCCGTAGCTGACCCGGACTCCCAGGCGGATCTAGCATTCATCACCCTATTCGAGCTGCCCTCAAGAGTTTGTACAGCCTCTGGCCCATGTTCCGAAAGTTGTTCAATTTCGTTTGGTTGCCGTCCAGTCCCTGAGAAGCTATTGACTGCAATTTCCATCGCATCGGAGGAAATACTTCGGTAAACCCTTTTCTTTGCCTTCTGGGTTTCATCACCAATGGTGAAGCTTGGCAATGCAGCCAAGCTGACCAAAAGAATGATGACTGTGCGATTCATAAAGTAAAGTTTTTAAAACTTTACTCCAGAAAACACTATTTTTCAATCAGATAATCAATTTTTTTTAAATATCAGGCGAAGAAATTAGTAAAACTTCTCAAATGACCATCAAAACTCTACCAACTTGCCTCAATCAGACGCGTAATTTCCAAAGCCATGTCCAACGCAGCGGCTCCGTGTTTTCCGGTAACCTTTGGGGATACCCCCTTGGAAGCGCAATCAACGAACGAGGCCAGCTCCAGTTTTAAGGGTTCGTCTTTTTCCACCTGAACGATTTCACGCGTGATTTCCATGCCGTCTTTCCGATAGATCCATCCTCCCTGCTCTTGGTAATCCAATGATAAATAGGCATCACTCTGAAAGACTCTTATTTTCCGAAGCTTTTCTGGACTAATCCGGCTCGCCGTTATGTTGGCTACGCAGCCGTTTTCAAAACGCAAACGGGCGTTGGCAATGTCCTCTCTTTTAGTCAAAACCGCGATTCCAACCGCGTCTATCTGCACAACGGATGAATTCACCAGGTGTAAAATAATTTCCAGATCGTGAATCATCAGATCTAGTACCACTCCGATGTCGAGACTCCGCTTAGGAAATGGAGAAAGTCGGTGTGATTCAATAAATTTCGGACAATTTAGCCTGGCCTCAAGCTGACTCATGACCGGATTAAATCTCTCAATATGACCTACTTGAAGGATTTTTCCTTTTCTGTTGGCCAATTCAATAAGAGTCTTAGCATCGTCAATCGAATCTGCGATTGGTTTTTCGATGAGCACATGACAACCGGCCTCCAGTAGAACAGAGCCAATTTCGCGATGAGTGATCGTAGGTGTGGCGACTGACGCTGCTTCCACCATTGTAGAAAATTCTTCAATCGACGGGGTAGCTTTGCCACCATATTTTGACGTAATTTCATAGGCCCGGTCAATGTTAGTGTCGTAAACGGCTACTAACTCGGCAGAATCGAGCTCCGAATAGATTCGAGCGTGGTTTTGGCCAATTGCCCCGACCCCGGCGACACCTGCTTTTATCCTGGAGTTTTGCATTTCGACTATTCTGGCTGATTTCCTTTCCAGCTATCGCAACAACTGGGCCTGGGTCAACCGCAATTCGGTGGATCAAACGCCGCAAGACTGATTTTTTTTGCGTTGCACAGCTTCAATACCTCTTCCATCCCTAAAATCAGCGTACACTGAGCTTCCACAACTATCGCACAAACCCCCGCTTCGGCCGCCCTTTTTATGGTGGCTGGCCCCACACAGGGAACATCAAAACGAAAATCCTGGTTGGGTTTTGATACCTTTACCATCATGGCACTTCCCTTGCCGAGGGCACCGCCACGCTTGATTGCCTCATCGGTGCCTTCAAAGGCTTCTACCGCGAGCACCGTCCCCTTTTTCACCACCACAGTCTGTCCAATATCAAGTCGACTAACCTCCTTGGCGATCTTCATTCCATAAACAGCATCATCCGTCTGCCGCTCGGAGAGCCGAGGCCCCCCAACATGTCCTGCCTTGGGCAACAAATCATCCAGGAATGTGATAGCGGACATCAGAGTAATCCCTTCGCTCGCCAACTCATCCGCAATTGCTCCAAAGAGCGATTCGGCATTCCTTTCTTTGACTTGACTTAGTATTTTGAGAATTCGGAGATCCGGCCTCAAATCAAAAAGATTTCGAGGAGCAATCTGCCCAACCATTACTCCCTGAGTAACTTCATGCTTTTTGAAAAACTTGATTACTTTTCCCAGTTGCCCCACCCTGAACCAGGCTATTTCATCGACGCACTTCGGGAACGCTGACTCGGTTTCCTCATTAAATGCCGCTGCCACGAGAAATTGTACGCCTGCCTTCCGGGCGGCTTGGGCAAAAATCTCGGGATAAATACCGTTTCCGGCAATAATACCGACCGTTTTCGGGGTAACTAATCCAGCGTCAGACATCAAGTCCCTACAGGCTAGGACCGCCCAGAAATTGGAACGATCAGGAGATCCTCCTTCGGCCCCGAATAATGCGTCAACGGGCGGTAGAGTCTGTTGTCATCCAACTGCTCCAGCACCTGAGCTGTCCATCCAGCTGCTCTGGAAATGGCGAAGATAGGAGTGAACAAATCGGTCGGAATGTCCAAAGAGTAATAAACCGTCGCCGAGTAAAAATCGACATTAGCATTAAGCCCTTTGCGTTCCCTCATCAAAGTTGCAATACGCTCGGACATGTTGATCCATTTCGGCTCTCCGAGTTCCTGAGTCAATTTGACCGCCATTTTTTGCAAGTGAGGTGCCCGCGGGTCAAGAACTTTGTAGACGCGGTGACCTATGCCCATGATTTTCTTTTTATGCGCGAGACAGTCTTCGACGTAAGCATCAACTCTGTCTTCCTGGCCAATTTCCTGAAGCATATGAATAACTCCTTCATTTGCTCCGCCATGCAGCGGCCCTTTCAATGTGCCGATCGCTGAGGTGATCGCCGAATAAATATCTGACAAGGTTGAAATGGTTACTCTGGCACTAAAAGTGGAGGCGTTCATCCCATGATCGGCATGCAAAATATAAGCAACATCCAGAGTCTTGGTGGCCTCTGCTCCTGGTGTCTTTCCCGAGATTAAATAAAGAAAATGACCGGCTTCGCTGAGATCCTTTCGAAAAGGAGGGAGAGGCAGGCCCTGACGGGCGCGATGGTAGTACGCAACTATTAGCGGAATTTTTGCGCAAATCGATAGTGCGCGGGCCTCGTTGAGCGAGCGATTCTGATCGTCACCAAATGAGTCATACAACCCAAGCATACTGACCCCCGTTCTAAGAACATCCATGGGTCCGGCATCAGCCGGGGCGGTCTTTAGAAAGTCAATGACTCTCTGCGGAAGCTCCCTTTGGTTACGCAACTCCGTGGTTAGTGAATTCAACTCCGACTGGGTTGGCAACTTTCCACGATGCAACAAATGCAAAACTTCCTCGAAAGTGGTATGTTCGACCAAATCGTCAATGTTGTAACCGAGGTAACGGAGAATGCCCTCATTCCCCTGCACATCACTTAATTTCGACTCATTGGCGATGACCCCTTCGAGTCCTTTGGCATATTCTGGCGCTTCCGGCATACTTTGTAAGCTAAAAAGTTTTTCGCGATCAATCAACTACTTTTCACCCCATGGCGCGTTTTAGCGCCTGCCCCATCTCTGACGGTGTTTCTGCGACCACAAATCCCGCTTCGCGCATCGCTTGTTTCTTGGCTTCTGCAGTGCCCATTCCTCCTGAAACAATGGCCCCGGCGTGACCCATCCTCCTACCAGGAGGGGCCGTTGCTCCGGCGATAAATCCCGCAATTGGTTTTTTAAGATTTTTCTTGGCCCAGTTCGCTGCTTCCTCTTCGCCACTGCCACCGATTTCGCCTATCATGATAATGGCGTGAGTTTCAGGATCATCGTTAAACATTTTCAAAACATCAAGGTGGGAGGTGCCATTAATCGGATCGCCTCCAATACCAACACAAGTACTCTGCCCCATTCCCATGTTGGTAACCTGCCAGACTGCTTCATAAGTAAGAGTTCCAGAACGGGAAACCACACCAATGTTGCCCCGGCGATGGATGTAACCCGGGGCAATGCCAATCCGACAGCCTCCATACGAATCCTTCCCAGTCCCTGGGGTCACCACTCCAGGGCAGTTGGGGCCGATCAACCGGGTCCGCTTACCTTGCATCCCGGCTTTGACCCTCATCATATCCATCACAGGAATCCCCTCAGTGATCGCAACCACCAGTTCAAGCCCTGCGTCAACTGACTCAAGTATGGCATCTCCGGCAAATGGAGGTGGGACAAACACCGCAGAAACGGTGGCACCGGTAGCCGCCACGGCTTCCTCAATGGTATCAAAAATGGGGACTCGATTATTGAAGGTCTGCCCACCTTTTCCAGGTGTAACTCCTGCAACCACCTGGCTTCCGTAATCCAGACTTAGTTGAGCGTGGCGCCCGCCAAATCCTCCAGTGATTCCCTGGATGATAACCTTTGTATTTTCGTTGACTAAAATGGCCATCGTTTTGCTTTTTTAAAATTGTTACGGATTTGGCAGTTACGCGATTGCTGCAACCACCTTTTTTGCTGCATCAGCCAAATCGTCTGCAGCAATTAAATTAACTCCAGAGTTGGCCAGAGTGGCTTTTCCTGCCGCTACATTGTTTCCCTCCAGTCTTACCACCAGGGGAACGCTCAAGTTTACTTCCTTCGAAGCTCCAACGATCCCCTTGGCAATCACATCGCAATCCATGATTCCTCCAAAGATATTCACCAAGATACCTTCGACCTTGGGATCGCCACAAATGATTTTAAAGGCATTGGTGACCTGCTCCTGAGTTGCCCCACCTCCCACATCAAGGAAATTGGCTGGAAGTCCACCACAGTGTTTGATAATGTCCATGGTCGCCATCGCCAAGCCGGCACCATTTACCAGACAGGCAATGTTTCCATCTAGGCCGATGTAATTCAAATCATACTTGGCTGCCTCCACTTCACGAGGGTCAGCTTCGGATGGATCATGAAGCGCCTTGATTTCGGGATGGCGGTACAGGGCATTGTCATCAAAATTGAATTTGGCATCAAGCGCGAGAACTTCACCGCTTTTGGTTGTAACCAAAGGATTGATTTCCACCATCGAACAATCACAATCGATAAAAAGTTTGAACAATGAATTGAGCAGTTTCCCAAACCCCTTGCCTTTGTCACCACTTAGGCCCAGTTTTTGGCACAACTTGCGAACATTGTAAGGCTGAAGCCCCAGCAAAGGATGAATCAGTTCGTTATGGATCAGTTGGGGAGTTTTTTCAGCCACTTCTTCGATATTCATCCCGCCCTCAGTCGACGCGACTATGACCGGGCAACTGTTTTCACGATCCATTAGGATGGCGAGGTAATATTCCTTTTCGATCTCCACCGCATCTGCTACCATCACCTTGCTTACCAGTTTCCCTTCCTCACCAGTTTGATGGGTTACCAAAATCTGTCCGATCATATTGGAAGCAGCCTCCTCCACCTCCTGAGGTGTTTTTACGATTTTGACGCCGCCCTGGTAACCGTTTTTGAAAATTCCTTTCCCTCGACCACCCGCATGAACCTGAGCCTTCACTGCGTAAAGTTTGGAGTTAATGGCCTCTGCAATTTTCCTTGCTTCAGAAGCGGAATTGGCGACTTCGCCCTTTGGAGTTGGAACGCCGAATTTTTCAAAAAGCTCTTTGGCTTGATACTCGTGGATATTCATTGGTGAAAAGGCCCCTTTCTGAGCGCCGGAATCTATAAGTGCAGGCATCGACAAATCAAGAAAATGGTTGTGGTTTCCGATTTATTTAAGGCTAGCGAAGCAATCCATCACTTTTTTTCATATCGCAGTTACAGACAGACGGTAAATTTGCCGTACTTTTTTTAAAAAAATGCGACGTCTCAGTTATCTCGAATTTCAACAAGAACTGGCTTCCTATGATAAGGCGGTCTATGCTTCACAACACCTTGCAAAATTCTGTTCGACCGCCCCCTGGCAATGCAGCGCTTACGAGCACCTCCACGGTTTCGAGTTCGGTATTGATGCCCCCAGAGACACTCTAATTGTTGAACATGAAAAGAACTGGCTGCTTTTCGCCGAACGACGGGAGCGAATTTTTTATCCGTTTGAGTCGGCTTGGATGTTTGGCTGTCCGCTGATCGGAGAACCGGAGATCGCAATCGAACTTTTGGAAAAAGCAGCACTCATATATCAGGGATCGGGTTGTGGCTTTGTTATCAGTGGATTCTTGAATGATTCAGAAATGCACAAAAGTCTCATCCGGCTTGGAAAGAGGGCACGCCGGTTTGAAGAATTTGCCACCACTGACTGTCTCTCCCTGGATTTAAGCAGTGGGGCAGACAAATACCTAGCGAACCGTTCCCGCTCTTTCCGCAAAGGGATTCGCCAGATGAAAAAGATTGATGATGTCGAGTTTTTGGATGCCTCAGCGGAGCTTCCAGAAAAGGTTTTCCCCCGAATTTTTGACATCCAGGCGCGCAGCTACAAATCGAGTGATGATAACAATATCTTTTCCAATCATCATTATGAAAGTTTTTATCGGACCCTTTATGAAAGACTCTTCCAGCTGCAGATGATCCGCACGACATTCCTCCAAATCGCAGGGCGGGATGTCGCGTACATAATGGGTGGTGTCTGCGGTGCGATTTACCGGGGCTTTCAAATGAGCTACGACGACGAATTTCGACCGTACGCCCCCGGAAACCGACTGCAATTGGAAAACATCCGCAGGATGGCCGCAGAGGGCATCACCCACTATGACTTGGGCATGCACTCACCTTACAAAGAGCGCTGGATGGATAAATGGGAAAATTTTAAGGGTGCCTTTATTGTGCTTTAACCCAAAAGTTAAGCGATGAATCCGGCAATGGCATCTCCCATTTCTGCCGTCCCAACTTTGCGTTGATCCTTGCCACCTGTGTAAATATCCCCGGTGCGATAACCATTGTCGATCACAGTTTTAACAGCATAATCAATTGCCTCCGCCGCCTTGTTTAGTCCGAACGAGAATCGAAGCATCATCGCGGCCGAAAGAATCTGCGCGATGGGATTGGCAATGCCCTTTCCAGCGATATCGGGGGCGGTGCCTCCGCTGGGCTCAAACATCCCAAAATAGAGGCCATCCCCTTTGCAAGAGCCGAGACTGGCGCTGGACAACATACCAAGAGAACCTGCAATCATGGCCATTTCGTCACTCAAAATGTCACCAAAAAGATTGGGAGCTAACACCACGTCAAAATCTTTAGGCCGGGCGATGAGCTGCATCGCCGCGTTATCCACGTAGAGATGAGACAATTTCACATCTGGATACTCTTTGGCCACATCTTCGACAATTTCCCTCCAGAGAAGCCCGTTTCTCAAAACATTCGCCTTGTCGATCGAGGTCACTTTTTTGCCTCTCTTTTGAGCTGCCTTAAAAGCCACATGGGCGATCCTACGAATCTCACTGGCCTTATAAATCATCGTGTCGATCGCCATTTTCTCCCCGTCAACCACTTTGATACACTTTGGTTCGCCGAAGTAAACGTCCCCGGTTAACTCCCGAACACAGAGCACATCGAAACCACCCTGAATTCTTTCCTCCTTGATTGGAGACGCATGGGTCAAAGCCGGGAAACAGACCGCCGGACGAAGATTGGCAAAGAGGTCAAAATGCTTGCGCAACGGCAACAGGGCACCGCGTTCAGGCTGCTGTTCAGGCGGCAGCTTCTCCCATTTTGGTCCCCCAACTGACCCAAAAAGAATCGCCTGAGACCGTTCACAAGTAGCCAACGTATCCGGAGGCAGCGGAGACCCACACTCGTCTATCGCGGCACCACCAACCAGTTTCTCATCATATTCAAAAGCCACACCAAACTTTTTTGCGATCTGGTCGAGCACCTTAATGGCTTCAACCATAACTTCCGGTCCGATCCCATCACCCGGCAGAACTGCGATTTTATTATTCATACTTCCGCGACAAAAGCGTGATTCAAGAGAGAGGCAAGGAATTTGTGTCAGCCATGCGAACTATTCGCGGATTGAAATTCTGAGATTTTCGATTCCACCCGCAAAATCAAAATTCGCAGGATACTCCCCAGCCAGCAGTCCGGTGTCTTTTCCCACGTCTATCCCTTCAACACTATCGCGGGAAAATAGATTTGCATCCGCCCGTGCTGCTGGGCTTCCTCCACCCGATTCCAAAGATAATCCCTTTTGAGTCAATTCAAGTTTCACTTCGAAAGTTCCTAGCGGAATCGGTTTGGCTACCCACTTTACACCTTCGGGCGTGGAGACCGACCCGTAAACCTGCCTCGACTTCACATAAATGGATAGTCCGACTTCTGAACCACCAATCGCTACTACAACTCCATCCTGCGACTTGATGTCTGGGGTTACCAGTGCACTGATGGAGATTTTTTTGTTGGCCACATTGATGGGCCCCTCTTCACTTTGGCCCTTCTTGAGTTGCAAGTTCAAAAACTTTTCATCGCCCGAATCATCCTTATCAGCTCGCAACACTCTTTCCAAGTCACTCGTTCCAGTAAGTTTCGCCACTCCATCCCAGGTTAATTTTGCTGCCTTCGCCTCAGTATTAATATGATCCAACAGAACTGTACCGTCTTTCAGCGAAACCCGCACCAGAACCCCGAGCAATTCATCTTCGAGATAGTGTTCATTTCCATCATAGGCCACGGTGTGTAGCTCAACAGGTTCAGTGGTAAACACCGCTCCTGTATTATATACGAGCTGCGCAAAATCCATCTGCCCCTTTTCGGCCATTTCGGTTCCTGGCAAATTAGAAACATAGCTTAAGCTGGTGAAAGCAACTACATCCTTCCATACCACGGCATAACTCACCGAAATAGGGGGAACGGGTTCCCGCGAAACACTATTTAATTCAATATCGAAAACAAGCTTTTTGGAGTCCAGACGTGTGTAACTGTCCAGCTTTCTCCTCTCTGAATTGACCTGTTTGCGTTTCAATTCAACATTAATCCGAATCGTCGATGGATCGATTTTCGCAGCAACTGGCGAAGATGTGGTCAGAGAACCGTCCCCGTTGGGAACAGTTGGTGCAGATCCCGACAGGGGAGCTGTGATTCCCCGCTCTTTAAGCCAATCCTTTATATATTGCTGATCATCCAGAATAAGTACTTTGGGTTCAATGGTAAAGTTTTTGCCATCTTTCAAAATTGTCATCTTCGACCAATCTGGATACACTGATATAATTTCAGCATACAATTGAACCCCTTCTTTATTGGTGAAAAGACGCTGCTGGGCGGACAATCGAGAACTCAGCAAAGTAAGGACCATGGCAAAGAACATTAACCGACTCATCTGATTCATAAAATTTTAAGGGCAAGGGTTAGGTATTCGTAGGTGAACCTTATCAATTGCCCGAATTACGTCTTCCGAAAGCGTGATTTTGATACTGCCGATGTTGGATTTTAGCTGTTCCATCGTGGTGGCACCGATCAGATTGCTCGCCACATGGAAACGATCAGTAACCCACGCCAGACACATTTGGGCAAGATCGAGCCCCGCTGCTTCAGCGATTCCGGCATATTCCTCAATCGCTGCGTCTGCATTTGATCCATTGTAACGGGAAAACCGCTCCCATAAAGTCAGGCGGGCACCCTTCGGAAATCTCCCTCCCCGATACTTGCCTGACAATCGACCAAATGCTAACGGAGAATAAGCCAGTAATTTTATCCCCTCGTAATGACAAATTTCCGAAAGTCCACCATCAAAACAACGGTTTAGAAGATTGTAGGAGTTTTGGATCGTGATCATTCGGGGAAGTCCGCGTCCTTTAGCTAGTTCCAAACATTTCATCACTCCCCAGGGCGTTTCATTGGAGAGACCAAAATATCGAACCTTGCCGTCTTTCTGGAAATCTCCAAGAATTTCCAGAGTCTCCTCCAGAAAGTCGGACTCCTGATTCATCGGTTGTGAAAAATCCCGTCCCCCGAAAAGAGGAACTGGCCGCGAGGGCCAGTGCAATTGATAAAGATCGATCCGGTCAGTCTGCAACCGCGCCAAACTTCCCTCCAGTGCCAGCGACAAATTCTCTCTGCTAAATCCCTCTCCATTTCGGATATGCGAGACATGTGCTCCCGGCCCGGCGACCTTGGTTGCGAGGACTACCTGATCTCTGGTTCCCCGTTCCGCCAACCAATTGCCGATGATCCGCTCGGTCTGATTGCAGGTTTTGGCCTTGGGAGGCACCGGGTACATCTCTGCGGTATCAAACAGATTTACTCCCTGTTCAAGAGCATAATCCATTTGTTCAAACCCCTGCTCCTGAGTATTCTGCTCACCCCATGTCATCGTGCCCAGACCGATTGCCGAAACCAAAATGTCCGTATGCGGAATCTCACGATATTTCATGCTTTTGAGCCGTTGGACCGGATTTTATTCGCGGATTGTCAGCTTATTCCCCCTGCCACGCCCCCGCTCCTCGGCAACGACACGATGCGCGTGATCATAAATCCGGGTAATTGTGTCCTTGCTTTTGAACCGATATTCTGAGGTCTTGGAATGAGTTGTGGTCGGGTAATTCTTGGTCACAATCACTTCGACATCTCCCGTGCCTGCTTTGTTACTCACCCTATTTGCTACCTCCTTAAGGCGGTCGTATGTGTTGCTCCCAGAAATTACGCTGTTGCTTGCGCCCACGGGCTCTATGAAATAAAAGCGCCCAATTAAGCCACCAGTAACCGACACCGTGCATTCGTAAACTTTGACTGCCCCATCGATCAAATATTCGTGCTGGCTGACACTGGAAATGTGGTCGATCCGTGCCACAAAGCGACCTCCTACCGTTTCGAGTTCCCAAAATCCGGCAATCCCATCGTCAGCAGCGTCATCCGCCAGGGGTGTCGGTGGATTTTGACCAAAGCTATTCAACGGAAATAAAGCCAGTCCCGCTAAAACAATTCCCAACAAAAACATCTGTTTCATGACCAAATCTTAGACCAAAAGCACCGCCTTGTCTGGAAAAAACCATCACGTGACTCCGGGGAACTTAAAAATCGCCGCCCTTCATCGCCCCGCGAATCGAACCAGGCACATAATTCCATGCATTATCGGGAATTGCTGGATTTTCAACGGAGACTAACCTCCAACTTGATGACAGAAAATTTTGCTTTTCCCAGTTAAAAACAAAAGGCTCTTCCAGCCTGTTGATCATCTGTGCGATTTGGACTCCACCTCCCATGGGACTTCCACCCAGGTTGAGCCTCGTCGTTACCACCGCCTGGGTTCCGGTTAGCACCAAATCAAAGTCTTCCGGAGTGATTCGCATGGCTAGAAATTGACTGCTTACATCCAGCATCGCCTCGGAGAGATCCGCTGGACTAAATCTCCAACGATCCGCATAGTTACTAGCTAACAGCCTCCGAAACTTGGCTGGTTTCCGCGCCTCAATTGCCCGAATCAACGCTGCCTGCTGCCTCTTAACTGTCTTAACAGGCTGCCAGTGAACTATCAACCCAACCACCAATCCACAGAGAGAGGCTAAGCCCCCAAAAATGATCCACCGGATGTTACCAAAAAGACGCTTGCGCTCACTATTTTTCACCAGACAATCTTGCATCCTTTTCATCTGGATTAAAAGTGCTTTATTTAGTGTTTGTTAAATTGTTTCATGGAAAATTATCGGCCCAACGTCGCTGCGATTCTCAGAAAGCCAAAGTCGGGCAAAATCCTTATCTGCCAACGCAGGGGGCAATCCAGTTGCTGGCATTTTCCCCAAGGCGGAGTTGGCAAGGGAGAGGATCTCATTGGAGCACTCCATCGGGAGGTAAGGGAGGAAATCGGCGTGGGACCGGAAAAATACACCATCGTTTCCTGTCGAACCGGGTATCGCTACAAGTTTGATGAAGGGCACCTCAAAAAGGGCCTGTTCTGCGGTCAGGAACAAACCTATTTTCTCTGTGATTATTTCGGGAAAAAGAAGAGCATCTCTTTAAATACTCATGTGCAGGAATTCAAAGGTGCCATGTGGATCTTCCCCAGCGAATTCAGGCTGGAATGGATTCCTCCATTCAAACACGCGGTGTTTATACAGCTCTTTAAAGACTTCTTTGCTGTCAATCTAGTTGCTCCTGTCTCAGTTTATGAAAACACTTTTTGTGATTAGGCATGCCACCTCAGAGGAGGCATCTGGCAATGATTATGATCGATCCATTTCTAATTTGGGCCGGCGGGAATGCTACTCTGTTGGCCAATACCTAAAAAACTCGGGGGTATTTCCAGATATCATCTTATCGAGTTCAGCGTCTCGAGCCATTCAAACCGCCCGCCATCTTTCGCAAATTCTCGGGGTAGAAGCCAGTCGAATCGAAATGACTCAGGCCTGGTACCTTGCACCTGCCGTAACTTGGTTCACAGCGATCCAGCAACTTGCCGAAAGTGCCTCCACGGTATTTATTGTCGGTCACAATCCGGGAATTGCTGAAGTTGTGCTGCGAATGGTCAATCAATCAATCAGCCCATTTTCATTTCCACCACTTTCATTTGCCCATTTGGAATTCGACTTCGAATTTTGGGGTAACATTGAATGGCGAACCGGCAGATTGGTCAGGCTTAAAGATCCCAGTTCGATCTGACCGTTGGGCATTGCCAATAAACACTTATGTGATTAACATAGCTAATATGATCACAGGCTTTCGCATCATTCACGTTTACGTTTTGTTTATCGCGTGTCAACCGTTTGCCACTGCGGAACAACCTGGCATCGAATTAGGTCGCGGCGTTCCTCAGTTTCTTGAAACCGTTGCCCAAAAGAAGAAAGCCCATGTCGCTTTTTTCGGCGGATCAATTACTCAGAGCACCAAAGGCCACACTGCGATGATTCCTGCTTGGCTTCATCAAAATTATCCCGAATGCGAATTCATTTTTTCCAATGCCGGGCTAAGTTCAACCTGTTCAATGTCGGGAGCTTTTCGATTAAAAGATCATCTTCTCTCCAAAGGTACCATTGATCTTTTAATTGTAGAATTTGCCGTTAACGATGATCAAGACGCGGGTCACAGTCGGGAAATGGCAATGCGGGGGCTTGAGGGTGTCATTCGGCACTTTCGAAAAACCAATCCCAGCGGCGATATTATTTCCGTCCAGTTTGTCAATCCGTCGATTCTTGAAAAGTTCCTAAAAGGCGACATCGCTACCAGTGTGCAGGCCCATAAAGATGTGGCCCGACATTACCAGATTCCGATTGTCGATGTTGGGATGGCTCTCGCAGCGGAGATAAAGGAAGGCAAAAACAGTTGGCAGGCCTATGGTGACACTCATCCCTCGCAGAATGGCTATGCCTTTGCTTCTAATCTCATTATCTCAGTGATTAAAAGTTCCCCAACCGCTCCAGAAACCAACACCTGGCCCTTGGTTAATCCGTTAATTTTCAATTGTTTCGAAAAAGGAAAATTTATCGATCCGCAAGAAGGCAGTTGGTTGGGAGGCTGGAAATTTGGCAAACCTGACCGCGAACTCCTCCCCACTGGCGGAATCCGCAATGACTACACCATTTACAATGCCCTACGCACTGAGGAAGCTGGCTCCATGATGTATCTGACCTTTTCCGGTACGTTGTTGGGGGCGTTTATCCTCGCCGGGCCGGACGCCGGAATTTTGGAAATCAGCGTGGATGAAGGCGAGTGGAAAAAAGTGGATCTGTTTCATCACCACAGTAAAGGGCTCCATTACCCGCGTTCGGTGATGCTGGCTGATGGGTTAAAGGACCAAATCCACCAAGCCACCATCCGTGTTTCCAACGACAAAAACGAGGCTAGTCAAGGGACTGCTGCCACGATTCTTTTTTTTGAAACTAATTAGAACACATTCAGCTAGGCGGTCCTGCTTTGCGTGAATTTTCCGTGTTGCCGTGGCTGTGGGATGGTGGTTGAGTAATACATGGACTACCGTTTTGTTACTTTCTTTTTCTTTCTTTTAGGAGCCTTCTCCCTATCTGCAAATGAGATTAAAGTTGGTATCATCGGGCTTGATACCTCCCATAGTATTGCCTTCGCCAAAGCCATGAATAGCCCCAGTGCCACAGGCAACCTTGTCCATTGCAAGGTAGTTGCAGCCTATCCCTACGGGAGTAAAGACATTGAATCCAGCACCAGCCGAATTCCCAAGTATACCGAAGAGATTAGCTTAATGGGGATCGAAATCATGCCTTCAATCCCTGCTTTGTTGGAAAAAGTTGATGCTGTGCTTCTCGAAACCAACGATGGCCGCCCCCATTTGGAGCAGGTCAGGCCGGTGTTGCAGGCTGGGAAAAGGGTTTTTATTGACAAACCAATTTCAGCTTCTCTCGCCGATGCGATTTTGATTTTTGAAACAGCCAAAACTCAAAAGATTCCTATTTTTTCAAGCTCATCACTCCGATTCGCGAAATCCACCCAGGCAGCTGGATGCGGGACTCATGGCAAAATCATTCATTGTGAGACCAGCAGTCCCGCTGGTCTGGAAAAAAGCCATCCCGATCTTTTTTGGTATGGAATCCATGGGGTAGAGTCACTTTTTACGGTGATGGGTCCAGGCTGCCAGTCAGTGAAGCGATCCACCACCGAGGATGGAAAAATTGTTGTGGAAGGAAAATGGTCAAACGGAAGAACTGGCGTATTCAAAGAAGATAAAGGTTACCAGGGCACCGCAACCAACGAAAAGGGTGAAACCTTTCCAGTAGGGAATTCCGAAGGTTATGGTCAATTGGTGATTGAAATCGCCAACTATTTTGTTACCGGGGAAATTCCGGTTACACCAGAGGTGACTCTAGAAATTTATGCCTTTATGGAGGCTGCTGATGAGAGCAAGCGCCAGAATGGAGCGGAGATCAAGCTTAAAAGTGTAATGACCACAGAAAAGAACTAAGCTCCACTCAATTGCTCCCGGATCCAGCTCAAAGCCTTTTCGTAACTGCAGTTTTCCAGAAAATGTCGGAGTCGCGGGGGGATCTGGCCTTGCAGGTCACTTTGAAGAACTGCGATGCCTTCCGACACTTCCTGAAGCAGCTTTAGTTGCTGCTCAGGATGATTGACTCGCAAATCCTGATCGCTAATGATCTGAAGGCGCTTTTCCAGAAGACTGGCGAGTTGTTTGAGTTGTGGTTCCATTTGCTCAGATCCAACGCCCATCAACCAACCGTTGTGCCGGGCCGGAGTAGCAATCTTTCAAGATTTCAGGCAAACGTTCCTGACGGACATTATCATAACAGTGAAGTGCTCCAAACCTGACAATTGAAGCTGGTATGCCGACAGCGGTGAACCCGGGATGACCAGTCGCGGGAAACGGTCCCCCGTGATTCATCGCAGGCGAAACCGCCACACCTGTGGGCATCTTGTCGTTGAGGAGACGACCCACTTTCCTGCGCAAGACCGGCTCGATCCGGGAGTAAGCAGCTTCGTCAGAACCATCTTGGGCTGAATAAATACTACCCGTCAGATTACCTTCCAATACTCGGATGACGTTCACCGCCTCATCCAGATGCGCTGCAACGACCACCAGCGCGGTATTTCCAAAAGCCTCTGTCTGGAGTGCTTCTGGATGGCTAATGAAATCAGCACCAGTGGTGCCCAAGAGGGTATTGCGGCGCGAAAAACCGGAGTTGTTGCCCTCCCCAGTTCCAAAAATGACATTGGCACCCGCATTTTTCAACGTTTCATGACTTTTTCCAAGGGAGTCAGCCACTGCGGAGGAAAGAAGAACCCCATCCGGGCTATTTTCAAACTGCTGAGCGATCATTTTGACAAGAGCATCCGCATTTTCATCTTTGATCAACACAACAAGGCCTGGATTGGTGCAAAACTGACCAGTCCCCATGAGACAACTCCCGGAAAACTCAGAGGCGATTGCTTCGATCCCTCTTTCTTTGATGCCCCCAGGGAGAATCACCACAGGATTTACACTGGATAACTCCAAATAAATGGGCTTTCCCGCCGCATCAGCAGCAGCCTTTAAGACCAACCCGGCGTGTCGGCTGCCGGTGTATCCAGTAGCCCCGACCCGAGGATCGGAAACCAGACGGGCTCCATCTTCATGGCTGGTTCGGTAGATGAGTTGGACCGTTCCTTCAGGCATTCCGGTTTTGGCGGAGGCTTGCATTGTCATCTCTGCGAAAAGTTTGGTAGTCCCTGGGTGTGAGGTGTTAGCTTTCCCAATCACAGGATTTCCGGCGGCGATGGCAGCAGCAAAGTCCCCACCAGCAATGCTATTAAACGCAAAAGGAAAGTTGTTCGGTCCAAACACACAAACCGGGCCCAGCGGTCCCAGGCAGGAGCGAATCCCATTAGCGGTGTCGATTGTGGCCTGTTTCCAGGACCCGGTTCGAGCAGCGGCTGCAGCTTGACGCAACTGTCCAGTAGTACGGGGAAGTTCCGCCCCTGAGAGACGGGGGGCAACGGGAAGCCCGGTTTCCAGGTTAGCCATCGAGACCAGACTTTCAGCGCGAGCTTCGATCAGATCAGCATAAGTTTCCAAAAATTTGGCAATCCTATCACCCGGCATCCGGGAGAGGATTTCGAAAGCTTCAGCTGCACTTTGCAGTACTGCATCACAATCATCCCAAGTGCTGACTGGATATTGGGGTTTCAGAGTCTGCATAGTTGCAGGGTTGCTGGCTTGAAAAGACTGAGTGGCGGTTGCCGCTCTCCACTTTCCTGCAATTAATACTTGTTCTTTTTCCATTTCTTTAAATTCTTGCGCCAAAGATCAGAGAGGTCAAAGGTTACTTCGAGTTTTTGGAAATCGCTACCTCAGGAAGCAGGTCGGTTCTCTGGATCAACTCAGGGATATCAATTCCGGCCAGTTCCGATCCCTCGCTGCGGTGAATGAGGGCTTCCATCGGGCTGATCCGGTCCATTTCACTAATCACCGTGTGAACCAGGCCCGCTATAATGTCAAGGTGTCCCTGTGGTGTGGGAAAAATATTGGTGACCCTAAAAATCACCCGGCCAAGATTCCAATTCATTTCAAAAGCACCTACGGTGAGAGTCTGGTTGACTCGCATAATCAATTCCGCCAAACGATCACGTTTAAAAGGGTCAGAAGTAGCAAAAGACGATTCCGAGACTACCGAAACCGCATTCATCAGCTGAAAAGCCTGGGCATGCAGGCTCACCCGACAATGATGGGCTTCAAAACCGGAAATGAGGACTTCGCGCCCCTCAACCTCGGTAAATGACCAGCCTTCGCGTTCGAAAGCGGCTTTCACGGTGGAATATATTTCGGAATAAACCATCAAAGAATTTTTCGGTCTTACCAGTAACGGGATGAACCCCGAATTTCAAGGCATGAGTTTGGCTCTTGTAGCCTCATGTTTTATTGATTAAACAGGGTATCTTGGTTGATCATACCCTGTTCAATCGAAGACAATTTTCTGCTATTGATGACTTGCGCATTGAAAGAAACCTAAGTACAGGCAAGGGTTCGCTGATTTAATCATGGCAGTCACTTACTTGGAAGCAATCAGAGAGGCTCAGCGAAAAGCGTTGAAAGAGGACCCTTCCGTTTACATTTATGGCCAGGATGTGGCGGAATTCGGTGGGGCTTTCAAGGCTACCAAGGGGCTCGCAGATGAGTTCTTGGGCAGGGTCACAGACTCTCCGATCAGCGAAGACGCGATGATTGGCTCCGCCATCGGAGCTGCCATCGAAGGGATGCGCCCAATCATTGAGATGCAATTTGCCGATTTTTCTTCCATTGCTATAAACCAGATTGTCAATCAGGCAGCAACCCACTTTTGGAGGACTGGAATCCCTTGCCCGATTACGGTGCGCCTGCCTTCCGGCGGAACCGAGGGGAGCGGTCCCTTTCACAGTCAGAGTCTGGAATCGATCTATTCTCATTTCCCGGGCTTGGTCGTGCTGACCCCCGCCACGGTTGAAGATGCCTACACCATGTTGCTCGAAGCGATCAAACTTGATGATCCTGTGATTTTCTGCGAACATAAATTCCTATATTACCACCTCAAGGCCGAGGCTCTGCCAACCCGGAACCTCCCCATTGGCGTGGCGCGAATTGCCCGGCCGGGAAGACACGCCACGATCGTTGCCTACAGCGCCATGGTCCATGAAGCATTGAAAGCGGCTCAAGATCTCGCCGCCACGGGTTGGGAACTTGAAGTGGTGGATCTGAGGTCAACCAAGCCGATTGATACTGATACAGTTTTGGCTTCAGTCGCGAGAACGGGTCGGTTGCTTTGTGTTAGCGAGGGATTCCCTTTTGGGGGCGTCTGTGCGGAAGTCATTTCCAGAGTCGTCTCGGAAGGGTTTCACCTCCTTGACGCTCCGCCGCAGCGGGTTCATTCAAAAGATACTCCAATTCCGTATCATCCCAACCTGTGGAAAACTCATCGTCCGACCTGGCAAAGCATTGCTGACGCTGCCAGGGCACTGTTGGCCCAGTAAAAAGTAGATCTTAATTAGGATAAATTGAAAATCTCTAAGAGTCTAACTAAGGGGCACTAGGGCTTAAACGTGGTTAAGATCTGAAACACAACGCAAAAAAACGGTCTTCTATCGGGAAGAATGAGTGATGAAACCGCAGAGGAACTGATTGAAGAGTTTGAGAAGGCCTCGCTGCTAGCCACACTCCGTCAAAAGGTCCAGATAAGTAAATTTTTGATGTTACGGGGCCAGATGTCGGCACTGTTGCATTTTTTTGTCACGGCGTTGATGCTCGCAGCTTTGAACTGGCTTTTCTCCAAATCTGACCCCGGTTGGCTGAAATTAAATCCCTCGCCATGGGTGCTTCTGCCATTTTATCTTGGATTCCGCTTCGGTTTTCTATGGGGCACGGGCTCGGGATTGGTTTTAGTGATTTTCAGGGTGTGGCTGGCGACATTCCTGACCGCTGAAGGAGAATCGGTTCACTTTTCCGGCAGCGAATACTTCCTCTTTTGGGGAGCCGTTTTTATGGGGGCTGTCGGCGGTTTCGCTAAAGGCGTGATCAGTAGACGGGAAACTCAAAAAGACATCCTACTGGCCAATTCACGGGCTTCGAACGAGAGCTTGAAGAATCTGGTGGCACTACTGAAACACAATGAGCAGGATCTTTCGGCAGCGCTAGTATCTCAAGGACTCAGTACTTCAGGACTGGTCCTAAGTTTGCAGGATGTTATCGACCAACACACAGCATCTGACCGGGATGAAGCTTTTTTAAATTTGCTCAGGGATCGATGTGGAGTGAATTCTGCCGCAATCTATTTGAGCGCACGGTCTGGCCGTGGTGTCCGGGTTGCTCAATTAGGAAGTGACAATGCCTTTCCCGATTTAATCGAAAAAACTCCGATGTTTGACCATGCCGAAAGGACCGGAAAAATTGTGACCCAAAAATGGTTCTGGGAGCCTTTCGAACCAAACGCCACGGGTGGTTACGACGATTATTTTCTAGCTATCGTAGCTCACCCCAAGGGAAAGGATTTTCGAGATTTGGTGATCTCCAGGATGAACTTTGAACAGATTCACTGGGAAAATTTTTGGAAAATTGAATCTGCATTCCGTTGGTATGAAAATTCGTTGAATTCCAAGATGCCAATCGATTTTAGTCTTACCCATCGGCCGCTTCACCACGCCATCGATGAGACACGGGAAGAGAACCGCCACGCTGATTCATCCCTATCATTAGCCCCGCAAAGTGATCCGGAAATTGTGGTAACGAAATCTGTGCCACTTGAGAGAAAGCCCAAGCCCATTCTCGATGCGCCTGGTTTTAAACAGCGGCTCAAACAGTGTCGACACATTGAAGAGCAAATGGGACTGGAAAATCGACTGGTCATTTTTGTACCCGGTGAAGGAGAATCGCCCGAGCGTTGCGAGAATTTCGCCCAAAGCTTAAGTGCGACCATGCCTTCGTCTGATGACCTGGCTATTATCCCATCAGAGGGCGGACGCTTTGTCTATGGCCTGCTGACTGCGGCAGCCACATCTGAAGACGCCGAGCAGCATGCGACATCTCTGCTCGCAGAACTCCCCGATCTGGATCTCCGATTCTTTGTGCTGAACTTGAATGACCCGGCACTAAGTGCTTTTGAAAATTAATCTCAGTGAAATCAATCGTATATTGGGTGCTCATCTGGATACTCCTTTTAACGGAGGCTTTCGCCACCTATGTTTTCATCAAAAACGGTGAAACTGGTTATATTCTGGCAGGGATTGTCCACATTTCGGTTGCGGTCTTTTTTGGCATACTAACCGGAATTCACCGCAAATCGTTCTCTGCTGCATTCCTCAGTGTGCTCGTGATTGGAACAAATCCAGTATTAGGCATCCTCACCATGATTCTGATTGATGAAAAGTTTAACCGAGAATCGCACCAGAATTACTTTCAGGCTTCGGAAGGCTTTGAAGTCGGAAATCCGTTTAATTCGATTGATGGTGCCGTTGAAATGGCGAACAACTTGCAGTTGATCCAAAAGAACTACGAAGCGGTTATGAAGCGGGTAATGACCGTGGGCTATCGGGTTTCCGAACGCGAAGTGGAGGCTATCACATCGATGCGTACGCTTCAGATTCTCCCTTTACTTGAGAAAATTGCCGCAACTACCTCCGGGGAAGGCCGGGTGCTGGCACAGGCCGCCATATCGGATCTGTCCGAGCGCGCTGCCATCTGGGCAGCGAATCTGCATCGCCTTGAGGTGAACACCAAACCAATTCCAGATTCATTGGAACGTCTTGCCGTAAATGCTTACCTTGAAATCCGCAGTCAGGGCCGCAGTCCACAAGCTTTCGGCTTGCCAGATGCTCAGGAACTGGAAAGTTTGCTACGGCTTAGCCTTCGTAAAAAGATCACTCCAGAAACCGTAACTCTTCTTTCTGCCCTCCTAATTGTTGAAGAGAAACTTGAGGCGGCAACGGAACTCCACCAAAAATACAAAAATTTGAACGGGTTCGACTATGAAATTCAGTGCGCCAAAGTCTTTAGTGCGCGAGGAGACTGGAGGAATCTTCTAATCCGACTCCCCAAAATCAAACACGAAGTGTGGGAGCGACAATCTCCTAAAATAAAAGAGTTTTGGGGGGCAGTTTAAGTTCTTAACTATTTTGAAAAAAAAAGAACACACTGATATTTGTTACATCTACGAAGAGAATCCTCTGGTTGGCAGAACTGGGGATTCTGTTTTCGTTCGTCAATTGGCGCGGGATTTTCCCAAGTATCAGTTTCAGGTCGCGAAAATATCCAATACCGCTTCAGAAGTGATCTCCCCAGATCAAAATACGGTTCCCAACATTCTAAGCTACCAAACCATTGATCTATCGTTTCACGGTAGCAAAGGCAAAGGCAGGTCCTCGGTATCCTTTCGCAGAGCAGGCGCATTTTTTCACAGTATTGCCCGCGCAGTGGAAGCGGGCAAACTCGACGGTCCCAGTATGAACGACCTGTTTGACAGTGCTGCCGAACTAGCCCCAAAGGTGAAGTTCGATGCTGTCTGGAAAAACCCAACCTCTTGGGAGCTGATAAAAGCTGTTTATGGAGTGACCTCCGGAGAAATTCCATTTGTCGAACATCGGGAACTCCTTGCCGAGGTTATCGAACCTGTTTGGAGATTACTTTCTAAGTGGGCAGATTTGCCAAAAGCTAAAATTTACCAAGCCGATTCGGGAATTCGTTCAGCTTTGCTCGCCATGGTGGCCTCCCGGCAACACGGGGCAAAATACGTGATCGTCGATGACTGTTTGCCCTTAAACGCCCTGGAAAGAGAGCGGCGCGCTATAAAATTGAGGGACGGAGGAGTCTGGCGTCCAGAATATGAAGCTTATCAGAGCGCCCGTAATGAGTGGACCCAAAAAATGAGAAATCATTGTCTTTCACAGGCTGATGAGATTCTTGCTAATACGTTGTCCTCAGCTACAAAAATCCGTGATAAAATCGGGTCGGACCGCCCGATTCGGATCATTCGGGAGGGAATTGAAGGTGAAACGGCGCGGCGCTGGGGTGCATATTATTCCCGCGAAAGCGAAGAAATCGGTTATCGGATTGTTTTTCTGGTTGGCTCCTACCAGGAGACAACCGCCCGTGGAATCGTCACTGCGATACAAAAAATCGAATCCAGTGCCGGTCACGGAAAATTTGTAATACTTTCACTTAGTTCCATCACGGAAAGAGATCAAAAAAGTTTTGATACCATAGTTAAGGCCAACGTGACCTCTTCCGTCAGGCTTACCACCGAAATAAACATGATTCAAGAGATCGCAAGGGCGACAGTGGTCGCCTTCCCCAGCCAAATTGAAGTTGGCGACCGTGCGATCATCAACAGCCTCCATGCCGGAAAACCAGTAGTTGTTTCCATGGTTGATGGAGACAGTATCTTTGCCGACCCGAGGCTCAGCATGGAAACCGACTGCTTTGCCACTCCTAACCGACTGGAGGGAAGGGAATTTCCAAACGCAATTATTTCTTTGATTAGACGGAAAGACAACCTCGCCTACCACCCTCGCAGACTTGGGGAAGCCTTGTTCAATCACCGAGAAATCATGGAAGGCTACGCCAAGGTGTTTCACTCTCTCTCCTCCCTCATATGAAAACCGAAGGTTACCACCACAAGAAGCTTTTTAGTCGCTTTGGAGTGGAGGCAGGATTCTTGCCCGACTTCTGCGTTATCACTTCGGCTTTTATCATTCTATTAGTCAGAATGTCTGCTCCCACCGTATCCACTGCGACGGCTTTGGCGCTGGAATTGACCGTGGTGCAATTTTTGGTGGCCACAATGTGCTGGGGAATTCGGCAATATTCGGTCGACTCCACTCGCAAGGGTGAATTGGAATTCGCGGAACTCCCCCGCCAACCGTTGCTGTTTACTGGAATTGCCATCAGCCTCCTCGCGAGCGGGCTGCTTACTTTTTTTCTAAGCCCGGAGAGAGGTTTCAACCTGTGGCTGCTTCTAATTTTGGCGGGCAATGTCTCACTTTTTTTCATGGTGGCACTCTTCGTGGTTGAGACCATTCCACTAAGCCGGATCTTATTATTGGCCCTTGCGCTATTTGCCACTTCGGCGGCAATTTCCTACATATGGGGAATCCGTTCAAAAACAAGCCTTTCTATTCTTATAATTGGGGCAATGGCTACTGGCATTCTTTTCCTGGCGTTGCTTTCTAGAGAAACTGGCAGTTCGCACTCGTCCGGGAAATTTATGAAATTTTTAGCCCAAAAACCGCTCTTCCTTGTGTGCGGTCCCCTCTATCTTTTCGGTTTCTGGTTGGATAAATGGATTTACTGGTTTTTCGTGGAAAATCATTCCACAGAACATTCCCTTTTGCGCCCCACGGCCGGTGAACAGTCTGGAGTGCTGGCCGCGCTTTTTATGATCCCGGCTCTTTTCGTCGCCTTTTATTCTTTTCGCTCGGAAATCGCGAGAAATTATCAGAATTTCTCGACCTACATTTTAGGAACGGGCACGCTCGATGATATTGAATCTTCCCGATACGATGTTGAGAAAGCAGTCGGGACTGGTTGTCTAAATACCGCACTTACTCAGATCGTTTTCTCCGGGGGGTTGTTCCTTTTTGCTCCTGCTCTGGTCGAACAACTTGACAGCACGATCTTCACGGAACTGGGTATAAAGTGTGCGGCTGTCGGAAATGTGTTTTTCGTTATCTATGCCTTTCTTTTCCGGGCGCTGCTCTATCTGGAAGATTTAAGAAGTGCCTTTTTGTCGGGCATCGGCTTCTGCCTCGGGTCCATTGTCTTTGCTTCGGGAATGATGTTTTTTAATATCAGCTACGGTGGAATTGGCCTCGGAATGGCTGCTATGGTGGGAATTGCAACTGCGGCGTTACCATTGCGCCGCCGTTTACTTGAACTCGACTATCTCTTTTTTACCAAGTATCAATAGGCCGATACTATTATGAATCAACTGCCACACCTTTCGATTGATTTGTGCCATGCCCGACAAAATCGCCTCCGCATGGCGATGGACGCCTTGGGTGCCTACCGCCTCCTGCTAACCTCCCGCGAAAATATTCATTGGCTCACGGGCTATTGGCACCATCCACTGATGAATGCGGCTGCAATTCTCGATGTGGAAGGCGGTTGCACACTCTACGCTCCCAATGCTGAGCCCAACCACCACGCTGCTTCGAAAGTAGTCGTCTTTGAAGCTTCTCTACTCTGCACCCTGCGACAGGATCAAATTTCGCTTATTGCCGCCACTCTTGATAAACCGAATGCAATCGATTCTACCGAGCACTCCTCCTGTCCAACGTTATATCGGGAAATCATTGGCCCAAAGCCGATTAATCTAGACAAAGATCTCCTTCGTTTGCGACGGAAGAAGGATCTTGACGAAATCGGCTTACTAAAACACGCCATTAACTGCACCCATGCCATGTATTTAAAGGCGAGGGAGATCATCACCCCAGGCTTAACAGAACTCGAAGTCTTTGCCCAATTGCAAATGGCTGGAGTGACCGCCGCCGGAGAAGCCCTTACCGCCTGTGGCAACGATTACCAGTCTAATTCTCCGGGCGGTCCCCCAAGAAATCGGCCCCTCGGGGCGGGTGAACTAATGATTCTTGATCTTGGCCCAGCCTACCGCGGCTACCACGCAGACAATTGCCGAACATTCGCTGTTAACCAATCACCCGATGACGAGCAACTCAAAGCCTTTGAAGTCATCAAAAGTGCCTTCAAAGTAATCGAACACCAAGTTCGCCCAGGGATTTCCTGTCGTGGTCTATACCACGAAGTGAAGTCAATACTCGACGGCTACCAAAAAGGTGCATTTTTTCATCACTTGGGCCATGGGATCGGCCTTTATCCGCACGAAAGTCCCCATTTAAACCCAAACTGGGATGAGTGTTTCGAGGTTGGCGACGTCTTCGCCGCCGAACCGGGGATCTACACTAACACTCTTCGCGCTGGGATTAGAATCGAGGAAAACTACCTTGTGACCGAGGATGGTCTCGAAAAACTGACCAAGACCTGCATTGAACTTTAAACCCTTGGAGTAAAAAAGAATTTATTCCGAAAGTTTTCGTTTGTTTTTCCTTCATTGATGAGTAAATAATGTTCCGCTCTTTAGAGTGGGCCAGAAAAAGGCTTGATAGCTCAGTTGGTAGAGCAGAGGACTGAAAATCCTTGTGTCCCCAGTTCAAATCTGGGTCGAGCCACTTTTCTTAAAAAATTCTCAGAATCCAAGCGAACCATTTGTAGCGTCAAGGGTGCCTTCTACAATTCCCAATCGAGATTCAGCTTTTAGTTTCTGCCAGAGATGTTTGCCGTCAATTTTCTCTTCAATTAGCTGATGATAAATATTGATGATTTTTCGAGCTTCACTTTTTGATTCGTTCAACAGTTCGATACGAAACGCCTTCAAATTTCCTTGTTTGAGGCTGTCGAAGAATTTGGCACCCGTTTGAGCCCGACCATTGAAAAGTGTGTTTCGACACCCCACATCGGCCTTCAGAATATGTCTTTGGCCTATCCGATCTTTTAACTCGACCTGATGGCGGTCACAGGGGCGTCCACAATTGGTCGAATCGGTCCCCGTTGACATGAAAGCACAAAACACACAATGCTCCATATGAAACATGGGCATATGTTGATGCAGGGTTAACTCAAACCAACTTGGCGGCACTAATGCCAATAAATCAAGGACCTGGCGAATATTTAAATCATAAGAAACCGTGAGATTTTCAAATCCGTATTCCATAAAGAAACTGGCAGAAATCGGATTGGCTACATTCAGTGAGAAATCTCCCACCATGGCAAACTCTCGGCGTTCACTGAACCATTTGACTCCGCCGAGGTTTCGCACCAGGACGCCATCGGGACGGGCTTTTTCCACCACCCGAAAAAGACCACTTTCACCAGCTTTCTGGATCCTTGGCGTCGCCAAAAAGATTCGGGTCTGTGGGGATTCACATCGAATGGAGTTCACCACATCCCGATAACGTCGCACATCCTCAAGATCCAGATAAAGTTGCCCAACTCCCTCTTCGAGAGCCGCACTAATCTGATCTTCGCAGCGACAAAGCACCCGCATTACATGGGCAACTACTTTGGTTTCAGCAGCAACCAAATTGGGGAGTAGATCGTTTACGGAGACCGCTCCGGCCGGAGTCTTACACTCAACTTTGGGTGCGGTTAATATCTCAACCAAAGCACGTCGAATTTGGTTAATTTCGCTCACCGGAAGAATGACGTCGTGGGCCAAATCCTCTGTATCAAGAGTCACCAGGGTAAATGGCGTATTTCCGAGTCGTCCCAATTTGATAAAGAGGAAGTCTCCAGTGAGCGGGCGATTTTCAGCTTTGACAAGGGTAATCTCAGACGTCACCAAAATTCCAGAATCCAAGTCGATAAGAGCTAATTTTTCGCCAACAGCACCCTTCACCTTCCATCTTAAGGGTGTTCTCGATTTAAGTTTATCGGTGCCAGCTTTCCAGGACTTTTGTAGTTTTTTTGTAAGGGAGGGGTCATCGGTTTTCCAGATACGGTCTCCAACTTTCAATTGCGAAGTATCTAGTTTTCCATTTTGAAAGTAAATCTGATCATCCAGCAGATCGTAAATCCGCCCGCCCTGTTCATGATTCGTATCACCTCCATTGTCGATCACCAAACCATCCCCTTTTTTCAAAGGGACATTGGGATTTTTCACGGAGAGCCAGTCTTTACCGATTTCAGAAACACAACCGATATAAGCACCTCGCTTCTTTCCATATCTGGCGTGGACTAATTTTTGGTTGTTGATCCCAGCAAGCCAGCCAGTGTAAAGTCCTCGCGAAAAGGTCATTTCCAGTTGATAGCGGTCTTCATCGGACACCTGGTCAACAGCCCTACCAATAGCTGCGTCGATTGCCTTCCGATAGACGCTAGTGACAGCCG
>JBGSJM010000335.1:0-6824 GCA_041742015.1 Verrucomicrobiales bacterium | reverse complement strand
GGTCTTCATCCAGCAGCGTCGGCACGCTTTCGATGCGCAGGGAGCCCAAATCCTTCAGTCCCGCAATCGGCAGAAGATCCTCTATCGGCACCTTGGGTGGTTGATCAGTCTTGAATTCCAGGCGGACTTCCTTGATTTCAAATTTGTTGCGAGGAAGAAGCGCAGCATTGCTCACCCGCGTTTGCCTTCCGTCCTCGACAATTGTGACAGTGCCACCCATTCTGAGCACCCACTCTGCCGCCTTGCGGTCATCACCCTTAGGATACTTGCTGGAGGCGCTGGCCCGCTGGGGATCCGCATCCGTGCCCAGTCCCTCGCGATACTGCCGCACGCTCTTGGCATCACTGACACGGTCCTTTTTCGTGAGGTCGGTTTCGAGTTGCTTGAGACGGGCGATAAATGGCTCAACGATCAGGTTGCGACTGGCGATCCGCTGCTCGTTTAATTTCGCGAATGCGGTGCGGTATTTGGCTCGCAGACCTTTGAGGGCAGCGGTGGTTTGAGGCTCGTCCTGGGGTGGCACGGGTTGTTTCCGGGCGATGAGATCCTTTTCCGCTTCCAGAGCGATGATGCCATCGAGGTGACCGGCGGCTTTCTCCTTGAGAATCTCACGGTCAAGTCCACTGACGTAGCCGGAGTTCAGCTTCGCCACAGCGGTCTCGAATGGTGCGGTGACGCGCTCGGCCTGGAGCTTCCGAAACTGGGCATCCAGCGCCGCCAGCTCGGGAATTGTGATGTCGGGCTGCTCCTGCTCAGCACCCATCTTCGGCGGCATGGCCAGCTTTTCGTCTCCGGGTTTGGGAAGATCAAGGGACTGCCAGGCGATTTCGCGGATGATGCCGCCGCCGCTGCTATAAACAGAGGATTCGCCCGCATAGGGGCCCTCGTCGTCCAAAAGACTGCCGATTACCTTGCCATCCACGGCGACCCTCAAAATATTGCCCACAGCGATGAACTCGACTTCTATCTCCGTAGCGGTCGCTGGGGGCGGATCAAATGGAAACTCTGCCATGATCGAATCCGAGCCTTTAGTCCTCTTTGCAACTTTAATGACATGTTTGCTGAAATCCGGTCCAATGGTGCGAAATCGGGAATTGAAATTTCGAAGGCAAAGAACGACTCCAGAACCTACACGGATTTTGGCACGCACCGCCGCATCGGTGGTATAGGTGCCCGGAAGATGAATCACGTTATTGAGGATGATTCCCTCGTTGGTCCATTCTGTTCCATTCCTGCCTGCCACGCTCTCTTTTGTTTCAAACACCTTCACCCACTTCGCCGGGTCGGGGAGGCGGTCGGGCACAGGACCTTTCGCGGCAACGTCGGGGAGTGCGGGGGCAGGAGGGGCGGTCTGTCCTTGCAATGGCTGAACTAAGGCGAGGCCGGTTAGGACAACGAAAATTGATAAGAAAACTGACTGTCTGCCTAGAATTTGCTTTTTAAAGTCCTTTTCGCCAGGGGGCTGTTCCAGCCGGGTTCGAGGTGGTACAGGTGGAGAAACGAGTAAAAATGCTTTCATTGGCTGTCTTTCTTATTCATTAATCTTGAAATATTTTCCCCATCGGGTCAAGCCGTTTTCATGGCCGATTTCCGCTTTGCTGGAGAAAAATAATGATATTTTTGACAACCACCTGCGGCATCGAATCTGGAAAACAAAAAGGCTGAGGCAGCCGCGTAGCGGACTTGGCAGCAGTGCGAACCTGTGGCATTGTCGAACCATGAGCAGCATTACGATACCTTTGTCGGATGAAGATTTTGCCTTTCTCCGCGCCTACTCGGCGGCGCAGGGGACTTCAGCGGAGGAGTTCCTGGCGCGACAGGCACGCAATTTGAGAGAGCGTCTCCAACGTCTATTTCAGCCCGATGTCGTTCGGGCCACCGGCATCATCTCGCCGGAGGTTGGCGGCGAGGAAATCTACCGCGAGCATCTGGAAAAGAAGAACAAGTGAAAGTGACGTTGGACATCAACGTATTGTTGGATGTATTCCAGAGGCGAGAGAGGACCCCAAAACCTTCACACCCGGATCCCGCGGACCGCTGCCCACATCTCGCTTTTTTGGCCGTATTGGGAGCGCACCGCTGCTCTTTTTGGAACAGTTTTAACTCCTGCTCGGCGTTGGGGACATCCTCGTTGTGCTGGATCAGTTGCGTCGCGAGTACCTGCAAGCTCGCCAGGGAGATTTCTGCGGCGGGCGGAGCGTAGCCCTCAATCTTTTCCAGGGCACCAACCAAGCGGCTGAATAATCCGGCGATGTCGGCAAAGCTTTGTTCCCCGGTTTGCCGGGCGCGGGTTTGGGCCTCCGTGTCCCCACCCGCTCTGGGAGGAGCCACCTTTTTGTTGCGATACCCGCGCAGCTTGTCCGCCACGCTTTTCAAAGAGGGCAGATGCTTGTTCCAGGCCTTGTTGCTTTTCACGTAGTTGATGATCCGGGTGGTGAGGGGCTTGAGTTCCCTGACAAACCGGACCCGTTCTCCCGCCGCTACCCGAAAGACATCGATCGCTTCGCCCACTGCGAGATTGGTTGCGTCCAGACTGTCCAAATAGGGACCAAAAGAAGCCGGGGCCAGATCAACGTCAGCCGGGGCAAAATCAGGCTCAAAGAGTTCTACCGCGCTGAGTAATCGGCTTCCACGGCCCAGGCGATCAGCAAATGTTTTTTCGGAAATGGTCATAATAAATATCTAAAAGATGTTTGTTTATCCGTAAAGTCAGATTTCTGTGACAAATTTGTAAAATTCAAATGCTCATATGATCGTGGCAAATGCTCATATGATGGTGGCAAATGCTCATATGATGGTGGCAAATGCTCATATGATGGTGGCAAATGCTCGTATGATGGTGGCAAATCCTCGTATGATGGTGGCAAATGCTCGTATGATGGTGGCAAATGCTCATATGATGGTGGCAAATGCTCATCGGAACTTCCGATGAGCATTTGATTTTATCAGACGAGAATGAGGTTTGATTCGATTGGCGTCTCCCAAAGGCATTTAACCGGCTGATTTGGCCGGATTTGAAATAAAACCGGAATTTGAGACTGTACCCTGTTGTGTCTGTGATTGTACCCTGTTGAATCGCTCGTTGTACCCTGTTAAATTGGGGTCTGGGGACAAACGTTTGGAAAATTTGACTTAAGAACTGAACTCCACTTGAAGCGCCCTACGCCATCAAATCCTTGACCGGTTTCGCGGGATTAATGCCGATTAGTTTGCCGTCCAGCCCCTGGGTTTTGAAGCTGAAACGGTCGGCGTGGAAGCCGAGCAAATGCAGCACGGTGGCGTGGAAATCACTGATATGGAGCGGGTCTTTGACGATGTTGTAGCTGAAGTCGTCGGTCTCGCCGTAGATCGAGCCGCCTTTCACACCGCCGCCAGCCATCCACATGCTGAAACAGCGGGGATGGTGGTCGCGTCCGTAGTTTTCCTTCGAAAGGCCGCCCTGGGAGTAGATGGTGCGACCAAATTCGCCGCCCCAGATGACGAGGGTGTCGTTGAGCATGCCGCGCTGCCGCAAATCCTCCAGCAGGCCGTAACAGGGCTGGTCCACATCCCGGCACTGGCTGGGCATGCGGCCGCCAACGTTGCTGTGGTGGTCCCAGTTGTTGTGGTAAAGCTGGATGAAGCGCACCCCGCGCTCGGCAAGACGACGGGCCATCAGCACACTGTTGGCAAAGGAACCGGGCTTCTTCGCATCCGGCCCGTAGAGATTTATGGTGGCCTCGGACTCTTTGCTGAGGTCGGTTAGTTCCGGCACGCTGGCCTGCATGCGGAAGGCCATCTCGTATTGCTGAATGCGAGTGTGGGTCTCGGGATCACCGATCTGCTGGTAATTGAGTTGGTTGAGGGCATTCAGACCTTCGATGGTGCGCTTGCGCACGCTGTCCGGAACACCGGGCGGGTTGTTGATGTAAAGAATGGGATCTCCCTTGCTGCGGAAACTCACCCCGGCGTGTTCCCCCGGGAGGTAGCCGCTGCTCCACAAACGCGAGGAGATGGCCTGCTCCTGCTCGCGATTCGACGGGGTGGCGACGAGCACGACAAAGGTGGGCAGGTTTTCATTGGTCGATCCCAGGCCGTAAGAAGCCCACGAACCCAGGCAGGGCCGACCACCGACCTGATTTCCGGTCTGCATGGCGGCGATGGCGGGCTCGTGATTAATCGCCTCGGTGTGGAGCGAGCGCATCCAGCAGATTTCATCGGCCTTTTTCGCCAAATTCGGGAGCAGCTCAGTGTTCATCATCATCCCGCACTGACCGGCCGGGCTGAATTGAAATTTCGACGGTGCGACTGGAAACCGCGCCTGTCCGCTGGTCATGGTGGTGAGCCGCTGGCCCTGACGGATACTGTCGGGAAGATCTTTGTCATACCACTTCATCATCTCCGGCTTGTAATCGAACAAGTCCATCTGCGAAGGACCACCCACCATGTGGAGGTAAATGACCCGCTTGGCCTTTGGCGCAAAGTGCGGACCAACTGCCTGATGGGATTTGGCGGCCTGTGCCAGATTCTGGCCAAATAACGATGTCAACGCCGCTCCACCGAGGAGGTGCGAGCCGGAGCTAAAGAACTGGCGACGAGAGAAGTGGTTCATGGTTGGAGTCGTGGAGAAATGGAGTGTTGGAGTCGTGGAGTGTTGGAGTAGCGGTGGCGTCCCGCCGCCGTTCCAAGTGGAGTGTTGGAATTACTTGGTCAGAACTTCATCGAGATTGAAGAGTTGATTTGAAAGCATGGTCCAGGCGGCGAGTTCGGGTTTGGCGAGTTTGTCATTTACGGGTGATTCGCCTACTTTGAGGAGCGCTTCGGCATCGGCCGGGTTCTGCGAATAGTGGGCACGAAGGTCTTTGAGACTGGCTTCGACAATGGGTTGCTCATTGGTGGTGAATGGGCGGCAGAGGACCCGCTCAGCCATAAAACCGAAGGCTTTGGCATCGTCGTTTCCGCCGACCTCGAGCGCTTTTTCGGCAAGCTTGCGAGCGGCTTCGACAAATTGCGGGTCGTTCATGGTCACGAGGGCCTGAAGCGGAGTGTTGGTGCGCTCGCGGCGGACGCAACTGGCTTCGCGGCTCGGTGCATTGAAAACTTCCAGATTCGGAGGCGGGGCCATGCGCTTCCAGAAGTTGTAAAGCGTGCGGCGGTAGAGGTTTTCGCCTTTATCCTGAACGTAGTTGCGGGTGTCGCCGCCGGGCAGGCCGACAACGTCCCAGATGCCCTCGGGTTGATAGGGGCGGGTGGCCGGGCCATACATTTTCGGCGACAGGGTCCCACTGGCGGCGAGGGCGTAGTCACGCACCATTTCAGCATCCATGCGGAAGCGGGGCCCCCGGCTGAGCAGCGAATTGTCCCGGTCTTTTTCGAGCTTCTCGGGTGTGGTGACAGCACTCTGGCGATAAGCGGCGCTGGTAAGCATCAGTTTGAGTATCTTTTTGACATCCCACCCACTTTCACGGAATTCCACAGCAAGGTAGTCGAGCAGCTCGGGATGGGTCGGAGCCGTCCCCATGATCCCAAAGTCATCCGCAGACTTTACGATGCCCTGACCAAACAGTTCCTGCCAGAGGCGATTCACCGAAACCCGGGTGGTAAGCGGATTTTTCGGATCGACAAACCACTGGGCCAGCCCGAGGCGGTTGCGAGGGGCTTTTTCATCCAGTTTACCCAGTGCAGCAGGAATCTCGGCGCTGACTTTCTCTCCCGGTTTGTCGTAGGCACCTCGCATCAGAATATTGGCCATCGGCATGACGTTTTTTACCTCCTCCTGGACATGGGTGATGGGGTTGCGGGCGCGGATGGCCTCTTTTTCGGCCTCCAACTGCTTGATGGTGGCATCGTGCTTCTGCCAATCGTCGTCACGGGTGGCGAGATAGTGGGTAAAAAGGGCGTTGCGCTGCTGGGGAGTACGTTTGTCACTCGCAGTGGAGAGCATGGCTCGCAGCGGGCCGACATCTGAAAGCGTCTTGATTTCGCCCTCGGTGAGGAGGCGGTCATAAATGCGGGCATCCTGCACACTGCCATCGGCAAAAACCGCGCCATCGCTCCGCTGGCCGATTTTCAACTGTGTCGTGGTGCGGATGCTGGCCTTTGGCTTGATGGTATTTGCGTCCACCCGGAGGCGCTTCTGCGGCGCGCCGTTGATGTAAATTTGGATGCCAGCCGCTTTGCCACTTCCGTTATAAGTAACGAAAACATGCTGCCATTCACCCGGTTTGAGCACGGCATCAGCAGTACTGACCTTGATGGCATTGTCCTGCCATTTGTCGATGATGTGCGCGGAGATGCTGCGGTCATTTTGCCAGAGATCCCAGCCCCGGTAGCCATTTTTCTCGTCCATGCGAGCCATGATCGCCCCGAAAACACCGTTGCGACCTGCTTTGACCCAGGCACCGTAACTGAAACTCTGGTTCAGCTCAAAATCACCCGTATCGCTGACCTCGAAGGTGCTGCCCTCTTTGAAGACTGGTGCCGGACCGAGCTTGCCACCCGGTGTCCAGGAGATCTGGCCGAGTGCTTTGGCGCGGGCAGGCGAGCCACAGGCATTGGCAATATCATTGCCCACCCCTTCAGTGAGCGGGAGATGCAACTTCAGACCATTTGTTGGCACATCCTGATCGAGGTGCTCGGGTTTGGCAGCGGCGAGCCAGGTGTCGAACTCGGTGCGAGCGGCCTTGCGGCGGTCATCGCGTTGTTTGGTAGCCTCGGCGATTTCGGTGGGTAGATTTTTCCAGCGTGGTTTGTCCTCCGAACTGGGGATGAGGAGGATGGGCCCTCTGCCGTCTTTCACATTGCCGTCGAGAGCTCCCTGGGTGGTGTTGCGGAAGAAGGCGGCC
>JBGSJM010000334.1:0-5811 GCA_041742015.1 Verrucomicrobiales bacterium | reverse complement strand
GCCGCTTGAGCGAAGTACCATGCCTAAACGGCGGCGGGACGCCACCGCTACGTCCGTCCCTCGGCCCCACATAAGCGTCACTCTACTACAGCACTGGCGGCGGCACATCCTCCGGTGGAGCGGCCGCGCCGTTGCGGATGTAGTTCATGTCGTAGAAATCCTTCACTCGCACCGGGGTGTCCGCATACGTTCTCGTAAACGAGGAAAAGAAGCCATGGCCTCAATCTGTCACTCGGGATTGACGCCGGGGCCACCATGGCATCAATCTGTGACTCAGGATTGACGCCGGTGCCGCCATGGCCTCGATCTGTCACTCGGGATTGATGCCGTGGCTGTCATGGCATCGATCTGTCACTCGGGTTTGATGCCGTGGCCGCCATGGCCTCGATCTGTCACTCGGGATTAACGCCGGGGCCGCCATGGCCTCAATCTGTGACTCGGGATTGACGCCGGGGCCGCCACGACTCCACCGCTCCATCACAAAGTCTCGACTCTCATCAAAACGGGCTCGCCCCGGATACAATCCAATTCTGCGATTTTTTTCCTCGCTGCCCGCATGATTCCGAAGGGTGCAAAGTGCAGGGTCAAAGCCACGGGAGCGGTTTCCTCTTCGTGGTCTTCGGGCTGGATGACGGAGAGAATTCCGATGTTGTGTTCTCCGAGGATGGTAACAATCTTGGCCAGGGATCCGGGCTTGTCGACCACTTGGACACGGAGGTAGTATTTCGAAACGCTTTCATTGACGTTTAAAGGTTTCCCGTAAAGATCGTGAATCACAAAGCCAACCCCGGCGTCTTCGTGATCCCGGGCCACGGCATCGGCAATATCGCCAATCACTGAACTGGAGGTCGGATCCTGGCCGGCTCCAGAGCCGTAAAAGAGGGTTTCCCCGACCACATCCCCCGTGACCATGATGGCATTAAAAACCCCACGGACCGAGGAAAGAATGTGATCTTTCTTCACGAGGGAGGGCTGGACCCGGACCTCGATGGCCCCATTTTTATCATCGTGAAGGCGGATGATGGCAAGCAACTTGATGGTGTATCCGAGGCTGTTGGCAAATTCGATATCGGGCTTGGTGACTTTTTCAATCCCCTCGACATAAATCTCTTCAGCGGGAACCCAGCGACCGTAGCTGAGGGAGGCGAGAATGATGGCTTTGTGAGCGGCATCCCACCCACTGACATCCAGGGTGGGATCAGCCTCGGCATAACCGAGCTTTTTCGCCTCCTCCAGGGCAGCGCTGTACTCGAGCCCCGCATCACTCATCCGCGAAAGGATGTAGTTGCAGGTGCCGTTAATAATGCCCGCGACTGACTGGATATGATTGCCGATCAGCGATTCCTGAACTGTCTTGATGATTGGAATCCCACCGGCGACGGCGGCTTCGTAGTAGATCGAAGTTTCGTTGGCACGAGCCACTTCGAAAAGCTCCCTACCCCGTTCAGCCAGGAGGGCCTTGTTTCCGGTGACGACGGTTTTTCCTTTTTCCAGGGCGGCTTTTACGAATTCAAAGGCCTTGTCCACTCCCCCGATCAACTCCACGACCAACTCAATTTCGTCGTCATTGATCAAATCCAGGAGATTGGTGGTGACGTTTTCCTTGGGGAGAGAAACTTCACGTTTTTTGGTTTTATCACGAACCGCCACCCGGTGAACCAGAATATCGCGTCCCGTCCTCTTTTTCAGAAGAGCACGGTTTTTCTCAAGATTCTTGTAAACGCCGGCTCCTACGTTTCCAAAGCCTGCAAGTCCGATTTTCAGAGGTGATTTTGACATTTACGGGCAAAAAAGTCGCGGATTGGTAGATCGCAAATGGATTAATCAATCCGTTACTTATCTTCTTGCGCTTTCCCTGAGGATTCGGCTTAAGTATTGGTATGTTCAAACCTACGATGAAAACAAACATGATGATGGCGGCGATGGCTTTTTTGGCCCTCGGAAACCTGCAAGCGGAAGACGGCTTTGTTGATCTGTTTAACAAGCAAGATTTGAGTGGATGGACCATTTCAAAGGAAAATCCCGAGTCCTACTCAGTCAAAGAGGGAGAATTAATCGTCAAAGGTGGGCGCAGTCACATTTTTTACACGGGCCCGGTCAATGGGGGCAATTTCAAGAACTTCGAACTAAAGGTAAGGGCGAAAACCTTCCCTGGGGCCAATAGCGGGGTCTATTTTCATACCAAAGTCCAGGAGACCGGCTGGCCGGACAACGGTTATGAATGCCAGGTCAACGCCACCCACAAAGACCCCAAGAAAACCGGAAGTCTTTACGGGGTAAAAAACATCATCGTGCTGAAGGAGGGAGAAAAGGAACCAGCAGGTGACAACGATGTCCGCAAAACCGCACCCAACAAGGATGGCGAGTGGTTTGAGTATCACATCACCGTGATCGACAAGCACATCACGATCAAGGTGAACGGTGAAACCACGGTTGATTTCGAAGAACCGGCGGAGGGCCCTACCAGCAATTTCAAGGGACGCAAAATCAGTGAAGGAACCTTTGCGATTCAGGCGCACGATCCTGACAGCGAAATTCACTACGACTACATACGAGTCAAGGTTCTGCCCTAACCAGGCTGCGTTTTAAACGCCCGGCAAACGATCTGCCGGGCGTTTGAGGCTTTCAACTCTCATTCTTCTTCGTCCCCGGCATCCTCTTCGTCTTCCGAATCGAATTCGACTTCGGGGACAACGGCCTCAGGAATTGCGTATTTAACCGAAGCGACGCCATCTCCTGAATCATCAGAAACGACCCGAGCAACATCCTGGATACATTCCCCGTCTTTCAGATTCATGAGTTTTACCCCCTGGGTGTTTCTTCCGATCACACTGATGTTATTGCAACGCAGACGAACGCTTTGACCACCATCGGTCATGAGCATCACCTCGTCGGATTCAATGACCTGAAGAGCCTTGACCACCTTCCCGGTGCGCTCGGTTACTTTCATGGTGATGACCCCCTTGCCGCCGCGCCCCTTCGATGGGTAGTCGGAAAATTCGGTGCGTTTGCCCAGACCTCTCTCACTCACCACAAGGAGCTGCCCTTCCCCAGCCACCACCAGGGCGACGAGGGCATCTCCCTCCCGGGGACGAATCCCCCGAACGCCGGACGAATTCCGCCCCATCGATCTGATGTCACTTTCATGACAACGACCGCAATAACCATTGCTGGTTACGAGACAGATATCGTCGTCTCCATTGGTGAGCTTGACATCGATCAATTCATTTCCCTCCTCGATTTTGATGGCGATGATCCCGTCTTTCCGGAAATTCCTGAAATCTGATAACATCGTCTTTTTCACTTTGCCGCTGCGGGTTGCAAAAAAGACAAATTGATCATCGGTAAACGTGGCGTTTTTGTCCTCGGCCCCAACTGCTTCGATTCTCAAAATGGCAGCGATTTTCTCTTCGGGCTGGAGATTGAGAAAGTTATTAATCGACCGCCCCTTGGATGTTCGCGAACCTTCCTGAATTTGGTAAACCCTCTCGATGTAAACCCGCCCCGTATTGGTGAAAAACATCAGATAATCATGAGCGGTTGCCGCAAAGAGATGCTCCACAAAATCGTCCTCCTCATCCTCATCTACCGATTCCCGGGTTTCCATTCCCTTGAGCCCTCTGCCACCGCGGGCCTGAGTGCGAAATTCGGAAGCAGGCGTCCTCTTGATGTAGCCCCGATGCGAAATCGTAATCACGTTGGAATCATTGGCGATCAACTCAACGTTGGCGATTTCCCCGGTATCCGCCGCAAAATCGGTTTTCCTCGGGGTGGCCCATTTGGCTTTTACCTCCTGGAGTTCATCTTTGATGATGGCAAGAACCCGCTCTTCTCTCGCCAGAATATCCATCAAATCACGAATTTCATCGAGAAGGGTATCGTAAGAAGCCTTGATTTTCTCTCTTTCCAATCCCACCAACTGATAAAGGCGAAGCTCAAGAATGTGCTCGACTTGACGATCCGTCAGGGTATAGCGACCTTCCTTGATCAAAAGACTGTCCTGTCCGCGCATAAAAATGCCGAGTGCCTCAGCCGCACTGACCGCAAAATCATAAGCCTTGATCTTTTCGCGGGCTTCATCGCGATTCTTCGAATCACGAATCATCCTGATAAAATCATCCAGATTGCCCAACGCCAACAAATAAGCCTCCAGTCGCTCGGCCTGTTCGTTCGCCTTGCGCAGCAAATATCTGGTCCGGCGCAAAATCACCTCGCGGCGGTGCTCGATGTAACATACGATTGCATCCTTTACCGACAACAACCGAGGGCGGCGGTTATCAATCGCCAGCATGTTTGCCGAAAATGAAGACGCCAGAGCTGTAAATTTATATAGGTTATTCAGCACAACTTGGGGCCTGGCATCCCGCTTCAAATCAACAACGACGCGGTTATTTTCGTCTGATTCATCCCGGACCGCCGAGATTTCAGGCAATATCTTTTCATTGGCCAGTTCAGCGATTCGCTCCACGAGACGAGCCCGGTTCACGGCATAGGGAATCTCGGTGATCACAATCTGGTTCCGCCCTTTGGCATCTTCAATAATTTCGGCACGTCCCCGGACTTTGATACTTCCGCGGCCAGTGGCCATATAATCATTGATACCCTTGGTACCGAGAATGGTACATCCTGTCGGAAAATCCGGCCCTTTGATATACTGCTGCAATTCGCGAATCGAAATATTCGGATTATCAACGGTCGCGCAAACTCCATCAACCACTTCGCCCAGGTTATGAGGCGGCAGGTTCGTCGCCATCCCTACCGCGATACCAGTTCCGCCATTAACCAGCAGATTGGGAAACGCCGCCGGGAACACCACAGGTTCTTCCCGCGTCTCGTCGTAGTTACTCGCAAAATCGACCGTATCCTTCTCCATGTCGGCCATCAGGGCATTTCCGAGATGGGTGAGGCGGGCCTCTGTATATCGCATCGCCGCCGGAGGATCGCCTTCAACCGAACCGAAGTTCCCCTGCCCATCAATCAGGATCTCCCGCATCGTCCAATGCTGAGCCATATTGACAAGAGTCGGATAGATTGTCGCCTCACCGTGAGGGTGATAGTTACCGGAGGTATCTCCGCAAATCTTGGCGCACTTTCTGTAGTTCTTTCCCGGGGCCAACCCGAGATCGTTCATCGCAAGAAGAATCCGACGTTGTGACGGCTTAAGCCCATCCCGCACATCCGGCAGAGCACGTGAAATAATAACCGACATCGAATAGTCGAGAAACGAATTCGACATTTCATCCTCAACCAAAATTGGCTGAATCCGATCATTATCAGAAGAAGATGGAGGTGGATTCTGTGGTTCGTCTGGCATTGCAGTAGTAAGTAGGTAATTCCCGGCAGAAAGATTCCCGCCGGAAAAACGTTTAGAATTTTAAATTAGATATCGAGGTTTCTGACGTTTAGGGCATTATCTTCAATAAACTGGCGGCGCGGCTCGACAACATCCCCCATTAAGACGGTAAACATCTTGTCAGCTTCGACTTGATTTTCTTCGTCCATTTTCACTCGGAGCAGACGGCGCGTTTTTGGGTCCATCGTAGTGAGAAATAACTCTTTGGCATTCATCTCTCCCAATCCTTTAAATCGCTGCAACTGCATACCCCGCTTACCGATTTCGGTAACGGTTTGCAAAATATCTGGAACACTGAAAACGGAAGTTCGTTTGGCGTTTTCACCAACACCTTCTATCACCTCAAAGAGCGGTTTATCCTGCGACGAGAAATGATCCACATTGAGCCCCAGTTCCCGCAATCTTTCAAGAATTTTTGTGATTGAGCTAGATTCATGGATCTCTACCAGGCGAGCCCG
>JBGSJM010000333.1:0-14620 GCA_041742015.1 Verrucomicrobiales bacterium | reverse complement strand
TCCTGATTTGAGATTTCTAATGTCTTTAGCCAGCAACTCAAATTGCTCGGCTTGTTCTTCAAGAAACCTCTGGCTGGCCTCATGATTGATCGCAAATTTTCCGAGCGCCGCATCTTTGTCGCGGGATTCAACAAAAGCTTTCATTTCTGACTGGTAATCTTTCAACTGAACCTCTGAAAGTTTCCCAAAATCAAGTTTGGAGCCGACTCGAAACTCCCGAAATTGGGCGTTGGTTTTGCGGAACTTACACAAACCAACTTTGCGCCCCAGCAAACCACTATCGCTGACCACTATCGCTTCTTTTCCATTCACAAATGTCGAGATTGTACCGCCATCCACCCTAACTTTGAGATGATTCCACTCCCCTGATTCGTAAGACTCAACTTTTTGATCAGCGAGAATCTGCCAACTGTAAACATCTGGTCCATTGAAGCGAGTCAGACGCAGCTTTCCATTGCTGGGATAAAAACCATAGTGAATGTCGCCTGCGTCTGAAGAAAATGCGAGGCCAGCCGCTCCCGATTCATCGTCCAACCTTACTTTTACAGAGACTTCATAAGCACCCTCGGGAACAGTAGTTTCGGAAAGGCACAATGTCCGCCCTCCAAAACCGGAACCGGGAGTTTTCGAGATAATCACTCCAGCACGCTGTTGCCAGTCTCCCTTCATTACAACGGTCCATTGCCGGGGATCAAGAGTTCCTATGGTTTTCCAACGTTCCATCGGAACAGGGTTGGGTTTTTCTAAAATGGCCTTCAAATCTTTGCTGCGAACGGCAAAACCGAGATTTTCCTTTACCCGATGTCGCAGGGTAACCACTCCCATCACTTCTCCATCCAAATTTACGATCGGCCCACCACTATTTCCCTGCTCAATGGGCATTGCGATCTGAATCATTGGGTAGTCAGGTGTTTCTTCACCCAAAAAGTCTTTTTCCAATTTTCGAATTGCCGAAATCACACCGGACACCACACTAAATTTTAATCCCAAAGGAGTTCCAAACCCCACGATAAATTGACCTTGTTTTAAGCTGTCCGATTCTCCCAGGGCCAATGACTGAAGCTCCTTCCCTTTGGGATCAACTCGAAGCACAGCAAGGTCAAAATTCCGATCACTGGAGTGAATCTCAGCCACTGGAAGAACGGTTCCATCACTAAATTCAACTTCGATCGGTCGACTTTCTCCAATAACATGAAAGTTCGTAGCAATCAGCCCTGTCTTATCGACGACAAACCCAGTACCGACCCCACGCTGTTCGCCATCGCGACCGATCTGTCGAACTGTGACGATGGTTGGTTTGACTTTCGCCGTCAATTTTTCAATGAGATCGGGGGCAATAAACTGATGATTTTCACCTCCCAATTCTTCAAAACCCTCCTTCGCCGACTCAAAAGGATCAGGCGGAATTTGCGCCATTGCTGATACCTGAGAAAAAAGACAGATAAGCAAATTACGAAATAAGGTGTTTAAATCCATTGGCAACAATCCCGCAACATGACAGACTACCCGGATGAAAGCAATCCTCTCATTGCTAGTTTTCGGATACGCAATCGTTGCGACAACAACGGGCGGCACCAGTCAATGGAAACGGCACACAATCGATGCTGCATCGAAACCTGAAGGCAAAATTGGTGCCGACGGAGTGAAAATTGCGGATGTTAATCGGGACTTACTCCCTGATGTGGTTACAGGCTGGGAGAATGGCAATGCTGTCAGAGTGTGTCTGAATCCCGGCAAAAAAAACGTAATCCAACCGTGGCCCGCCGTCTCGGTGGGAAGGGTCGCAGATGTGGAAGATGCAGTATTTGCGGATCTAGATGGTGATTTGAGGGTTGATGTGATCTCAGCCAGCGAAGGAAAAACCCGATCTATCCATTTGCACTGGGCTCCCAAAAACCCAAAAGATTATCTTAGGGCAGAATCATGGTTGACTGAAGTCATCCCCTGCACCCGGAACCAGGCGAACTGGATGTTTTTGAGAGCCTTTGATGTAGACCGCGACGGAGATCTCGATCTGATCACCGGATCAAAAGGTGCTTCCGGAAGCGTAGGCTGGCTGGTTAATCCAGGGTTTGCGCTAGCGCGGAAGACCGAAGAATGGGAATGGCGAAAGCTGGCGACAGCCGCCTGGGTCATGAGTATTCTAGGCGAAGACCTTGATGGTGATGGCCATCGTGAGATCATATACTCGGATCGCAAGGGTGAACAATCCGGCGTTTATGCCATGCACCATTTAAATACAGCACCCTGGGTTTCAGAACCAATATTACTAGGGTTTGCGGGTAAAGAAGTGATGTTTATCGATGTGGCAGATATAAATGGCGACGGTAAAAAAGACATCGCGGCGGCTATCCGCCCCATGGATATTAGTTTCATCATTCAACCCAAAGATAAGTCCTGGAAAGGAGGCTGGAACGAATTCCAAACGGCCCCCATTTCCAACAGAAATAAATTTGGACCCAGCAAATCCGTGAAAGTAGGAGACTTCAAAATGGATGGCAGCATTCAGATTGCAACCACTTGTGAACAGGCAAAGGGATCCATTTCTGGTGCTTTCCTCTTTCCACTTCAAATAAACTCAGAAATACAAATCCAAGCAACAGACATTTCCGGACCGGAAGGCACAAAGTTCGACCGGATTGAAACGCTAGACCTTGATGGTGATGGCGACCTTGATCTTCTAACCTGTGAAGAAAGTGATGGTTTGGGTGTTTTTTGGTTCGAAAACCCAACCCGATAGACTAACATTATTTGAAAGTATCCAACTTCTCTAATGCAGTCTGCATGTCTTTCTGAAAACCAGCAAACTTTTTGTTATTCTCATCATTTTGAACAGGACCAGTCGCAATCCAAGCATTTAAATCAGCCTGAACTTTTTTGAAGGCTGCCAGGGCTGATTTAAGATCATCAGCCTTATCCGGGTTTTTAGAAGTATACAGGACCACATTGGCTGCACTAAACCGCGTGGCATCCTCAAACTCTTGAATAAAGGATTCCGGTGTTTTGTCCTGACCAGCCGAAAGCTGCCCCAGAATGGTGGATCCATCGCTATCCAGAACAATGTATGTGGGATATCCCTGAATTCCAAATTTTTGACGAAGGGCTTCGTTTCGAATCTTGTAATCTTGAGGAACTTTCAGTTGGTCCTGAGGAAAATCAAGCGTCACTAACACCACTTTGTCAGCAGCAAATTTTTGCCAGCTTTCACCAGCAAACACATTTTTGTCCATTAGTTTACACCAACCACACCAATCAGACCCGGTAAAATTCAAGATCAGGGGCAATTTTTTAGCGGAAGCCAACTTGAGAGCGGCTTCATAGTCCATCGTCCATTTGCCAGATTCCGCGCCTACAAGCGCAACTTCATCTGAAGCATCAAGCCGAGAACCAACGAGGAGAAAGCTTAGAATTGTAATAAAAATAGCGAGAGTGTGTTTCATATTCTGATGTCGTAAATTAAAGCAACGAAGATATTCGAGGTGACAACGAAAGCAATTGTTCTTTCATTAGCCCGAACCATCTCTCACTGAATCAAATACTTTTCGATTAAAAGGAGCGTCACCTTTCCTGCTATTTCCAGACTTTCTGCGCTGATTTTGTCAAGGGTATCAGCGGGAGTGTGCCAGTAATTTTGGTAGTCAAAGTCAATCAAGTTTATGGTTGGGATACCAGCGGCTGTATTTAAGGGGATGTGATCATCGATGATAAATTCGGAGCTAATTCCGATTTTCGACCTGACCTTCAGATCGTCAGCAACCGACAATAGTTGACGTGACATAAGCTCCAGCGATTGATTGACCCTCCCCATGTCAACCGAGTGTCCCGAATCGTCCGCAACCTTCAAATCGCGAATCGATGAGTTTGGTATTTGTACGGCAGCCCGGATATTGAGGTCTTTGTCCCCAACCATATCTAGGAGTATCCCCCATTTGGGCCTCTTTTTCACGGGAACCAGAACTTGGAGGGACGCATAATGCCGGCTCCCATAAAGACCGTCAGTCGTGGTGATGTTTGGACCGAAAGCCTCCTCTCCGTCAAAAAACACCATTTCGATTTCTCTTGCCAATTCGGGTTTTAATCCTAAAACCCGTCCCATTTCCAGCAAAGCCCCCGTGCTTGACCCTCCATCGTTGGCTCCGACAAACTCGAACCCAAATTTTTTCGTATCATAATGAGAACAAATCATCCCCGAAACTTGCTCACTCCAACCTCTGCCATTGAAGCGTGCTCTGACATTTGTAAACTTCACTGTGCCTTCGGGGGTTAGTTTGTCGACAGTTTGAAGTTCGGTCGCCCAGCCAACTTTCGTAAGCTCCCTTACTATATACTCTCTGGACTTTTCCAGATTACTCGAACCTGCTGGCCGTGGTCCAAAATTAACCAACTCTTTAACATGCGCGAAGGCAGTTTCACCGGAAAATTTGGAGTACAAAGCATTCGACATATCAAAAGCAGATTCGTTTTTAATACATCCTGAGAAACCCAATAAAAAGCCCCACAAAATGGAGAATCCAAAGATGAAAAAAGGAAATCGAATAACATGCATCTCCGAAGACTTAGCCGTGCCAAGTTGGAAAGCAAGTATTTGTCTAAACTCAAAAACATCCTTAAACTCAAATTAAATGAAACATTTGAGAATCATCCTTAGATTAGGATTCGGTGCCATTTTTATTTGGAGTGGGATCGCAAAGCTGAAGTATCCGATCAGTTTTGCTGATGCAGTGCGGAATTTCGAATTGGTGAACGACCCGCTAGCACCTGCCGCAGCCCTTTTGATCCCCTGGATCGAGATAATTGCCGGGATCTTTACGATGTCAGGAAAAATGTGGAAGGGCAGTGTTTTTACCCTGCTCTTGAGTCTCCTTATTTTTACTTTCGCTCTGGCTTTTGCCTGGGCAAGGGGATTGGATATCTCGTGTGGTTGTTTTGGCGGAACTGGGGCTGTCAATTTTCCGCTGATGGTTAGTCGAAACTTAGGATTGATAATAGTCGGCTGGCTTTTGCTCAAAATTCGAGAAGCACCTTTACCACCGTTTCTTTGAGCTTGAATTGTTCAGTTAATGATTTAAAATCACCTCCCACTTCAAAAACTTAAGCCGGTGTGGTGGAATGGTAGACACGCGGGATTCAAAATTCCGTTTCTTCGGGAGTGCGGGTTCGAGTCCCGCCGCCGGTATTTAAATGTACATTCGTAACGAAAGTTTTTCGAACTTATCTGAAATTTCGTATTGTACCCTGTTGGGTATAAAATTATACCCTGTTTAGTCAAAAAAATGGGCCCGGTGGGGTTCGAACCCACGACCAAGGGATTATGAGTCCCCTGCTCTAACCGCTGAGCTACAGGCCCGAAAAAAATTTCTCCTACGAGGCATGAAGATACCTTGATGGTATTTTAAGTCAACCGGTTCACGTCAACTGCGGAACATTTCCCGGGCGGAATAGGCCACACCCAATGCGGCTGCGGAATCTCCTCCATTGGCCCATTCGAATTGAGTAGTCGTGATTTTGGGATCAATGGGACTCTTTTGATACATTGGCCAGGCTCTATCGGTAAAACCTTCTTTAAGCCACTCCATATAATCATCTCGGAATCCTTCGGTTTCAGTAAGGCCACCGCCAATAACAACCAGCCCTGGATCAAAGACCCGAACCAGGTCAGCCAGACCGTAACCTAAAATCTGGGCCTGTTGCCTAAAAATACCAATGGCAAGTGGATCCCCTTTTTGCGCAATGTCACGCAGCTTAAACGCTTTTTCTTCTATCGGGGTATTGTCGTTTAAGGGATGCCCGGAGTTTTGAGGTTTAGCTAATTCCAACCCGATGCGACGGCGCAGTGCAACTAGCGAAACCCAGGCTTCAAGGCATCCAAACTTTCCACACGCACACTGCGGTAATTCCCCATCATCTTCACGAAAGGGAGAAGAGATATGGCCGACTTCCAGTGCCAGACCATTTGCCCCTTCGTAGGCCCGACCACCAGGAAGTACCAACCCCCCGCCAAGCCCGGTGCCTGGTGCAACCAAAAGCAGCGCTCCTAAATGTTTTTTTCGAACTGCGTATTCCCCGAGGGCGGCAGCATTGCCATCGTTGGTCATGTAAACGGGGATTCCGCCGGTTCTTTCGGAAAACTTGCTTCTGATGTTAGTCCCAACCCAATTTTCATGGAGGTTGGCCTTTCCCCAGATCACACCGTCACAGCAGGGAGCGGGTACATCCATCCCAATCCCTTTCACTTGATCACGTGAAATTCCAATAGCGGCGGTAAGTTGATCGAGAGCGAGTTCAAGCTGGTTAAAGGTCACTTCGAATCCTTCTTTAACATGGCTACGCACTTCAATCATCGCCCCGGCGACTTCCCCGAGATCATCTACAAGAACTGTCTTCACGGTGGTGCCGCCAATGTCAAGACCTGCGAAATATTCTGAATCTGCCATGCGAATGAAATACCTTTACGACTCTGGCCTGACTAAACTATGAAGGTTCAAATCGTCAATCACTTTAAATCAATGCTTTTATAATGATTTCAGAGTGCCTCTTGACCGAAGTCTTTGGTATGTTAATAGTAAATAATAGTTTATCAATTTTCGCCCTCATTGAAAATACTCAATCAAAATCTAAGATTTTCGATTCACTGGATTGGCATGCTTGTTAGTGCATGCTTCTTTTGCGGCTGCCTGGCGCTTCATACTGAGGAATTTTGCAGAACTGCGTCCATTAAGGAACTGCCTCCCGCATGGACCGCAGCCAGGCAACTTCAGACTGACCAGGCAGTGATGGATGGCTGGGTCAATGACTTTGGACACCCAAAATTAAATGCACTTGCACAGGAAGCCGCAGGAAACAATTTCAGCCTTACAGCTGCACTTTACCGCGTCCTTCAGGCCAAGGAGAGAATTCAACTGACACGTGCGGATCAATTCCCGAGAATAGAAGCCACTTTGGATTCATCCCGCCGCAAAACTTTAGGCAGAGTGAATCAAGATCCACGCCAGGGAATTGGCTTCATTGGTGGCGGATTCAGTACCCAGCACAATTTTTCGATTAACACGATTTGGGAGGTTGATCTTTGGGGACGGCTCAGTGACCTAAAAAAATCGGAACTCGCCAAGATGAACGCGCAATGCCATGAATATCAAGCGGCCCGCCTTTCGCTGGTGGCGGCTGTGCTCAAGGCCGCTTTCGAATTGGTGGAGTCCCAGGAACAAATAGAATCCCTCAAAAAAAATCTAAAATCCCTTCAAACCAACCTCGAAATCTTGGACTCAAAGTTGGAAGGCGGGGCCGGAGATCAAAGAACCGCACTAGAAATCGCGCTTAGCCGGGCTGACATTGCCCGTTCGAAATCAGCACTGATTGCGGAAGCCCAGAATTCAGACCAAGCTCGCCGGACGTTGGAAACGCTACTCGGGCGGTATCCAAAGGGGATCATCGAAGCCCTGGACCACCTGCCAGACCCGACCCGATCAGTGCCAGCTGGACTCCCCAGCGAACTTTTGGTGCGGCGACCGGACATTCTCCGAGCAGAGCTACAGGTCCACGGTGCTTTATTCAACGTCTCAGCATCCAAAAAGCAACTCCTCCCTAGTTTTCAACTCACAAGTGGAATTGGCACCAATACTTCTGATGTTTTTAAAGATCTTTTTGATCTAAATAATCTTGTTTGGAACATAGGCCAGGGACTAACCCAACCGGTTTTTCAAGCCGGTAGACTAAATGCTCAAATTAGACTTTCAGAACACCTGAGAGATGAACTAATTGCTGAATATGCCAACACCGCATTGACCGCGTTTCGAGAAGTGGAAGTGGCTCTCACTGCAGAACAGTATTTTAACGACCAGGTATTGGCTCTGAAAGAAAATGTCAAAGAAGCAGAACTGGCAGAGGAACTAAGTTTGAGTGACTACGAAAAAGGCATCATCGAAATCATAACCCTCCTTGAAAGTCAGCGGCGCGCTTTCGATGCGGATAGCCAATTGCTAGCAATCCGCCTTCAGCGCCTTTTGAATCGAATCGATCTCTATCTTGCTCTGGGTGGCGATTTCGATACGTGCCCTATTCTGCAGACAGAAACGGCCGCCATCAAAGCCCCCGATTGAGCAGAGCTTAAGCGTTCAGGTAGTCTTTGGCTAGACTTACCAAATCTTCCCCACTGGCTACGTAGCGGTCTCGGTATTCGTTCACCGTCGGAGCATGGCCTTCTATAAACTCACTTAACCCTTCACGCTCCAATCCATGTTCAGCTCTGGCCCACTGAAGAAATTCGGCGACACAACGGTGAGTCTGCCCGGCACCAATCGCAACCAGCGAATCCCGAAACAAAGTGGCACGGTCCCAGTCAATATTGGAAAGCAAATAGGACACACCCTCATCCCGAATCGCCTGATCAATCTCCTCGATTTGATCGGGCTTGATGTCCCTTGGATTACTCGGTGCGGAAGCAATTAACTCCTCTACCAAAGTGTCTCGCCCCTTAATGGAACTCAATTTTTTCTTTGGCAAAAACACATCAACCAAAGCACCGTTGTCCAACAACAGATTAATAATGGCGCGATTCCGATCTAAAATCGCAAGAAAAAGCGGAGCCCCACCCTGAAAATTCACATTCGCCCCTTCCTCTATCGCCTCAATGGCATTAATAAAGGAGCCCACGGTGCAAGCCAGTTCTAGGGTTCGGTCTTCGGGAGACATTATCATTTTTGATAGGATGTAGATTTTTAGAATAGAAACTAACAGTTTTGTAACCACTAAAAACATAATCTAACTACAACACTTGGTAAATGCCGAAAATAGAAAAATTATTGAAAAACTGGAAATTATCAAGATTAGATTCTATAGTCCAGAAGTGGTAACCTGAATATTTACCGATTTCTCAACTGCCATTGATGCTGAAAGCGAAGCTGAATGAGGTGGATTTAAATTATTAAAGCGGATCAAAGCTTGAGCAATCTCCTCGGCAAGGACTTGCTTAAACCAAGAGGACTGACAGCGCTGACGCTCCCACCGATTCGAAATAAAACCGCATTCCACGAGCACCGCAGGACCCTTGGTCACCTCAAGCACTTTTAACTGCTCTGGCTTAAATCCCCGGTTCCTAGTTACAATTCGCCGCCCCAACTCGCTCTGGATATAACTTGCCAATTTTTGACCATCAGCATTTCCCGGCCAATAGAAGGTCTCAATGCCAGTCACGGAGCGGTCCTGATGCGCGTTAAAATGAAGACTCACAAATTTGCTTCCTGGAATTCTATTGGCAACTTCCCCCCTTGCCTCAAGGGACACATACATATCCTGCTCTCTGGTCAAGGTCACAAAATGTCCACGACCGACGAGCACTTTTTTAATGCGTAACGCAAGATCAAGAGTCAGTTCCTTTTCATCTGCCTCGTCTGTCTGGCTCCCTGGGTCAACTCCCCCGTGACCTGGATCAATCACAAAATACCCTTGCCCCTGAGCTGTTTCTGGAGCCAATCCACCACAGAGTAAAATGATGGCTAATGAGAGACCATATGGACAGCTTTTGGGCATCAACTTTTTGTAACTGGTCTCAAATTAGCCACTAATAAAACAATGTCGAGTGTTTGTTTAGGAAAACTTAAATAACTGCACTCTACTCATAGCTGGGTAAATTTAAAACTCCATTTAAAAAACTGCAAATAAGTAACTTTTTGACATGGACAAGGTTTACAAACGCTGAGAACCGTCTCGTTATCTATCAGAAAATATCTGTGTCTTAGTATCCTATCTTTCATTATAATTTGCGATGACCGATTTTGATTCTCTCAATTTATCCATTTTAGAGGAGGAGAAGAATGAGATCGACCAAATTAATGTTGCGTTAATGCTAAGGGTCAGAGACGGAGATACTGCTGCTTTCGAGCAATTGATGGAGATTCACCAACACAGCGTCATCGGTACCGTCGCCAAAATGCTGGGGAATCCAACTGAAGCAGAGGATATCGCCCAGCAAGTCTTTGTCAGAGTTTGGAAATCGGCTGCTCGGTATGAGCCCCAGGCAAAATTTACCACCTGGCTGTTTACGATAACCCGAAATCTTGTTTTTAACGAAGTCCGGAGGCGTAAGCGCAAGCCTGCCGTCTCAATGGATGAAAGAGAAGAAGAATTTCATTTGATGGAGATGGACCACCAGACCGTTTCACCTGATGTATCCCTCTTACAAGGGGAACTCGAAAAAGCGATTGACGATGCCGTTGCCGCTTTACCCGAGAAACAACGCCTCGCTGTTATTCTGCGCCGCTACGAGGAAATGCCTTATGAAGAAATTGGCAAAGTTCTGGGAATCACCGTCCCGGCTGTAAAGAGTCTTCTATTTCGGGCTAGAACCCAGTTAAAAGAAAGTTTAAAGGAATACCTAAACAATATTCCGTAATCAGTTATTTTAGCATCCTGCCGATATTATCGAAAAAATTCTCATTACCAGCTGTCACAGACGGTATTGGGATACGTTTACCTTCGCGAGCTAAGTGGTAACAATTCCGAAGGTATTCGAAATTAGCCCAGAAATCCGGCAAAGGTTTGCCCTCCCCTGTCCAATTTTTCTTCCGAGCCATTTCAAGGAACCCAGACTCAGTTGCCGCATCCCATAGAGCGTCAGGGAAAGACACGACTTCATAAATAGGTTCAAACTCGACGTATCCCAACCGAATCATCACCCCGAGGTATTCATAATGCCTCCCAGCACTCGCCAGTCCCTTGGTGCTAATGTAAACCTCTTCACCCGTCCGAAAAGTTTTCTCAAGAGGTCCTTGTTTCGCCAGATTCTTTAGATCAGTTACCGCATCCTGCACATTTGATCTTTCATCTCTGTCTCGTTGAATGACACCATCCAATGCAGGAAAGGCCGTAAGCCTAAGGAGAGCTTGCGTTTTTTGCGTCTCCCTTCGATCCTCCTCCGCCGAACGAAAAATACCCCAAACCGCTGGTATCACGCCAAGACATGCGATTACCTGTGACCATTTCGCCAATTTGAAAACAGATATTTGCTTCATGAATTAATCCAGACCCTTCATTTCCATTTGAAATCACACCCTAGCCCAATTAGCCAAATTTCAGCAACGTTCTTTTATTTGATTTTTCCGAAATGCGTTTTAGAAGACTTGGTTTGATTGTGTGTGAATCTTTTAGCTCATCTTCATCTTTCTGTAAACTGTTCTCCCGAAGTTCTCACGGCCAATGTGTTGGCCGATTATTTAGGGCGATACGATCCAGTAGAAAAATTACCTCCACATCTTGCGTCAATTTTCATGCCAGGAGTTATTTTGCATCGGCAGATCGACAGCTTCACCGATCAACACCCACTTGTCGCCCAAGCTCGAGACATGATGTCCGGTGAGTTAAGAAGATTGGCTGGCATCATTGTGGACGTAGCCTTTGATTATTTTCTAACTCGCCACTGGGAAACGTTTTGCGATGAACCCCAGGAAACCATGATATCCCGGGGTTACACCACCATGGCGCTGGTTACCTCATCGTTCTTTAACCGAGAAACCCAGAGCCTAATTTCAAAAATGCGTGCTACTGACTGGCTTAAAGGCTACGGCACTCTCGAAGGCCAGGCTTTAACCTTCCAGCGAATCAGTCGACGATCTCCGGCTGTAGTAAAACTGGCTGGCGCTGAAAAAGAAATCATAGTAAACGATCAGGAACTCGAAGATTGCTTCCTCAGGTTCTATCCCGAACTTATCAATCACGCTTCACAATGGCGGAAACATCACCTACTTTGACTTTGGATTCAAAACAACTTGCTTCCCTAACGTAGCTAGGTGGTTAATCAAAAACAGAATCAGAGATCTTCCGTCGCCAACCGGCCAGGTGATTGTCCATATCGTTCCCGGTTCGGGCCAATTTGCCTGATTGATAAACGACCAAAGCAGCAGTAAACGCATCACTTCCCACCGCAGCCTCAGTGTCAGCCACCCTTTCTGCCAAGCGATGTAACTCATCGGATATACTGCCCAACTCTTGATAGAGGCAAGCATCCCTTTTGAATTCTTCGACATCAAATGAACGAGGAAGAATCCCAGGGGAACGCTCCACCAGATTCTGAGCCTTTTCGACAAATGTCCGACCAGTTTTACCCAAGCGCATCAAATTCTCCCGTTCATCCTCGGTAAACTCCTTGGCAAAGGAAAGCTTGCGCCTTATCAAATCGATTGCCTCATAGATCTCACGCTTATCACTCTCCGTCAAGTCAACCGATACTAGATTGGTGATATCCCCGGCCAGATCGGGTACCACGCCACTCAAGGGACCGGACATCGAGTCCTTCCTCCCTTCAAACTGACCTGATCGATTTAGTAAAATATCTGAACTCTGCCGGGCGGACAAAGTAGAATGAGAATCTGAGTCGGGTTTGCTTAACAAATTTGGGAATCCGAGCTTTTTTTTGTCGTGGTCCATGGAGATTTTTTTATTAGAAAACACGCACCATTCCTTTTGTCCATCTATTTGTGGTAAATAGGATCAGATAACTTCAAGAATCTGTCTACAATTGCAATTTTGCGATGATCCACCACCTACCGATTGCTTTCGCTGTGGTTCTGATCAGGATGCCCAGGGAATTTTCCTAACATTCAACAAAATTCACCAAAAATCCCCATGATTTCGTGTTCTGGAGCGTCGTAAGGCATAGAGTCGCGTTTTGCGGCTCTACGAAACACCCAACATGAAAGCAGCAGCACTTAAAAATCTCATCCCTGCTTCGGCGCTCGCATTGTCCCTCATGGCATTTACGTCCTGCCGAATCGAAAAGCTCGTTCCCGAACTGGAACCTTATCTAAAAAAGGTTGCTGGATCGGAAACCAACTCGCATATGTCGGCATCGACAGCCATAACATCGAACGGATCCAACACCGAGGAATTTAAAATGGGATTCAAGGCTGGGTACGATTCTGGTTTTGCCGAGTCAGCATCAAAAACAACATCAATTAAATCCAGAGTATCTACTTCTAGTGATTTTAATGAGGGTTTTAGAGCTGGATACACCGCCGGGTATTCCGAGGGTGCCAAACCCAGCAGGGGCAACGTGGCACACAATACCACCCTGACACCTCTGGAATCCGGAAATTACACGCCGCCAGTAACATTCAAAACAAATGCTCTTGCCCCTGCCCCAGCCTCTGTGGCGGCAGTTTCCTCAAGATCATCGACTCCTTCCGAGATTCCTTCCTGGGGCTATACCTCAGAAATTGGCTTAACTGCCACCGAATCTGAGCCATCGGCATCTTTTAACCGTCCCAGTGCTTCGTCCAAATCGCCCACCAGATCGTCGTCCCAATCGAGCAGCAGAACCTATTCTAGCTCCAGATCTCGTGGCGGATGCGCGGGAGGCACCTGACGATAGTTACATTATATCCTCAATGGTTCATTGGGGATCCAAGTCGTAAAAACCCTTCAATCTTTGATTGAAGGGTTTTTTGTTTTACATCTTTGATTCTCCCCCTATGTGATTTCAATAACCGATTAGACCCAGGTGGGTGACCAAAAACTTGAAACTTTGGCAGTTGGCGCACAGTTTTTGTTGTGATATCACCAAATCCGCATAGATTCCGGCCCGCTTAGCCGTGAGCTGCCGGTGCTTCCTCTTTATTGCGGCAAATTATTGAGTGTTACGAGGAAGCAATCGGAAATAACGAGTTAACCAAATTAACCAAACTTAACCAAAGATAATATGCCAGCTACCAATCCGGCCAATACAGAGTTATTGGCGCTAATTGAAAAAAGTTTCCATTCGCACCGTGAAAATTCGATCGTGCAAGGGAAAATCATTGAAATTCGCAAACAAATGGTCATCGTTGATATCGGTGCCAAGTCTGAGGGAGTTGTCCCGGTTTCGGAATTCGAAGATGAAGAATTTGCCGTGGGCGACGAAATCGAAGTTCTTCTCGAGCGCCTCGAAAACGACGAGGGTATGGTGGTCCTCTCCAAAGAAAAAGCCGCTCACAAACAAAACTGGGACAAAATCGTTGCTGTTTACGAATCTGGTGGACTCGTCAAAGGGAAAGTTAAATCCGTTGTCAAAGGCGGCCTCATGGTCAACGTCGGGGTGGAAGCTTTCCTTCCAGGATCACAAATCGACATCATCCCACCAAAAGATCTCAATGAGTATGTCGGGAACATTTACGAATTCAAAATCGTCAAGGTCAACGATGTTCGCAAAAACATCGTACTCAGCCGCCGCGAAGTGATCGAGGCTGAGCGTGCCGAACAGCGGGCGGATTTCCTTTCATCCGTCGGAATCGGAAACCGGGTCGAAGGTATTGTCAAAAACATCACTGATTTTGGAGCCTTTATCGACCTTCAGGGCATGGACGGCTTGTTGCACATTACTGATATGAGCTGGGGCCGAATCAATCACCCCAGCGAGATGCTCATGATCGGTCAAAAGATCGATGTCGTCATTCTCGAAGTCGACAAAGACAAAGAACGCGTTTCTCTTGGATTAAAGCAACTGTTAGACAACCCGTGGGAGGCGATCGAACTCAAATACCCCATCAATTCCGAAGTCACTGGAAAAGTCACCAAACTAGTTCCATATGGAGCCTTTGTGGAACTGGAAAAGGGCGTCGAAGGCCTTATTCACGTGTCCGAACTCAGCTGGACC
>JBGSJM010000332.1:0-52453 GCA_041742015.1 Verrucomicrobiales bacterium | reverse complement strand
GCTTCACGGCGGTCGGATTGCGCTTCACGGCGGTCGGATTGCGTTTCATGACGGTCGGATAGCGTTTCATGACGGTCGGAGAGCGTTTCATGACGGTCGGATTGCGTTTCATGACGGTCGGATTGCGTTTCACGGCGGTCGGATTGCGTTTCACGGCGGTCGGATTGCGTTTCATGACGATCGGATTGCGTTTCATGACGGTCGGATTGCGTTTCACGGCGGTCGGATTGCGTTTCAAACAATATAATTTGCTATTTAATCGTCGTGAAATGGTATCTGTCCTCCAGGAAAGGCAATCTAATCGATTGATAAGGCTGTCGCACTACCAGAAAACGGCATCAAATTCTCAGATATTTAACTTTTGTTAACAAAAGTTGCTTGTCAATTCATCGATTGTAGAGAATTCATGGAATCAAGGGAGTTACAGTTAACAAAATCTCCCAACCAACCAAAACTTAGCAAGAAATAACATGGCAAATACTGAATCGACATTTGCGGATCGCCTCCAGCGCGGACGCCAGTTGCAGGCATTTATCGCGGACTTTGATCCGGCTTTTGAACCGGGGCAGGATGAAATTATGCCCGTGGATTTTGACACGTTTTTGACCGAACTCGCCGCCCTGAATAAGGCGGTCACCGACACGGAGGCGGATTGGCGGACCACTGCGCCGGAGCGGGTTCAATTGATCAAGGATATCAAGTCCCGTGCCCTGCGGGCCATGGCGAGGGTGAAGAGCGACCGAAAGTGGGCGGTCAAACTGGATGCGGTGAAGCAGACTTACGACAATCTTCGTGGCTATCGCACGCCCTCAGTAAAGAATCCACCGGCAGAGGGGACCGCCAGTGCGCGGCGTTCTGCGACCACGGCGCAAAGCTGCGCGGATATCAAGAACCAGGCCGACCGCTTCATCGCTTCGCTGAAAAATCTCTCCGGCTACGACACAGGCGCGGCAGCAGACCTGACGATCGCGAAGCTGACGGAGCAGAGTGAGGCTTTGGCCACGATCAACAAATCCATCGCGGATTTGGAAGCTGCTCTGTCGGGTGCCCGCGCCAGCCGCAAAAACGGCTACAATGGGTTGCTCGGTCTGCACGAGAGAATGATGTCCATTAAGGAGGCGACCAAATCCCAATACGGACAGGCGAGCATCCAATACGGACAGGTAAAGGGGATCAGGGTTTGATCATTTAAGGAGAGACCTTGCGAAAATCTGGCAGGTTCTCCACCAGGATCGAATTCCCTACCTGCAAGAAAGTAGTTTGGGCTTTAGCCCAAATCCGTGGATTTCGAATTTGGGCTAAAGCCCAATCTACTTTCAAGGCCAAAAAGCGGCGAGATTTCCAGTAAGCTGAAGAAAAATGGGAAATAAGCCCGGACTGACAGGTAGTCTGATTGGCACCTGAATCGCATTCCATACCGGTAAACTTAATTCAGAAGCAACTTCACTAAACGCAGTGGTCAAAGCTTATGTGACCAGTGGAGGAGAGATCTAAGGACGGCATGGGTAGTTACAATATACTTGACTCAACTACCCCTCCGGGTGTTGACTTGGCCACTTACTTTGAAAAAGACTTTTGACCAGTATCGTCGTCTTGCCCGGGGGCTTTTGGGAATGTCCAGTCTCTGGATGGGGGAGGATCATTTGGTGTATGTGAAGGGGAGCGGATTTTTGCTGAATTTCACCGAGCAATACCGGCGTTTCCGCTATCGGGATATTCAAAGTTTCACTGTCACCCCAACCGGTCGGTTGGGTGGTATAGTACTTTACCTGCTTGGTTTTCTGGTGTTTGCAAGCCCGATGGGAGTGATTGTTTTCAGACGAATCGGGACCGAGACATTGGGGCTGGGGTCACTGATTGCCCTTTGCTTCCTAGCTGCGGGGGCGATCATTTTTTTCGGACTTCTGACCAGGCACTGGCTGCTCGGGCCATCCTGTATTTGTGATTTGAAGACGAATCTGAAACAGGAGCGCCTTGCACCACTTAACCGGCTTTATCTCACCAATCAGGCCATTGATCTGATCAGTTCCGCCGTCCAGGAAAAGCAGAAATTCCTGTTGAATCAATCAGACGCTGCCGGGGCGGTCAATTTGGATTCGCTGGAGAAATCGGAGAAGGACAACCTTTCGATCGGGAAACTGGTGCTCCCGGCGTTTGTCATTTATGTATTCTTTGGTCTGTCGGGTCTCGCTGCTCTTCACTTGGAAAGCATGGAGCTTTGCGGTTTGTCGCTGGGGCTGATCGTTCTTGGTAACATGTTTTTGACCAACTCCATAGCCAGAAGCTTTCGCCGTGCCAGTCCGGGTCCAATCCGGAAACTCCTCTTTGTGCTGTTCTCCGGGGTAATGTTTTTCGGCGGAATTGCCACCGTCTATTTTATTCACATTGTGCTGGGAAAGGAAGCTTTTATGCTGGAATTGACCGGTCCGTTGGAGGCTTTTGCGGGCGTTTCAACTCTGGGTGGGCCAGTTTATTACCTGCTTTTCCTGTTTTCGATCCTGCTTGTTTTCGGGATCGCGATAACCGGGCTCGTTCAAACCCTGTCCTGGAGAAAATGGCTCGCCCAGTCCGACTCCACCCCCGAAAAATGAGTTCTCTGTCACAGGCTACCTGTCGGATTCATTTTGATCGTCCCGCTTCGGCGAGATGCCCCGGCTGTCGGCAGTTTTACTGCCCGGAGTGCATCACCGAGCACGATGGTCGGTTGACCTGTGCGGCCTGTTTAAAAACAGCTCGGGCTTCGCTAACGGGTCTGGAGACCCGTTCTACAAAGCTGAGCTGGTTTCAACCGGTCCCGATTTTCCATTTTTTGATCGGCCTGGTTATGGTCTGGGCGATTTTCCATTTTATCGCGCAAACCCTAACCAGCATTCCAGATGAATTTCACGACGGTACCATTTGGCTGGAATGAAACGAGATTCAGACAGAAAAGTGCGTCGTCGCAACAAAGATACCGAGACTTCGGCGATCCAAATCATTGAAGAAGCTTTTCACCTGCTTCGTTCGATTTCCGGGACCTCCCTGTGGCTCTACTTTTTCGGGACGATCCCTTTTGCCTGTCTCTTCTTTTATTTCTGGGCGGATATGAGCCGGAGCAGTTACGGGAGCCGGGATGCCGGGCTAGTTTCTTTGGGCCTGGCTCTGGCTTTTTTCTGGAAGTGTTCGTGGCAGGCCCGGTTTTGCCGGGATCTATGGGAGACCATCAGCCCGGGCCAGGCACCGGTGCACACCGGCTGGCAGGCCTTCCGCTACCACGCGGCGCTGTGGTTTTTCCAGGCGTGGTCGATCCCGATTACGGTTTTGGCAATTTGCTTTGTACTTCCTCTGGGCTGGGCTCTGACCTTTTTTGAAAATGGATCCGTGCTCGCCCTGACCCAGGATTACGGGAAAAAACCTTTTCGCCAGTTATTGGCTCAATCTCTGAAAAACGCTCACGACAAATGGGCGCAGAATCTGGCGATTTGGTTCACGATGGGCTTTATTGGTCTCCTCTCCTGGGCAAATGTTTATGCGGCCTGCTCGCTGCCGCCGTTCCTCGGGAAAACGTTTTTGGGGATTGATAGTGTGTTTTCCACAATTTCCGGGGCCCTTTCGAATTCCACCTTTGTTTTCGGTACCCTTTTGGTGACTTATCTGATCCTTTCTCCCTTGATGAAATCGATTTTTGTTTTGCGGTGTTTTTACTCCACCTCCCGGAGTACTGGGCTTGATCTACTGAGCCGCCTGGCGGATCTCCGGAAGCGGCGGGCTTTGTCTGATCGGACCCGGAAAACCGGTTCGCCAGCGACTCTGCGCAAAGTGGCTGGAGTGCTGATTTTTGCGCTTGGTTTGATTGCCCCGGGGATGGCCCAGGCGCAGGAAAAAGGTGCACCAGTAGCGGTGGAAATCGGGCGAACCTCGGCGCTTGATCTTGCGATCCAGGACACCATGGCGGCCAAAAAATACCAGTGGAAGTTTGGGCGCAGGACTGATTTGGCGATCATCGAAAATCAGGAAGAAACCTGGCTTCAAACCCAGATCAACCTTTTGGCCAATGCCATTGAAACCAAGGTTCGACTCTTCAAAACCTGGCTGACCGAAAAGATCAAGGATTTGATAGAGAAAATGAACTCCTCAAGCCGGAAACGATCTCCAACCAGCATTCCCAAAATTAATCCGACTGTTGGTGCCGCGCTTATGCAAATCGGCTGGGGAATCCTGATCGCGATTGTGGCCGGGTTGATTATCTGGCTGGTTGCGGTGCTCGTAAAATCGTTCAAAGGAAGGGAAACCATCGAATCAGATAGTGAAGTTTCCACGGCTGACATTGATCTCGAAAGCGAGGACATCGTCGCTGACCAGTTGCAGGAAGACCAATGGATGAAGCTGGCCCGTGAGCAGATCGAAAAAGGAGAAGCCCGCCTCGCGATTCGGGCTCTTTTCCTCGCCACCCTGGCCAACCTCGGGGAACGCGGGTTGTTGAAAATCCAGAACTACAAATCGAATCGGGACTATCGCAATGAGTTGGACTTAAAAGCTCGCCACAAAACCGGGTTACGGGCTGCCTTTTCGGAGAATACGGGGCTTTTCGAGCGGGTCTGGTATGGGTTACATCAAATCGGGGATGAATCCCTCTCTCATTTTATCAAGAACTATGAAACCATAAGTGCAGACAGTGCCGTCACATGATGAAGCGCACTTTAGCCTGGGTTGGCCTCATTTTTCTGGCAGGAATCTTTCTGTCCGTCTTTGTCGGTGTTTTGCAGATGCGGATCACAAAAGGAGACGCTTATCCCCACTACGCCACCTATCGAACAGACCCACTCGGTGCAAGCGGGTTGTATGAAGCCTTTGGTAAGATCCCCGGAGTGTCCGCGCAGCGAAATCTCCAGTCGCTCATGAAAATCGACAGTTTGGATGAAGATTCATCCCTGTTTATGATCGGAGTCACTCCGTCGGAGTTTGAGCGAATCCGACTGCCGGATCATTCCCCCGTGTTGGAAGCCATTGAGAAAAAGGGAGCCCGACTGATTCTCACCATCAATCCCGGGGTGGTGCCCGATGAACACGTCAACACCCTTTCCGAAAACGAAGATGAGTGGCTGGAAAAGCGGCGGAAAATGAGGGAGGAAAAGCGTCGAAAACTGGACGAAGCCCGGGACAAGAATGAGGATCCGTCCCAGAAAAAAGAAGAATCCAAAGAGGCGGATAAAGACGAGGCGAAAGATACCGAAACGGAAATTGAAGTGGATAAAATCCTTCAGCTTGGCCCCCTATTTACCACCCGCCTCGGGATCAGTCTGGCTGATGTGAAGAAATATGACCGTGGTGAAGCCGGATGGGAAGCCACCCCAGGCAATTCGATTCAACCCGGCGGCATGATAATCAACCTGCCAGAATGGAAATCGCAATACCGGTTTGAGATTCCAGAAAAACACCGCACCGCCTGGCAGATCGCTGCCAGGGTGGATGGAGAACCTGTCGTCGTTGAGCGGAAGTTGGGTAAGGGCTCCATCGTCCTGACCACCGACAGCTACTTTGCCAGCAATGAAGCCCTCTTTAACGGCGGAGACAGCGAATTTCTCACCTGGCTGAATGGAGACAAGTCCCGACTGTTTTTTGATGAAACCATGCATGGCAGTGTTGAGTCCACCGGCACCATGACCCTCATCAGGCAATACCGGCTCCACGGCTTTGTCCTTGGAGTTTTTGTATTTGTGATCTTGTGGGCCTGGAAAAGTGCCACTTCACTCGTCCCAGGCAGCGAGGCCATCGAGCGTGGGCTGATTGGAACCAGCGGAACCGTTTCGGGCGAAGACGCCAAATCTGGGTTTATCAGTCTGCTGCAGCGGAGTATCCCCGGTCGTGAACTCATCAACAACTGCCTCGCCACCTGGAAAAGTAGTCACGCCCGTGAAATATCGCCTCAGATCGAACAAGAGATTGTTGCACTCACCCGCCAGCACTTGAATGATCCCAAAGCGCACTCCGCCATCGATACCTACCGGAAAATCGCCGGGCTACTGCAAAAGAAATAATGTGCTCAGTTCAAACCTGGATCATCCGGCTCGTCTGCAATAATTTGGTACCAGGGACTTAGATCTCGTAACATCTCTTTCCAGAGCGTGTCCAGGTCCCTGATTTCTACGATCCTGCGGTTCGCCTTCCGGGGAATCCAGGTATCATGGGCCATTTCGTTTTCCAACTGACCCTCTGACCATCCAGAATACCCAACAAATGCCCTCACCGAAAAACCTTCCACTTGGTGCATTAGCGCCTCCTGAGCTGACAAATGAGTGACAAACTGCAGGGCATTTCCATATTCCGACCAGGCAAAGGCCGCGAAAGTGAGATTTTCCAGGCTCACCGGGCCACCCATAAACACAGGAACCGATCCCAATTTGGCGAAAATCGGCTCGGGAAGCAGCTCGCCAACCGTTTTTCCGATGGGGCGGTTCAAAATGTAACCAAGAGCACCATATTTTTTGCTGTGCTCAGTTAATAAAAGGACGGTTTGGTGAAAAGTAACCTCTTTCAGGCGAGGGTCAGCCAGAATCACCCTCCCCCGCAACGACTGCCCCTCTTGCCAACCCGGAAAATTCTCTTCCCCCTTTTCCTCACCTTTACCCGGCTCAAACATTGATATTTTACCCTTTTTTCAGTTTTTGACGCAACTGAGTCGACTAAATCCATCATTAAGCAAGATTTCTGAGTTGGCAACTGCTAACCCAACATGTTCTATTATAGAGAGGGTACTTTCTAAAAAGTATTCGATTCAGGCGTATTAGGTCCGGGTGACAATGTTCGCCCGTTTGCTGCCTGGGAAAAACCATGAAAGAACTAACCAAATACTTGCAAGAGGGGGCTGAACTAAGCGGGGAACAGGTTCAGGAAGCCGCCACCGCCCTGCTTGACGAATCCATCAAGAACGCCGCAAAAGCCGATTTCCTCGAAACCCTCTCCCAAAAAGGGGAAACGCCAGGGGAAATCGCCGCTTTTGTTCAGGAATTTCTGAAACACGCCGTTGTGCCGGAGCTAAAATATATCCGCAAACCCATCATCGACGTCTGCGGCACTGGGGGCGATCAACTCGGAATGTTCAACGTCTCCACAGCCTCGGTCTTTGTCCTCGCGGCCGGGGGCTGTGCCGTGGTGAAACATGGTAACCGGGCCATCACCTCCAAGTGCGGCGGAGCTGATGTGCTGGAGGCTCTCGGCATCAACATCGAAATGGGCCCCAGTGACCTGGTCGCCTGCGTGAAATCCGTGGGGGCCGGTTTTATGTATGCCCCGAACTATCACCCGGCTTTTGCAGCAGTGGCACCGGTTCGTAAATTGCTCGCGAAGCGCGGCATCCACTCCATTTTTAATCTTCTCGGACCCCTGCTCAATCCGGTGAAACCCAAGTTCCAGCTCGTCGGCATCAACAATCCCAAACTCGGGCCGGATTACGCAAAAATCCTGACCCTGCTTGGCCGCGAAAGAGCCTGGGTCTGTCATGGAATCAGTGAAAAAGACCGTCTCGGTATGGACGAGTTTTGCGCGGTGGGCAGCACCATGGTCTGGCCCACCGGAAAGTCGAAATTCGAAGTGGATGCCTCCGTCCTCGGCATTCGCGGGGGCACCACCGAGGATCTGAAAGGCGGAAACGCCCGGCAAAACGCCAAAATCATCCAGGATATACTTTCCGGCGAAGATCAGGGTCCGAAGCGCGACATGGTTGCCTTAAACGCTTCCGCCGGTCTGGTGGTAGCCGGAGTTGCCACCGACATCCGCAACGGACTCGAAATCGCCCGCGAAATCCTCAACGATGGAAGAGCCCTGAAAGTGCTCGAAAATTGGAAATCCTTCTGTTAACCCCGGGATTGTACCCTGTTAGATCGCCGACTGTACCCTGTATGATCGCTGGTTGGTTTACTCACGCATTCCATCCCAAACGAACGTGTTTATGAACCCTGATCGTCGCTCTTTTCTGCAACAGGCTGCTGCCGGCACCGCCCTGGTCGCCTGGCCGGGGATGGCCCAGTCCCAAACTTCAATCTCAGCCCAAAACTCTGCCATGACGCCGGACCAATACCGCGAGACCCTGCAACGCTGCCTCGGCGGCCCCTGGCCCGAGCCGACTCCACTAAATCCGAAGATCCGCGAGACAATCCAGAAAGATGGCTATCGGATCGAGTCCCTCACCTTTGAGGCTGAACCCGGCGACGCTATTCCCGCCATGTTGCTGATTCCTCATGGCTGTGACGCGGCCAACCCCGCTCCCGCAGTGGCCGTCTGGCATCAGCACAATGGCGAGTACCACCTCGGCAAGACCGAGCCCGCCGGGCTGGCGGGCAACGTGATGCACCACACCGGCGCGGCCCTGGCCAAGCTGGGGTATGTGGTCCTTTGCCCTGATGCCCTGTGTTTCGAAGAGCGGCAGGACCCCAGTGGCAAGCTCAAAGGTGGCAACTACGAGCGGTTTGAATTTCTCCGGTCCGTCGTCAACGGTCGGTCGATGGCTTGGAAAAACGTGCTCGACATGCGGCGGTCGATTGACTACCTCGTTTCGCGGCCCGAGGTGAAAGCCGACCGGATAGGTTGTTATGGACATTCGATGGGCTCTACCCACGCCTGGCTGGTTGGTCCATTCGAGCCGCGAATCAAGGCGGTGGTGGGGAATTGCTGTCTGCCGACCTATTCCGCGATCCACGAACACCATCTCCTGCATTGTTTCCCGAATTTTGTGCCCGGCTGGCTCCAATACGGCGACACGCCGGAGATTGCGGCCCTAATCGCCCCGAGGGCGTTGCATCTTAATCTCGGCGAGACAGATGGTGGCAGCCCCATTGCGCACGCCCGTGCCGGGATCGTTCGCATCGCTGCGGCGTATGAAAAAGCAGGAGTGCCCGACCAGTTTTCACATTTCATCGAGCCCGCCACCGGCCATGTCTTGTCGGAGGCGATGTGGGAAAAGACCCGTGCATTTTTTGAGAAACACTTGCGCTAAAATAAATCTTCCGCCAGACTTTTCCTCATAATCATCAACCATGTCTGCTACACTCTCTGACTTCTCGAAATGGGCGCTGGATGGCGCGCGCACCGCTGAGGAGCGCTATTTGATCTTTCTCATCTGCGATGAGTGCAAGCCGTTGGAGTGGCATCGGTTACTTCCAGAGGAGCGGAAGAACCGCACCCTCCAGCGCGCGGACTACCGGCTCCACCAGATGCTGCAACTCAATCCCCTGTTGATGCCGGAATGGGGCGTGGAGGACACGGAGCGGGCAGCGGCGATGGCCCCGTTTTTCATCAGGTTTGCGCCGTCCATGACTGGCAACCACCGGCGCATCGGGGACGCGGGAGCGGCATTTCGGTTCTTCCCGGCCCTGGAGGAGATTGGCCTCGGCGAATGCGAATTAAGAGATATTTCGTTTGTCGAGGCGCTGCCCGCGTTGCGGAAGCTGCACCTTTCCAGCGCGGTGCTGGTGGATCTAGGGCCGCTGGCGAAGTGCGCCGCACTGCGGGATCTGTCGCTGGGATTTTGCAGTTCGAAGTATCCCTGCCTGACGCCGCCACTTTACTGGGTGGATGGGAGGCCGCTGGGAAAGCTGAAGCAGCTCGAAACGCTGAGGATTTACCCCAATGCCGCCATCCTCTCCGGGCTGAAATTCCCTGCGCTGCAGTCGGCGGATCTGAGCGGCGAAAACTGCGTGCAGGTGGACTGCGCCTATCTGCCGGACATGCCGGAGCTGCGCCTCCTAAAGCTGGAAGGGCCGCAGAGCCTGCGCGGCATCGGGCGCTTCCCAAAGCTGAAACATCTGCGCATCGCGGGTCCAGTGCGGGACTTCGGCGACATCGCCGAGCTGAAACATCTCTCCTGCCTGGATGTCCAGACTCAGAACGGCTGGCCGACGGATGTGACCCCGCTGACGAATTTGCCGGAACTGCTCTGGGTAAATTTCGCCGGCGAGATTCCGCGCAACTACTGGCCGCTGACCAATGCCCCGCGGCTCTGCGAGGTGGAGTTGCAGTGCCCGTCCTTGCGGGAGTTGTCGGTGAGACTGGACGTGCAGGCCATCAATGCGGTGCTGCGCCCGTGGGATGAGGAATTTCACCTGCCAGAGCTGCGTCCGCGCCAGCGACTGCGCTTCATAGCCGTGGGTTGCGGCGGTGACATGAGCGTGCTGCCGAGGAACACCGAGGCACAGAAACCGGACTACCTCGCACATCCCAAGCTCTTTCACCTGGAGTTGAAATGGATGTACCATCGTGCTCAGGAGGTGCTGGCGAGATTTGATGCGATGGTTGAACCGCGTCACAGCGGGCCATGCGAGAATACCCAGGCGCGCTCGTTAAGCCTCGAAATCCAGACCTTCGCCGCCGCGCATCGTTTTCCGGAAATACTTGAGGCACTGCGTGAAATGATGGCAGCTTCACCACATGATTGGAGTTTCCATATCTGGATGAACCTGCGCATTACCAAGCTCGAGCTTACCCCGCAGCAGAAAAAATGGCTGGAAAAGATCGAAAGTGATAATGAATCCGACTGGGACGATGACTCTCACGAGTACTGGAAAAAAACCCAGGAGCACCTCATCGAGACTCAGTTCCGCCTCCGAACAAGCAAGGAGGAGGGTGAGACACCGAATCCAGAGGACTTTGAACCGCCGGACGAGATCCTTCCCAAAATCTACGATTGGGAAAAGCCAGTGCTCGTCGGCCCTCAGTCCGAAGTGGCAGATGAAAACGACGACACGGACGCGGTAGATTTCGAACTAAAGCCCTTCGACGAGCAGGAACAGGACGGTGGTGAAGACGACGATGACGATGATGATGAGGGCAAAAACGTGAAGATCGCTCCTCCACCGGAACCGCCGGAGGATTTTCTGGAAGATCCCTATGCCCACCCGCTGGCAGATTCCTACCTCTTCTTTGCGACACTGACCTTCGACACGCTCTATCACCACGGAAGCAACCTGGCCACGGTGGAGCAACTCATGGGTCGCCCGGCCGATGAGTATTACCCTGGTCCCGATGAAACGGAGTGAGACAGAGGGGCGCTGCGGACAAAAGAAGGGAGCTGATCGACGTGGTAACGGTTACGGCATCAAAACCGAGTGACAATTCGACGTGGTAACGGTTACGGCGTCGAAACCGAGTGACAATTCGACGTGGTAACGGTTACGACGTCGATCCCGCGTGACAGATTGATGCCTTCTGCGGGGACAAGCCCGTTTCCATCACCTTTGAACTCTGGTTTCTTACGCCAGAATCTCCGGGATCACTTTCCCACCAACATCCGTGAGTCGGTAGTCGCGTCCGCTGTGCCGGTAGGTGAGCTTTTCGTGATCAATGCCGAGGAGGTGCAGGATCGTAGCGTGGAGGTCATTGACGTGGACCCGGTTTTCCACGGCCTTGTAGCCGAACTCATCGGTGGCACCGTGGTGAACGCCGCCTTTGACGCCGCCGCCTGCCATCCAGATGGTGAAACCGTTGGGATTGTGGTCGCGGCCAACAGTGCCCTGGGAATCGGAGGTTCTCCCAAACTCCCCTCCCCAGATCACGAGGGTCTCCTCAAGCAGGCCACGGGAGGCGAGATCAGCGATGAGGGCCGCCGCCGGCTGATCAGTCGCTGCGGCACAGGATCGGTGATTGGTTTCGATATTGGTGTGGCCGTCCCATGGCACATCATCCACCGCTCCATCGCCCCCGGCATTTTTCCCGGCAAAAATCTGGACAAACCGCACTCCGCGCTCGACGAGACGGCGTGCGGTGAGGCACTGGCGGGCAAAAACTTCGCAATTTTTGTTGTCGAGGCCATAGAGCTTTTTAGTGGCCTCGGTTTCACCGGAAAGTTCGATTGCCTCCGGGGCGGACATTTGCATGCGGTAAGCCAGCTCAAAGGAATTGATTCGGGCAGCGAGATCCGCCTGGGTGGAGCGCACCTCCGCATGGCGCTGGTTCATTTCCTTGAGCAGATCAAGAGCGGCACGCTGTTGGGCCTCGCTCTGGACGGGAAGGCGCGCCAGGTTGTCGATGACTCCATTGCGCTTTGCATCCAGGGTTAGAGCCTGATAGGTCTTTGGGAGAAATCCGGCTGACCAGATTTGATCGTCTCCGCGCGGCCGCCGCTCATGCATGACCACGAAAGCCGGCAGATTTTGATTTTCTGCGCCGAGACCGTAGGTCATCCAGGCACCAGCACTGGGGTGGCCGGGCTGGCTCACTCCACACATCAATTCCATCGAGGCGGGGGCGTGATTGTTGGCTTTCAAATACATCGAGTGGATGAAGGCCATGCGATCAACATGCTGGGAAAGGTGCGGGAAAATATCGGAGACCCAGGTTCCTGATTCACCGTGCTGATTCCAACCAAAGGGAGATTTGAGAATCTTGCCGCTGGTCGTAAAAAAGCCGGTCTTCGAATCGCTGCCGGGGAGGGGCTCGCCGTTTCGCTTTTGGAGTTCCGGTTTGTAATCCCAAGTGTCCACCTGTGAGGGCGCACCGGTCATAAACAGCCAGATGATCGATTTCGCCTTTGGGGCAAAGAGTGGCGGACGCATTGCCAGGGGATCAAGTGAGCGAACTGACGCTCCTAGGGCACGCTGTTCGTGTAGCATTGAAGCCAGGGCAACTGACCCAAAACCGAGACAGGACTTTTTGAGAAATCGGCGGCGGTCCGGAAGAATGGAGTCATTGGACGATGGTAAATCAAACATGGCGGCAAAAGGTTCTACAATTAATCCACGTAAATAAATTCATTTAAACTCAGCAGGGCGAGACAAAACTCCTGCATTGCCAGGGTTGCGGAGTTGGCCTGGGTGCCCAACAGGACGGCCTGATGGTCGATGTAAGCTTTCATTCGCGCCACCTCATCTAGGGAAGGAGAACGGGACAGGGCTATCTCGTAGCAACGAACGATGGCTTCCTCCGTTGTGGCTGGATGGATGGCTGCAACCCGAGCCTGAAGGCGCTTGGCGATGTCCCGAACAAAGGTCGAATTCATCATGGCCAGCGCCTGGGTGGGCACCGTGGTGTTGCCGCGATCCCCGATGCTTTGGTTTGGCTCCGGTGCATCAAACATGGTCATAATCGGGACCAGTTCACTGCGCTTGACTCGCAGGTAGACACTGCGTCGGCCGCTCTCGGGATTGGTTTCGGACGGGCCGTATCGCTTGTCATCGAGCTTGTTGCCAACCTGGAGGAGGGAATCGCGGATCGCTTCGGCCTCAAGCCGACGCGCGGGGCGGTGAGACCAGAGGAGATTTTCAGGATCGATCTGCAATTTCTCTGGAGTCACCTCACCCGACTGGGAATAAACCGAACTGAGCATGATGAGCCGGTGAATGGGTTTGAGACGCCAGCCGTTTTCGATCAGCTCCGTGGCGAGCCAGTCGAGCAGCGCCGGGTGGGTAGGTTTTTCACCCTGAGTTCCAAAATCATTGGTAGTGGCGACCAGTCCCCGGCCAAAATGCTGTCTCCAGATCCGATTTACAATCACCCGGGCGAGGAGCGGCCCGCTTCCGGCCTCCTCATCGGTGATCCAATTGGCCAGCGAAATGCGCGGGTGCAGCGCTGGTTTTTCTGGAACCCAACGTTTGCCCGCTTCTTCAGATCGCATCAGGACTTGGATAAAATCAGGATTTGCCTTTCCATCTTTCCGATCCACTTCACCCCGGCGCAGATAGTAAACATCCTGTCCGCCGTCTCTTGATGTATATACTTCGGTCAGGTCTGGCAGAGGCCGCTTCCGTTCATGGAGGGCGACAGTGGCGTAGAGGTCTTTGGCAGCGGCATCAAAATGGCTGAACCAGCGCGGCAGTAAAAGTAGATTGGGCTTTAGCCCAATTTTTTCCGTTGGGCTAGAGACCAAACTACTCTGGGCCAGGTAAGTCTGGATTTCCCGCAGGCTCTGCATGTCACTGGCATCGGTCAAAGTAGCCGGGGCGACACCGTTGGCAAAGGCGAGCCGCATTTTACCCAGACCAAAATGGCCGGTAAAACGCACCTGAAATTCAAACTCCGTTCCACCCACAAATCCTGCCGGTTCGCCATCAATTGCAAAAACTGCTGCGTGGTCTTTTCCCATCTGCGGCGCAACCGCCCAACCCGTGTTGTTGTTATTGTCGACGGCCTGGGCAAGCGGGTATTTGTCCTGCTCAAAGGTAGCCCCGACCGGTTTTAGTTTCAAAGTCACCGGTTTGGTCTTGTCTTTGGGATCAAGGGGCCGGGCGATGATTTTCAGATCGCTGAGGACAAAATTACCGTTATCAGAAAGACCAGGGCCTTTTGCTGGAAGAGAAGGATCACTTAGCGCATCCAGACGGAAGCTGCGCACCCCGGTCTGAAGCGTGTGGGTTTTTATAGTGTAGAGATCGTCTTTGACCTTGATCCCCAGGTAGCTGACCTGCCCTTCCATTTCTGGATTAAGAACAGCACTCTGAGCCTGCGCTGATTTGACTTCAAATATTTGCCAGGGAGCTTCTGATTTGAGCTGCGGGAGGCTGGTTTTTTGCCACTCTTCAAAACGCGCCGTGAACTCGCTGGTCTCGAACTTTTTCAAGGCCTCTTGAAATGGTGCTCCAAAGGTGGAGTGGGCACGTAATTTTTTCTGGGTCTGGGCATGGGCCAGATCAACTTTGCTCGCCGCATGGACCGTGGTCGCCAGCGCGGCGGCCATGCCGTAGTAATCCTTTTGCGGCAGCGGATCGAACTTGTGATCGTGGCAGCGCACGCAGGCCATGGTGAGCCCCAAAAAACCACTGCCGATCGTGGAGATCATGTCGTCGAGCTGATCGTAGCGGATTTTCTCCACGGTTTTCGAGGTGATCTGACCTGGATACGGGCCTGCCACCAGGAAACCAGTGGCACTGGCGGCGGCATATTCGCCGGGCATGAGCTTGTCCCCGGCGATTTGCATCCTGATAAATTCATCATAGGGAAGGTCTTCATTGAGCGATTTGATGACCCAGTCCCGGTAATGATAGGCTCCGGGGCGGAATCCATCGAACTCATAGCCGCCGCTTTCCGCGTAGCGCACCACGTCGAGCCAGTGCCTCCCCCATCGTTCGCCGTAGTTTTCGCTGGCGAGCAGTTGGTCGAGAAGCTTCTCATAGGCATCAGCCGAGGAGTCATTCAGAAAGGCGGCTCGCTCCTCCGGTGTCGGGGCGAGACCGGTCAGGGCGAAGGTGGCGCGGCGCAGCAGGATTTCCCTGGTTGTGGGATCGTTGGGTTGCAGGCCACTGGCTTCCTGTTTGGCGAGAATGAAGGCATCGATTGGAGTTCGGCCCCACCCCGTATTTTTCACCTCCGGAACAGCGGGCCGATTGAGTGGCTGGAAGGCCCACCATTTTTTACCCTCGTCCACATCAATGGATTTTTTGTGAGCGACCGGAGTTGCTGAAGCAAGCCGGGGATCGGGAGCACCCATTTCAACCCATCGGGTCAGGTCGGCAATCACTTCGGCAGACAATTTCCCCTTGGGAGGCATCTCGACACCTTTGATCTCGTGATTGAGCACTTTTACGAGGAGACTTTCCATCACCTTGCCAGGAACCAGGGCCGGCCCCGATTCGCCACCGGTGACAAGTCCCTCTCGGCTGTCCGCGAACAAGCCCGCCTTGAGTTTGCCTTTGCTCTGGGCATCAGAAGAGTGACAACTGTAACAATTTTCAACGAGGACAGGCCGAACCTTGCTTTCGAAAAACGCCAGTTGTTCAGGATTGGGACTTTCTGCCGCGCAGGGCAATGTCATAAGCAGAATGACAAATGCCGACACAAAAATACCCGCCTGATCAGCCTTGTTTAAACTCTTAGTTTTGCCCCTCATACCTATCTAAAAACTGTGACCAGTCGATTTGAACAGTCATAGCTTGCCTTCGTTTTGTCAGCGCGCAAACCCCTGTTCACGCTAGGTAGGTCTTTGTCGATCAAATAGGATGATTCCTTGAAAAAAACAATTGAAATGGGAGTGGTCTTTCTGGCATGGGCCGTAAAAATGAACCAAATTCTTCGATTAAAGAGGGTACAGTCCCTCATTCAACAGGGTACAGTCCTGCATTCAAAAGGGTACAATCCCGCATTCAAAAGGGGACAGTGATCATGAATCTTGCGCTCTGGTCTCGCCCCCGCATCATGGGCATCGTAAATATAAATGATGATTCGTTTTCCGGCGACGGGACTCTAAATATCTCCGCTGCTTTGGAGCAGGCAGGACGGATGGTTGGCGAGGGAGCGGATATCATCGACATTGGTGCGGAAAGCGCCCGGACCAATCGCCCGGCAATCACGGTAGAGGAGGAGATCGCCCGGCTGCTTCCCTTTATCGAGCAGTGGCCAGAGTTCTGCGACGGGGTCGCCCCTCGGTTCGAGGATCAGCTTTTTGCCCCTCTTCTTTCCGTCAATTCCTGGCGGTCAGAGATTGTTGAGGCGGTCTTGAAAACTGGAAAGGTCGATGTGATTAACGATATTGGAGGCATGCCGGGGAATGAAAACGCCGTGCTTTGCGCCCGGCATGGGGCGATGCTTCTGATCATGCATACGGTGGGGTCGCCGAAAATTCCCCATTTCAACCAGACTTACGATGATATCTGGCAGGCGCTGGAGGATTTTTTCCGCGCCAAAATCGCCATGGCCAGAAGTGCGGGGCTTTCCGACGATCAAATTATCCTCGATCCGGGCATCGATTTTGCGAAACAATGTGATGACAACCTCACCATTTACCGGGATTTGGAACGCCTCAATCAATTCGGGTTCCCTATTTTGTTGCCGATTTCCCGGAAAACGGTGATTGGCGAAGTTCTCCTTCTCCCCGACCCCGCCAGTCGCGATGCGGGAACGATCGCCAGTCTGGCCCGGGGAATTGGGGCTGGCACCCATATTTTTCGCGTTCATAACGTCAAAGCAGCCGCCGAAGCCTGCCGGATTTTGTGGGCGATCCATCAAAGTTGATCAAAAAACATGAAAAACAGCGAAAAATTGCCCTTCGAGAAAATAAAAATTCACCTGACCAACGAATCAGCCTTGCAGCGTTTTTGGAATTTTCTGGACCGGGCTGAAAATGTCGATCCCGACCATTTTTTCCGTGAAATCGACGACTCCGATTACTCAATGAGCGACTGGGTTGAGGCCATTTTGGGCTTCGAAACCTGGTTGATAAAAGCAGGTATCCCGGGCCGGGATTTTGGGGCAATGTTAGGATACATACACTGTTGTCAAATGATTATTAGCGCCAGCGCGGGCCAACCAAATTTACAATCCATTGTTTTACAGTGTCTTGCAGACTACGGTTTTGAAGCCGGAACACCTTCGCAAGCTTGATAATTTCGCAATTTTGTTTTCTCGGAAACAAAAAAGACTGGTAAAGTGTGCAAACGGTGATACGATGCGCCCATGTCAACCACACGTAGAACACGATTTTCAAGACGGGTGCCAGACCACGTAACAGATGAACTTGTTGCAGTTCTTGCCGCCCAAAAAACCTTCGGTTTTAACGATCTTTTTGAGGTTGTTTATGAGAACTTAAAGGCTCGAAACGCGGTCAGCGGCGGTGAAGAAATGCTTCGCCTTCGTGCCTACGAAAAGCTACAGAATCTCGTTACGAGAGGACTTGTTGCTAAAAACGGCAAGGAATACAAAGGCCACGAGGATATTGTTGAAAGAACAGCTCCCCAGCCCGCTAATTGAATTGATCTAATATCCTTTCAGGAGGCGAATAACTGGTTAATCAAACTTTCGCTCTAGACTATTCATTTAAAGTATTTAACTTCCGGTGTATTGGATTAGTCCAGTTCACCGGTTTTTTTTTAACGACATGTTACCTGAATATATTCCAGTTTTTCTGCAAATCATCATTGCTACGGGATTTGCGATTGCAGCCTTGGTGGCCAGTGCGGCGCTTGGGCAACGGGCATTGCGGAACAAAGTCAAAGATTCTGCCTATGAGTGTGGGATGACTCCGATTGGCCCCGGCCAGAGCCGCTTTAGCGTGAAATTTTATCTCGTAGCCATGCTTTTTGTCCTGTTTGATATTGAGGTGGTCTTTCTTTATCCCTGGGCTGCCGTTTTTCGCCAGGAGATCGGCGCAGGGGAGACAGTCTTTTTCTGGTCCATGTTGAGTTTTGTGGCAATTTTATTCGTTGCTTATTTGTACGCCTTGAAAAAGGGTGCATTTGAATGGCGGAGCTAGTTGCCAACTCTTTCTTAATCGAGATGGTTCACTATATTGCTCTCTACAAGCTGAAACCCAACACGACAGAAGATGTGATCGAAAAGATTATTCGTGAAAGTCGGTCTTGTTTTCATCGAGTTAGCGAGGCACACAATTTCCGGTCTGGGCGAAGCATCCGCAGTGACAACCCGTTTTCCTTTTTTATTTCAGCGGATTTCGACAACCTGGAAAGACTGAAAATGTTTCAGGATGACCCTGTTTACATCAAATTTGATGTCAGAGTGGTGAAAACTCACACCACCGAGTGTCGCGAGTTTCTTTACGAAACCGAGCCGGGTAAAAATCCAGAATTTTCCTAAAAATCGGCACACAAAAGTCAAAAATCTTCAGAAATTAGGAGTTGTGACCGTTACTGACTCAGCTTATCGAGTAGCCATGTTTAAACGTTCTTCCCATTTCTTAAATATCAAACTCATTGGACCTTGTCTCATTTCCATCGGTTTCCTGGCCGGTTGTGTGACGACTGATCCCTACACCGGGGAGCGCCGCGCAACCAAAACCGCTGCAGGCGCAGGCTTGGGTGCCGCCAGTGGTGCTATTCTTGGGGCTGTGATCGGAAACAATGTCGGTGATGGTGATGCTGGAAGGGGTGCCCTGATCGGTGCTGCGGTGGGAGGTATCGCGGGGGGTGGAATCGGTGTCTACATGGATAAGCAGGAGGCCGAAATCCGTGCCCAACTTCAGGGTAGTGGTGTCAGCGTCACCCGGGTGGGGAACAACATCATTTTGAATATGCCTCAGGACATCACCTTCGACGTGGCCAAAGATTACATCAGACCTGAGTTTGCCGGGACGCTTGATTCCGTGGTCCTGGTTCTCAACAAGTTTCCAGCAACCTCGATCAGCGTAAATGGTCACACCGATTCTGACGGCGATTCAGAATACAACCAGAGTCTCTCCGAGCGCCGTGCCACCTCGGTCTCACGTTACCTCTCCGGGCAGGGTGTATCGCTCAATCGTTTGCGTGCTCAAGGTTATGGAGAAAGCGCGCCGATTGCGTCGAATACCGATGCCGCAGGCAAAGCCAGAAATCGTCGGGTGGAGTTGCACATTATCCCAAATCAGTAGCCCGGCTCTGAGATAGCCTTTGGCTGGGTTCAGTATCGCGCAGATCAAATTTGAATGCGCCCATCCTGAACCAACAAACGGGTCGCGGAATCAAATTTATCGTCCAGCCAGTTGAGATTGGTGGTGGTGATGATTTTCTGAGAGTTCTTTGGCCAGGTGGCCATGAGATAGTTGCGGCGGTCGGGATCCAGTTCACCAAAGACATCATCGATCAACATAACTGGAGGATCACTTCGCCTCTGGATAAAAAGTTGAGTCTGAGCCAGTTTTAAAGCCAGAGCCACGGTTCGTTGCTGGCCTTCGCTGCCGAACTTTGAAGCAGGCCGACCGTTGAGATTGAGTTCGAGATCGTCTCGATGGGGACCGGCGGCGGTGCTGCGTTTTTTGATTTCCTCGTCACGGCGGGCATCAAGTTCGCTTATCAAATCGTCGTTTTCACCGGAGGCAGATTGGTAGCGGAGCTGGAGATCTTCGGTTGATCGTCCGCTGATTTCAAATTGCGCGGTTGAGGCAAATGGATCCAGGGCTTGAACCAATTCTCGTCGACGGCAGGTGATAACCTTCCCATGATGATGGAGTATTTTGGTGTAGGCATCAATTTGAGGCCACTTGGGTAAGGAATCGCGCTTTAGGAGAAAATTTCGGGAACGGAGGGCCTTTTCATAATCTTTCAGTGCGGTCCGGTATTCGGCAAACATTTGGATCGCCATAAAGTCGAGATATCTCCGGCGTCCCTCACCACCGCCACGGATCAGGCCTAGGTCATCATTAGCCATCCAAACAACCAGTCCGCTATGGTTTAGATAGTCGTTGGTTCGCTTTTGAGGCTCCCCGTCGACAATTAGCTTCCTTCCAGATTCACGAAACTGCAACCTGAGTAGCGTTGTGTCATCTAATCCGGATTCAACCCGACCACCGATGGCAAAACTATCCGTGGGAAACCTGGCACACTCTGCCAGGGCAGCGGTTCGCGGACTCTGCAGGCGGAGCAGAATGCAAATAGCTTCCAAAATGGAGGTTTTTCCCTCGGCATTATTGCCATGGAAGATGGCGATCCCTCCGGGAAGATCCACCCGGAGGCTCTCAAAACACCGAAACTGGTTCAGATCAAGAGAACTCAGTTTCATAATTTTCCATATTTAACGGAATAAAGTGAATGACTTCCAATCAAACATGATGTTTAAGATTTAAAAAATCGTTTGGCCTTTTCAAAAAAGGTTTCCCGCATGGGTGTGTTTTTTTCGTTCAGCGTATCAGTAAAGGCCTGTAGTTTTTTCTCCTGATCTTTGGAAAGTTTTACAGGAATCTCGACCTGAACATTCACAAATAGATCGCCTTTTCGACCGGTCCTGACGTCGGGGACGCCTTTTTCCTTGAGTCGGAAAGAGGTGTTGGTCTGGGTGCCGGGCGGCACTTTGACGGTGGCTTTTCCCTCCATAGTTGGCACCATCATCTCTCCACCCAAAGCAGCGGTGCTGAAGGCCAGAGGCACATCGCAGTGGAGATTGTTTTCCTCCCTCACAAAAATATCATGTTGTTTGATGTGGACGACAACATACAGGTCTCCGGCTGGACCACCTCTCACCCCAGAATCTCCGCTACCGGTGGAGCGAAGGCGGTTTCCATCACCAATTCCAGGTGGAATTTTAAGTTTGATCCGGCTGGAGCCTTCCTTGCGACCTTCACCTTTGCATTTGGTGCAGGGATTGGAGAGACTCTCTCCAGTTCCCCGGCAGGCTGGGCAGGGTTGTTGGACCTGGAAAAAACCGCGGCTGGTAATAACCTGACCAACGCCTCCGCAGGTGCTGCAATTGCGGAGATCCGCTTTGCCGCCATGGGCACCAGTTCCGCTGCAACCATCACACGGCACGAGGCGCTCGATATTGATTTCTTTTTCGACCCCGATGGCGACCTCCTCCAGCTCAATCGGTAAATCGTAACGCAAATCGGAACCGCGCTGTTTGCCATCAGCACGGCGCCCCCCTCCGCCACCTCCTCCGAAAAAGTCATCAAAGATGCTACCGCCGCCACTGCGGCCTGCCGCCCCGCCAAAAACTTCGCGAAAAATATCGAAGGGATCACCGCCAAAACCACCTCCTGATCGCCCGGTACCATTGCTAAAGGCGCTGTGACCGTAGCGGTCGTAGGCGGCACGTTTCTGATCGTCGCTCAGCACTTCGTAAGCTTCACCCAGCTCTTTGAAGCGTTCTTCAGCCTCTGGATCATCCGGATTTTTATCCGGGTGATGTTTCATCGCGAGTTTGCGATAGGCCTTTTTAATTTCCTGGGCATCAGCGCTTTTGCCGACTTCCAGAACTTCGTAATAATCCCGTTTTGCCATGTTCCGATCCTTTGAGTATCAGATGTATTTCAATTAAGTTGGAGAGTTGTTGGTCTCGGCCGGCTGCGCTTTGACAGGGCCAGTTGAGACAACCACGTTGGCTGGGCGGATAAGACGTTCCTTGAGCCGGTAGCCAGTTCGCAGGGAATAAATGACTTTGCCTTCCGCCACAGAATCGCTGGCTTCCTGTTTGATTGCTTCATGGATGTTGGGATCAAACGTAGCTCCCTCCTCCACAGATATTTGTTCCACTTTGTTTTCGCAAAGGAAATCGTGCATTTGCTTCTGTACCATGGTCATCCCCTGATAGATGATGGAGTTCTCACCTTCATTTTTTGCGGCTTTCAAGCCCATTTCAAAGTTATCGATCAAGGGAACAAGACTGCTAAGCAAAGAAAAATTGGCATATTGAATGGCTTCCTGCCGTTCGCGGGCCATCCGTTTGCGATAATTTTCCAAATCAGCCTGACTTCTGGCTAAAAGGTCCTTGTACTTTTCGATTTCATCCTGTTCGGAAGGCCCAAGAATCGAGGGATTTTCGAGAATATTTTCCATGTCTTCGTTATTTTCCGGCGAATTGGGTTCGTTACCATCGCCGAGGCCTGAAAGATCGATCGATCTCTCATCTTCACCAAGAATACCAATAATATTCTCTTCGGATTTATGATTTTCTGTTTCACTCATGGTTTTGTCTAAGCGTGGTTTCTGTGTGATTCTTATTCAGGTTTCAAGAAACGGCATATTATTTACCGTTTTTCGATGGCAATCAAGGTGATGTCGTCAGTTGCCTGAGTTCCAGTGGTGAAAGATTCCAGGTCTTTCATGATTGAGTTGAGAATTTCATCTGCCGTCGTGCCTTTTGACTGCTGAAAAGATTCCATAAATTTCTCCAAGCCAAATTCATCCCCCTTTCGATTGACGGCTTCGATAATGCCATCGGTGTAAAGAAGGAGAATATCGCCAGGTTCGAGGGTTAAAGTATGATTCTGGACAACCCGCTGGAAGACTGAGCCCTTGTCCACCCCTACAGCGAGTCCTGGCACTTCGGGAACTTCAACCAGACCGGTTTTGGCCCGCCGAATCAAGGGTGGTTCATGTCCTGCGTTGGCAATTGCGATGTTATTGGAATTGCGCTCCAGAATAAGGTACATGAAACTCACAAACATATCTTCCCGGATGTCGGGGTAGATGGCATCATTAACTTGGTGCAAGACCGGGGCGGGATCGAAGTGGCCCTGGTAATTGGAACGAAGGGAGGAACGGCACATTGCCATAATGAGCGCAGCGGAAATGCCTTTACCGCAAACGTCGGCTATTGCGACACCGTAGTGATCGTCATCGACCTTGATGTAATCATAGTAGTCACCGCTGACATGCCTGGCGGGACGATAGGTGGCGGCAAGACCATAATCGGAAAGCTCTGGGTTGGTTTTTGGAAGTAGAATCCGTTGAATCTCGCTGGCCCTGGCTAGTTCACTTTCGAGCCTGCGTTTTTCGTGGGCTTCCGCATGGATAACGGCACTCCCCAGGGCAAAGGAGCTTTGTTCTGTCACGCTGGCGAAAACTTCGCGATCATTGCGGGAAAAGGGCACGCCATTGGCGCGAGTCACCGCCAGAACCCCGATTTTCTTGTGAGCATAGATAAGTGGAACTGCCATGATGCTGACGTTTTTATGAAAATGCTCTGATACATCATTTCCACAAAAATAATCAAACAAGTCATCAATTACCAACACCTCGGACTTTTGGAGGGCCGCCCCGATCAGGCCCTGTTTTTCTTCCAGCAGGGTAAGGCGGATAAATGAGCGATATTTTTTGCCACCTTCTTCGGTTGACTCCTTACCTCGAAGATCAGGAGGCAGAGGTAAAATCGGGGCAGTTTTTGCCGTTTGCGAAACAGGAACAATTTTAGCGCACTGCCAATCCACGAGGTAAAGGATTCCTGCACTGGCATTTACTACCTCGGTGACACCGTTGACAATGTAGCGGTGCATCCGTGAAGGTGAGCTGTCTTCAAGTAGCTCCTCGCCCAAGCCGTGAAGAAAGTCGAACATGCGGCGCTCTTCGACTTCGATTTTTTCTTTTTCTTCAACCACCTTGCAAACCCTGCGGTGTTCGTTGAACCAGAGGTAACAACACAAGCCGATGACAAGGACCAAGATGGACGCGTAGATGATATGTTCCACCGGAAGAGGAGGTTGGAGATCAGCCTTCTGAAGAATTTTTCAGATCCCGCCTCAAATAAAACAATAAATCTGAAAATTGCCCTTCGTTTTCTTCATTTCCGTCACAAAGATCTTCATGGGCTTCGAGTATCATGGTGGATTTTTGCACCTTATCCATTTCTTCGTCAGGAAGTTGGACTAGATGAGTGCAAATACTGGATTCAAGTTCTTCGAATCCTCGTCCGTGTTGTCGCAATTTTATCCTATCATGGTCCCCGAGTTTGGAGATTGAGGTGGTATTTCGATCATTGGCATGGATGATATTGACTTTTCCTTCCACCTTTTCTTTTTCCATCCTTTTGGCTAGACCGATAACAATACCGATAAATGTAGAATCGACTTTCTCACAGGATTCGAGGTCGATAATGAAGGTGCGAAGCCCATCCGAAAATTTATTGGCGAAGAAGCGACGGATCCCACCAGTGGTATCCTTGTTCGCATCTCCTACGATGCGAACCCAGGCTGTGCCGCCCAAGGTTCCTGCATATATGGAGGTTTTAGAACTCACGATTTTCTTTTTTGGTTAAAAGGGTCTTAATTATAAAACGTTCAAGAGAACATTTTGCGTCAACAAAAAACCGCAATCTCGGAAAAATCCTACAATAGGATCTTTGCGAAGCGCTTGAACCTTATTGCCAAAGAAATGATTTAAATTCGTCAATGACTGATCCGTCCTGGATAACTGAAGCCTTCCACTGGGTTACCGCCCCGTGTTTGGCGTATTCCTCACCGATGACTTCAAAATTGGTTGTGTTGGAACGTTTGGGAGAATTAATGACCTGTTCCTTAATGAAAATTTTGGGCCCACAGGTAGCCTGGCGATATTGTAACCGGACTGTCGCGGGTCTGCCGACCGTTTTGGGTTTCCAGAAGATCGTATAGTAATTTCCGTAGCGACAATAGTAATCTTCAGCCGTGACCGCACCAAAAACTTTGCGATCATATTCGAAATCAATCATGCCTTCGTCAGAAGGGACGTGACCACCAGGCTGCAAATGATAGGGATTCACCTTGGTAATGTGAGCCCCTGTCTTCATTGTGCACGATGCCAAGAATATCGTCCCCAAGAGAACCAGAATTCCTGATAAAATCGGTGCTGGATTTTTTTGATATTTCATCAAATAATTAACTATCATCATTCGTACGTTTTGGCTCGAATGTCACGCAGAAAATAGAATTTTTATTCCATTTGTGCCTAAAAATTGATAGTTGACCACAGGAATTGGATAATCAACGATGAGATGGAGAGGTTGTTACAGGAAACAGTAGCGGCTGACCCTTGATAAATCGTGCGATGTTTTCTGCTGCTTCCATCCGGCCCCGGCGGCGTTCTTCTTTCGTGGCCCCTCCGGTGTGGGGGGTGAGAACCACATTATTCATGGAAAAAAATGCAGGATTGACGATGGGTTCTTCCTCAAAAACGTCGAAGGCAGCGCCTCCGAGATGGCCGGACTGCAGGGCCTTCACCACAGCCGCTTCATCCATGATTTTGCCCCGCGCGACATTGATAAAAAAGGCTCCTGGCCTCATCATCTGGAGAGTTTCGGCGTTGATCAGGTGGTAAGTGTTGGCGGTGTGGGGGACCAGGGCAACCACCACATCCGACTCGCTGAGGAGCGCCTCCAGGGGACGGAACGTTTCCGTCCCATCAGGTTTGGTGCGGGTGTGGATTACATTCATGTTGAAGGCTTTGGCCCGTCGCTCCACCAGTTTGGCAATTCGTCCATATCCAATTATTCCGAGAGTCTTGCCGCCGATTAGGATACCTTCCCAGCGGAGCGGTTGCATTTTTGTTTCTGCCCATTGACCGGTCCGGACAAACCGGTCGCCTTCGGCGATTCGGCGGGTCAACGCCAAGAGCAATCCCAGGGTGTGATCCGCCGTAGATTCGGCAAAGGCATCCGGCGTGTTGGTCGCAAATATCCCCCGTTTCCGGAGCGCTGCCAGATCGAGATTGTCGATTCCCATCGCGGCATTGGCTACGATTTTCAAAGCTGGTCCAGCGGCATCGAGAAATTCCTCGTCAACCCGTAATTCTCCCTGGGAAATGACCCCCAGACAGCCGGGAATGGCTTTTAAAACGGCACTGCGCGGTGCGGCATTGATTCCATGATCGAGAATCACCAAATCCGCCACTTCCTCCAGGGGGAGGAGATGTTCGCGGGGAACTCCCAGGGTGATAAGAACTTTCGGCTTCATTCGAAAGAAAAAAATCGGTTTTTATTTCATCCTTGCGATCATGGTTTCCAACTTAACGATATCAGCGCCAAACTTGCGAATTCCTTCGGCAGTTTTTTCTGTCGCCATCGGATCCTCGTTTAAAAGCCATCGGAATGATTTTTCATCAGTGGGAACTTTTTTCACCGGGGAAGCAGCGGCCTCTGCCGGGTCGAGTCTTTTGGAAAAGGGATCCTCGCAATTTTGCAATTCTTCCAGCAACTCTGGAGCAATGGTCAGTAGGTCACAACCAGCCAGTTCGGTGATTTCTCCCTTGTTGCGGAAACTTGCCCCCATCACTTCGGTTCGGTAGTTAAATTTCTTGTAGTAGCTGTAAATTTCCCGCACGGAATGCACCCCGGGATCGTCAGCAGGAGCAAAATCATGCCCACTTTTTGCCACATGCCAGTCTTTGATCCGCCCCACAAACGGCGAAATCAACTGCACCCCGGCTTCAGCACAGGCCGCCGCCTGAGATAGAGAAAACATCAGAGTCAAATTGCAGTGGATACCTTCCTGTTCCAGAACCCGGGCTGCTTGAATTCCCTCCCAGGTGGAGGCGATTTTGATAAGAACCCGCTTCCGGTCAATTCCGGCTTTTTCATAAAGAGCGATTAATTCGCGCCCTTTTTTGATCGAGCCTTCAATATCAAAAGAGAGACGTGCATCGGTTTCCGTCGAAACTCTACCGGGAACAATTTTCAGAATTTCCAGGCCGAAAAGAACCAGAAGTCGGTCAATCACTGCCTCAGTCCCACCGCCCAAGTCGACGGCCTGATGCACGATATGTCGGTAGCTCTCATTCTGAGCCGCTTTCAGAATCAGTGAGGGATTGGTGGTTGCATCCTGAGGGTGATATTGACGCATCGATTCAAAATCCCCGGTATCTGCGACGACCGTTGTGAATTGCTTAAGTTGGTCCAGTTGATTCATGTTGGCTGTGACCCTAAGAAATATAGGGTTCCGCCAAATTAGCAAGCAGGGGCTTAACCGCAGCAGGATCCAAATTGGGGAAAACGGAAAGAATCCTGGCTATTTTTCCCGCCAGCCGGGGGGCTGCAAAACTGCTGCCGGTCTCAATTTTAGTGATTCCACCGAGCCAGGGGACTTTTACCCGCTCCCCCTGGGCCATAAAGGAGATCATCTGCCGTTTCTGGTGATAAATTTTTTCCGGTAAACAATCAATCGCCCTCACCCCGAAGACACTTGGAAAATAAGCAGGCCATTCGCGAAGCCCCGATTCGAGATTGCTGCAAGCTGCGACGATTTGAATGCCATTGAGATAAGCCAAATCGACCCATTCCTTATACTCCATCACATATTTGTATTGCCCCCGACATCCGAAGCTGCAGTTGATAATGTGATAACCACGTGAAATGGCGAGATGCACCGCCTCTGCGATTACAAAACTGCGGGAATGGTTCTGGGTGTCCAGAGCGCGAAAGCTACCCACCGTGACTTTGGGAACTTCATCAAGGAGGATACCAGCAACCGCAGTGCCATGGCCATAGACATCAATCCCCCTGCCTTTCTCAAAATTAATTCGCATCCCGTCGCAGACTATGACCTCATCATCTGCAAGGTTCATGGCGGCGAGCTGAGGGTGGCTGGTCTCGATTCCTGAATCGATAATTGCCACTTTCACCCGGGCTCCATCACCTTCTGCCAGCGCTTGCCGACCTTGTTCGAGGGTGGGCCAAACTGTATCGGGATCAACCTTCATCAAATCCCAAAACGATGGAGAGCAACTTTCCGTTAACCAAACGTTCCACATTGTTGCCGGCCCGCACCATTTTTTCAACATCCGAACTCTCAAAGCCGGATGGCTCTTTGGCTCCCTTTTTTTGGAGTTGGACGCAGGAAATCACCCCCCGCAGTCCAAAAGCAAAGTAAAACGGGACCGCCACCATGGCCCGGGTGGACATCAGGGTCTGGCGGTCCAGGGTGTCATCATGCCCCACTTTGGAGCTGATTTCATTTTCGCAATAAGGTTGTTGTTGAGCAAAGACCATCGAAATAATCCCGCTTCCAATCGGTTGTTTAAAGCCAACAATCGCGTTTGCATTTGGGCCGGAATTACACACGGCAATGAGCGCCTTGGAATCGGCCCCGGCCAGCCAGACAGTGCCCTCGGATCCACCGATTCGCTCGTAGGTCCGCGAGAGCAGATCCAGACAAACATCATCCAGCAATCCGGCAGTATCTGCTGGATTGCTGGAACTGATCCAGGACTCAATGTGTTTTTCAACCTTGGTCCCGACTTGGGTGAAATCTGGGTTCTTTAGAAAATTAAGGCGCTGGCGGTTCATTTCTGACGACTCTTAATCGCCTGAACCAGATCATGCAAAGCCTGCTCGTTTTCAATGAGGGTTGGGAGCAGGGACTCACGTTCTTTGGCGTTGAGTGATCCGGCCGCAAATCGATTGATTTTTTCATGCTGCTCGGGCGTAACCGGGCGGCTGTTATGACCGGTAACTTCCGGACTCATTTCTTCGAGAAACTGACACAGTAAGGCAAATTCGTTTTCCATAGGTTATTTATTTGATGATGGGTATGCCTATCTGACGGGCGACTCTTTAAACTTATGCTTTTTTCGTTCAAAAAAAAATGATTTTACTGGGTGTTTTTCTTTTTATTAGGTAAAAAAAAGAAAAATGATACCACCATCCGACGTTCAACCACCGGTTGCCACAAATAATTGGTCAACTACCTTCGGCATCCTTGCCATTGTTTTCGGAATCCTCGGCCTTCTCACCTCGGCACTCCAGGTCGCGCAGACTGCGATGATGAAAGCAATCGCTCCTCAGATGATGACTGTTCCGCCCCCTCCCGCTGGAAATGGTGGAAATGCCAGTTCGTCAGGAAATGAAGCTGCCATACAAAAGGCCGTTCTTGAAGCCTCCACCCAGATGTTCAACGATATGGCAGAAATTGGTAAAATTAAAATCTGGGTCGACGGTGTCCTCGCCTTGCTCGGTGCGGTCCTGTTTATCGGGGGCATTCTTCTCTTGCAGCGTTATCGAATCAGCAAGGTGATCCTTCTCAGTTGGAGTTATGCCAAATTAATCTTCGGATTGTGGGGAGCTGTCCTCACCCAGAAACTGATTTCAAAAATGGGGGGCAGTATGGGCGCAATGTTTAACGAACAAATGAGCAGTCTTCCCGGCGGATCTTCCAGCCCTCCTCTCCCGGTCGATTTTGAAAAAATCTACGGAATCATGGGCAATGTAACCCTGGTGTTTGGTGCCATCTGGCTGGCCATTCTGCCGGTCTTGCTCCTGATATGGCTAAATCGGCAGGATATTAAAGAAGACATGACCCACGGCTATGGCTGGAAGTAATTAAGTATAATTATTATGAATAATATGAAAATTGTAAAATTTGTTTGATTTTGTTTTTACGAGGAGTTATGTTTTTTCATAGCAATTTAACTGCTAAATTTTGTGTTGAGAGGTAACGAAGGCGGCGCTAAATCTTCTAGATTTGGTGCCGTTTTTGTTTGGGGCTGGAAATAGCGCATATTTTTTATTTCGCCGCGCCCGGAATGCCCTATGATTGCTCCCACAAAGTATGAGTGATCCCAAAAGTCCGCCGCCTATTCCCGGAGCATCAAAAGATGCTGATTTCGAAATGGAAAAACAAATGGTGGAGTTGCTCCGCACCGCTCACGCGACCATTGATGCCGAGGTTTCGAAAGTCATCGTTGGACAAAAAGACGTTATCGAGCAGATGTTGATTGCCATGCTGTCCGGTGGCCATTGCCTCCTCACTGGAGCGCCAGGTCTCGCCAAGACGCTTCTGGTCAGCACCCTGGGCAAAGTTTTTGATCTGTCATTCCGCCGGATTCAGTTCACCCCGGACCTCATGCCATCAGACATCACTGGAACGGAAATTCTCGAAGAAAACGACAAGGGTCAGAGGGAATTGATCTTCAACAAAGGACCCGTTTTTGCCAACATCATTCTTGCTGATGAGATCAACCGGACTCCACCCAAAACACAGGCGGCTCTTCTAGAAGCCATGCAGGAAAAACAAGTCACCGCTGCCGGGGTAACCTACAAGCTCGACAAGCCCTTTTTTGTATTGGCGACCCAAAACCCCATCGAAATGGAAGGCACCTATCCGCTCCCGGAAGCTCAGCTCGACCGTTTTATGTTCAACATCCATATCGGTTATTTGCCGGAAGACGACGAGGTAAAAGTTGTCCAAAAAACCACCTCAGTTCAGGATGAAGAGGTAAAGGCTCTCTTTTCCGGGGATGATTTGATCCGCTGCCACCAGGTGGTGCGCCGGGTGCCTATTGCTGAAGACCTCGTCAGATATGCTGTTCGACTGTCTGCCAATTCCCGTCCTTCCAAGGGCGAGGGGAACGGTGGAAGTGATTTTATCAATGAGTGGGTCAACTGGGGTGCTGGAACCCGCGCCGGGCAGTTCCTCGTTCTCGGAGCCAAAACCCGCGCGCTTTTGCAGGGGCGTGCCCACGTCACCAAGCAGGATATCGATGAAATGGCTTTGCCCGTGCTTCGCCATCGGATTCTCATCAACTATCGGGCCGAGGCCGAAGGAATTACCGTGGAAAAAGTGATCGAAAAATTGATGGCTACGACCAAAGTGGGGTGAGCGGAAAAATAGGGGAATGGAGGAAAAAAGAGTTCCGAAACGGAGATTTTATGGTCTCGGGGAGGCTAAAAACAAGCCTGAAAGTGACGATCATACCCTGTACCATGACCGACTGTACCCTGTTCAATGGGTGATGGTACCCTGTTTAATTGATGGCACGGTTCGTCCATCACTCCATTGCTCCATCACTCCATTCCTGATTGGTGGACCCGTTAAGGTGTAATCTATGAAGCGTTATGTGCTGATATCACTGGGGATTGGACTCCTCGTCGCCCTGGTGGTCGTCATTTTTTATTTTTTGCAGATTTTTGACCCGCTCACTGTCAGGCTGAATGCTGTTTTTGAAAAACTGGGGTTCTACCCGGCTGGAGGAAAAAAAGTCCATCGACTGGTCTGGGCAGAGATCCTGGTGGCGGTGGCAACGTCTTTCTGGATCTGCTGGTGCCTGGCCGACCTTTCCCAAACCGCTCAGAAGGTGATCGTATTCATCACCTTTTTGATTTTGATTTTGGGGATCTCCCCAACGCTGGCTTTGTATGGGATCTTGTTTGAGCCGTTTTCCGCCTTATCCGCCTTACTTTTGGGAACCGGTGCGGCGACGATTTTTGCCTCCAGTGAATATGGGAACCGCAAACGCACTCTGGAAAAAATTCTGGGTCGGCGGATCTCCCCGAAAACTTTCGACGAACTGCTGGAATCTCCCAAGCCCCCAAACTTCGAGGGCCAAAGCCGGGAAGTGACCGTTCTGACCTGCCGGATTTTTAACCGCGTGGAGCTGGCGGAGACCCTGCCGCCCGCTGAGTTTCTTCGAATGACGAACTTGTTTCGCCGGGTCATTTCGGGATATCTCGCCTCGCAGGGAGCCTGTCTGGACGAGGCGGGGCCGGAAATCGTAAGGTCGTTTTTCGGCATACTTAAAAATGAACCCAACCACGCCGAAAAAGCGGTCCGCGCAGCCCTGGCTTTGAAGACAGCCCTGAAAACACTGAATCACGAATGCCAGACCCGGTGGTCTCTGGAACTTCGGGCCGGTGTGGGCATCAACTCGGGCCGGGTCATTTCCGGAATTTACGGTGCCAGGGAACATTTCTTTTTCAGCGGGGTTGGCCCTGAAGTGGACTTTAGCCGGCGCCTCGCCACAGCCAATCTCCAATACGGCTCGGATTTGCTGATTGGCCCCCAGACGTTTACCCTGGTGCGGGAGGTTGCAGAGGTTCGGCCCATGGAAATGTTTTACGATCCAGAAACCGGCCAGTTGACCGAAATCTACCAACTTCTGGCCATGAAAGAACAATTCGGAGTCAGTGAGCGGGAGATGCGTGATCACTACTGGAGCGGTATAATCCTTTTTCGGGAAGGCAAATACCAGGAGGCGATTGAGAGCTTTGGTAAAGCGCGAATTCCGGGAATCGAAGATGCTCCACTGGAATTTTTTATGGCAAAAGCCCATCTCAAACTCGGGGAATCCCGTGGTGGAAACAATCCAAAAAGCCAATTGACGGGAGAGGGACATTCGCGTCTGCTGGGGAATTTGTAAACTGATGGCAGCGATCGAATATCCAGCTCCGATAAAAATGCTGATCTCGCAACTCAAGCAGTTGCCGGGGATCGGTCCGAAAAGTGCCGAGCGAATCGCCGTCTGGCTCATTCAGCATGGCAACGAGCTAAGTGTCAAACTTTCAGACGCCCTGTCAGTAGTCGCGGAAACCGTGGGGGAATGTGAGATTTGCGGCTTTTTCGCCTCCGCAGGGGAGGAATGCCGGATCTGCCATACCGTGGGGCGGGACGAGGAAACGCTCTGTGTCATCGAGCACCCGACCGATGTCCTGCTCCTGGAAAGAGCGGGGGCTTTCAAGGGACAGTATCACGTCTTGCGTGGAAAAATCTCTCCGCTCGACGATGTCAGCCCCGATGATTTACGTATCAAGGAATTGGTGGAGCGGATCAAAATGGGACGGTTTAGGGAGATGATTTTAGCGTTGAGTGCTGATGTTGAGGGTGAAGCCACTGCCAATTATCTTGCCGAAATTCTGTCGGAATTCAGCGGGCTGAAGGTGACTCGCCTGGCCCATGGGATTTCCGTGGGGGGTGGCTTGGAATCTGCTGATGAACTGACTTTGCTTCGGGCGCTTGAAGGTCGCATCGGGATGCGTTAGTTTTTGAGATTAAGGAATCGCATTTTATTCACCAAATACCGTCAAATTACCGATGTTTAGCTCAGAACATTTTCTCTCTGGAGCATGTCTTCCCGTTCGGTCGTCCGCTGGGGGAGTTTTCGCTGTTATTATCTCGCTGTTGGGGGTCGTTTTGTCTGTAAACGTCCGGGCCGAAACAAACACCCCGCTGGAGGCGAAAATTGAGCAATACATCCGTTCGCTGCGGAGTTCAGGAAAACTTCAGAGCTACGAAAAGACGGCTTGGTCGGTTTACGACCTTCAAAATGGAAAGCAAATCGTCAGCATCAATGAAGACACCCCGCTTCAGGCTGCGAGCATGATCAAGCCATATCTCGCCCTCGCATTTTTTCATCGGGTGGAGGAGCGGACCATGCTTTACGGCGATACCAGTCGCAAACACATGGAGGCGATGATTCAACACAGTAACAATGAATCAACCAATTGGGTCATGAAGCAAGTGGGTGGCCCTACTGCCGTGCAAACCCTCTTAAAAACCCACTACCCGGATCTTTGTCGGCAGATGAAGATCGTGGAATACATCCCTGAAGGCGGGAAGACCTATCGCAATCTGGCTTCTGCCCGCGACTACAGTGCCTTTCTGCAGGCACTGTGGAAAGGGTCTCTGCCGGGGTCCAAAGAAATCCTGCGAATTATGGCCCTGCCCGGTCGAGACCGCTTATTTACGGGAGCCCGCAGCATCCCGGAAGGCACTCATGTTTACAACAAGACCGGCAGTACCGCGATGTGTTGTGGCGACATGGGGATACTCAATGCCCGGTGCAGGAACGGAAAACGCAGTGCCTACACCGTGATCGGCATTATAGAATGTACTCGCCCCAGTTCCTCCTACAGCACCTGGATCTCAGCACGCGCCAACATGATCCGGGAAGTGTCCAATCTGGTTTACGAGGACATGAAAGTTCGTTGCAAACTGGTTCCGTAACCTGCAACCGAACCTTGGTTCGCCCGAGCCCGATCTGCCACTCCCGCCACCGGTTCCCGCCAGGCATACGTTGCGTCCACGGATTGGGTTTGCCTTCGACGACATCTGCGATGATGTTTCCGATTACGGGGGTGAGTTTGAAAGCGTGTCCAGAATCCCCGGCGGCGACGACGAGACGCTTGATTTGAGCAGAGCAACACCACCGGAGATAAATCCCCCTGTCCGCTTCCGAAAAATCAGCCCGGGTAGAGGAATCCGTGAGGATTTCTCTTGCGGATAAGCAGGCTCGAAGAAGCCTACCTACAAGGAGGATCTTAAGGTTTACGGGATTTCAAGTTGGGAATGAAATCGGCAAATTTTAAAGCATCACTGAGTTCTGAATCCAGAAAGCGCCGTCAAAGGTGTCGCAGTAGAGGCAGACGCGGCTGGAATGGAGTGGAGCATCCGCCAGCGACGGAAATTTTCGCGGAGAAAGGCGCGGTAACGGATTTCCTCGCCCATAGGCATCTCCCGAGGAGATTCTTGTGGGTCAAAAAAATGGCGAGCTTTCATAGGATTAAACTAAGAATGTGCAACGTCCGGGACCGTTCAAAACCAATTGTCTCAGGTCATGCATTGACTTTCGGTAGATCCCCTTTCGAGAGAATGGGAGGAACTGCCAAAATAAAATTGCAAGCAAAAGGACTGAAAAGAAGGATATCAATCGCTTGTTGTTTCAGTCGTTCATCCAATCCTCTATTTATTTAGTTCTTTTGGTGGAATATTCGTGGTAACCCGCGCTGTTCCCAAATCAAAGGTCACTGTGTTGGTGGCTTCTTCGTAGGAGACGATATTTTTGGGGTCCCAATCGAGAATATCTTCGGGCAGATCCTTCAACGAAAATGCAGCCTGGAAAGGGACCTCGACTTTCCCGCCGCCCAGGGGAAGTTCAAGGGTCACTTCGACAAAATCAGTTTCCTTGTCAGGCTCATCGGTGAAATGACCTTCGGAAAAACCAGCTTCCCACTTGCCAAAAACAGGAGTTGTCAAAGCGCAGTTCCGATAGGTGGAACGCCCCGCAAATTCGATGGGAACAACCGGGGCCTTTGTCTGCTCCTCCCGACTGCACGAAGTCACAAAAAGAGTGGCACCCAACGTTGCAATAAAAAGGATTGATCTCATATCGCTAAACTAGCTCGTTGAAATTCACTCGATCAGCAAGTGGTATTGCGTCCGAAAGTTTCGCCGCAAACAAGTCGATGTCCCCGTTTTGACAAGTGCCGCCCCTCCAGCAACCTTCTCGTCGGGAAACTCCGCACCGAAATTACCAACATGAAATGCACCATCTTACTCTTTTCCATCCTGGTACTGATTGCACCGCCGCCCGCCCTCCAGTCTGCGGAGTTAACCTTGCAGTTGCCGCTTGACTATCAGGTGGTGCAGCGGACCAGCCCGGCAAAGGGGCTCCTGCGTATCGCGGGGGAGCTGTCGGAGGACGTGGCGAAGGCAGACTCCTCCATTGAAGCGAGGCTTCTGGAGTCCGGAAAAGAGGAGGCACCTTGGGTGCGCGTAGGTGGATCGGTGGCGGGCCGGAAACTCAACGGCACCCTTGAAGCACCGGCTGGGGGATGGTGGCGGCTGGAGGTGCGGGTTTCGCTGGCAGGGAAGGTGATCGCCTCCGGCAGTGTCCCGCATGTCGGCATTGGCGAGGTGTTTGTCATCGCTGGCCAGTCGAACTCAGCGAATCACGGCGAGGAAAAGCAGATCCCGCAAAGCGGTCGCGTGGCCACCTACGATGGGAAAACCTGGCGAATCGCCGACGATCCGCAGCCCGGCGCGAGCGGAGCGGGCGGCAGTTTTATCCCACCATTTGCTGATGCTATCGTCACCAGTCAGAATGTGCCCGTCGGCATCATCGCCTGCGGAATCGGTTCCACCAGCGTGCGCGAATGGCTGCCGAAAGGATCGACCTTTCCCAATCCACCAACCATCGAGAGCCGGGTCCAGAAACTCCTCAACGGCACCTGGTCCAGCAACGGAGCCGCGTTTGATGCCTTTGTCACTCGCATCAAGGCACTCGGACCGCAGGGTTTCCGCGCCGTGCTCTGGCACCAGGGAGAAAGTGACGCCAACCAGAAAGACCCGACCCGCACCCTGCCCGGCAGCCTTTATCGCGAGTATCTCGAAAAAATCATCCGCGACTCCCGCAGCGCGATCGGCTGGGACGCGCCCTGGTTTGTGGCGCAGGCGAGTTATCATGTGCCCGGCGACGAGGGCAGCGAAGACATCCGCGCCGCCCAGGCCGCGCTTTGGGCGGACGGCATCGCCCTCGCCGGACCAAATAGCGATGCCCTCAAAGGCGATCTGCGCGAGCGCAACGGCCAGGGCGTGCATTTCAGCGGCAAAGGTCTCCGCGAACACGGCGCAAAGTGGGCAGAAAAAGTCATCCCCTGGCTCGATCAACAATGGACCGCACCGCGCAAAGCTGATCACGGGACTGAATGGAGCGGCTACGAGCTGCTTCCTGAAAGCCACAGCTCCGGCTGGGTCAGCGCCAATGTCCCCTCCAAAAACACCACGAGCTGGGACGGCGTGCTCGATGAATCCAAATGGGGCACCCCCTCCCCCCAGCAGGTCGTAGGACGAAACTGGGACTGGAAAATCAGCGACGCGCAATGGGCTGAAGCCGTGAAACAAAAAGGCGCTGGCAAAAGCGAAGAAGTGAAGTTCGATCTTTGGCTCCCGGACGACATCGCTGCGGTGAAAGGCATCGTCGTTATCTCCGGCCATGGCAGCGGCGAGAGCCTGTATCGCCGCGCTGATCTTCGCGCCCTCGCCAGCGAACTGCAACTTGGCCTGTTTAAATTCGTCGGCAATCCCATGCAGCGCGGCTTCTGGCCGGGGAGTCTGCTTTTCGATCAACTCAAAACTTTTGGCGAAAAATCCGGTCATTCTGAGCTGGCTGACGCGCCACTCTTTCTCTACGGCCACTCAAATGGCACCGGTTTTTCCGCCGTGCTCCCCGCTTATGTGCCGGATCGCGTCTGGGGCTGGGTTTCAATGCGCCCAGGCATCACCTTTCAAGTGTATCAGCCCGGAGCTGCTCAGGTGCCCGGTTTGGTCATCTTTGGAGAGGACGATCACTTTCTGGCGCGTCCCTCCAGGGAGGAAAACCTGGCTGTAGTCCCGGCGATGCGGAAAAAGCACTCCGCCGTGTGGAGCTTCGCCGTTGAGCCAAAAACCGGGCACGGTCCCGGAGAAAAGACTTGGCCGCTCGTGTTCTCTTTTCTCCGCCACACCTTCGCCGCACGGGTTCCTGCGGATGCAGATCCTCGAAAAGGCCCGGTATCGCTCCGCGCCCTGTCCTTGAAAAACGGATACCTCGGCCAGAACTGGGACTCAGCGAAAGGTGGTTATCAAACCCTTTCCATCAAACCCTTTGCCGAGTTTCCGGGAGAAAAATCCACTGCCTCCTGGCTGGTCAACGAAGCTTTCGCCCTCAATTGGCAGTCCTTCCAACGCGATGGCACCGTTAATTAAACCCTGTACCATCGGTCATTGTACCCTGTTAAACGCATCTCCAGTCTGTTAGCGTTATCCGCATGACTCCCATACTCCATCACTCCCATCTTCTCCTAACTTTTCTCTTGGTTGGGGGAACTGCCATCGCTAATGAAAAATCTGAAGAACTTTTTGTGCGGCGGATCGCGCCAATGTTTCATGAAAAATGCCTCGCCTGTCACGGGAATGATGTTGAAAAAATCAAGGGCGGGCTCGACATGCGGAATCTGGCGTCGGTTCTCAAAGGCGGCGACAGCGGAATATCCTCGCTCATGCCCGGTAAACCGGAACTGAGCCCCCTTTACCTCGCCGCAACCCGGACCCACGATGATTGGGAACCGATGCCGCCGAAAGAAGCGGACAAACTCCACCCTGAACAAATTAGCTGGTTCAAAGACTGGATCGCTGGCGGAGCTCCATGGCTGAACGAAGAACAAATCAAGGCCATCTCCCAAGCAAACGAAGCGAAGTGGTCGGCGGAAGATGGTCTGGTGGTCAAAACCTCCGGCGGGCTGTCCCCGGAATGGACGAACCGGAAATACAAGCCCGAAGGACTGTGGGCCTATCAACCGGTTCGAAAAATGGATATCGCTGACACCACTGACGTCAGTGGTGTCAGTCATGTCACCGCCATCGACGCATTTATCGCGGCGAAGATGCCCTCCGGCCTGACGCCAGCACCCGCCGCCGACCGCGTGACGCTGATTCGCCGGGCGAGCTTTGACCTGACCGGGCTGCCACCAAAACCGGAGGAGGTAACTTCATTTGTGACCGATCCCCGGCCAGATGCCGCAGCCTTTGCCAGCGTCATCGAGCGCCTCTTGAAATCGCCCCACTACGGCGAGCGCATGGCCCAGCACTGGCTGGATGTGACGCGCTATGCGGATTCTTCCGGATTTTCGAATGATTATGAACGCGGCAATGCCTGGCGCTATCGGGATTATGTGGTGCGCTCGTTTAATGCGGACAAGCGCTACGACCAATTTGTGCGGGAGCAGATCGCAGGTGATGAAATCGAGCCCGACAATCCCGAGATGCTTGTGGCCACGGGCTTCCTGCGGATGGGACCGTGGGAATTAACCGGGATGGAGGTCGCGAAGATTGCCCGCCAGCGCTTTCTCGATGACGTGAGCAACAGCGTCGGCGAGACCTTTCTGGCGCACTCGCTGCAGTGCGCCCGCTGTCACGATCACAAATTTGACCCTATCCCAACGCGCGATTACTACTCGCTACAAGCGGTCTTTGCGACGACACAAATTAGCGAGCGGGACGCCCCATTTCTGCCAGTCGAAAACACCCGGGATTTTGAAGAAAAAAAGTATCTCCATCTGCGGCGGGATGAGTATGTGGCGGAACTTGCCAAACTCGATGAGCAGTTGCTGCAAAACGCCCAACGCTGGTTTGTTGAGCAAAAGAAAGATCCGGCCCGGTGGAACGCTGCTGTTGAAGCGGTGCGGAGCCAATCGACCATCGGGAAAAAGGGGTTTGCAGATGTTTTTTCCAGCACCAGGAACCGCTTGATGAAGCAGGGCGTGCCTGAGAGCGAGTTCCCGCCAAAACTGGTCGGATTTACTCCTGAACAGTTTGGAATGGAGCGGGTCGCCCGCAAAGGTCTCGAGCGCCTCAAGTGGGAACTCGACCGCTATGAGCCGGTGGCGCTCTCCATTTACAATGGTCGCACTCCGGGGGTGACGTCCATTTTTCAGCCCTTCCGCATGCCCGCCAATCGCATGAAGTCCGGTGAACTGGAGGATACCTGCGTGCTCACTGGTGGCGATCCATTTGGGGCCGGAGAAAAAGTGAAACCAGGGGTACTCAGTGTCCTTGGATCCATCATGAAGGAGCCAATTCCAGACGCCATTGAGGGCCGCCGCAAAGCCTTCGCCGAATGGGTCGCCAGCCCGGAGAATCCACTCTCCACCCGCGCCATCGTCAACCGCATCTGGCTCTGGCATTTCGACCTGCCCATCGCGGGCAATCCGAACAACTTTGGCAGCACTGGAAAGATGCCCACCCATCCCGAACTGCTCGACTGGCTCTCGGCGACCTTTGTGGAGCAGGGATGGAGTTTCAAGGCCCTGCACCGAATCATCATGAACTCCGAGGCGTATCGACGCAGTTCCACCCATCCCGATTTGAAAAGGCTCGCGGACAAGGACCCGACAGGCACGAGCTACGCGGTTTTCAAGCCGCGCCGACTCACCGCAGAGGAACTGCGCGATGCGATGCTCACCGTCACCGGCGAACTCAATCCCACGCTCGGCGGCATTCCCAACCGGCCCGAGATCAATCTCGAAGCCGCGCTCCAGCCACGTCAGGTCATGGGCACCTTTGCCGCTGCCTGGGTGCCAAATCCACTGCCTCAGCAACGCCATCGCCGCTCACTTTACGCACTGAAGATTCGCGGTCTGCCCGATCCCTTGCAGGAGGTCTTCAACGCGCCGACACCGGATTTTTCCTGCGAGCGACGCGATGCTTCGACCGTCACTCCGCAGGTCTTCAGCCTCCTGAATGGCCAGAACACTCAATCCCGCGCCCTGGCCCTCGCCAATCGCGCCATAAAGGAAACGAAAAGCGATGACGACGCCATCACTCGAGTCTTTGAGCTGGCATTATTACGCCCACCCAGTTCTGAGGAGCGGCAAAGCTGTCTCGCCCACTGGCGCGATATCGAAGCACTTTTGGGTGACGAAAAACCGCCTGCACAAAAGCCGCCGCTGGAAGTCCGCCGCGATGCCGTCGAGGAAAACACTGGCGAGAAGTTTTCCTTTAACGAGCGGCTCCATGCCTATGTCGGGTTTGTGCCCGATCTCCAGCCTGCGGATGTCTCCGCGCACACCCGCGCACTAGGGGATGTGTGTCTGGCACTGCTGAACACCAATGAATTTGCCTATGTGTATTGAAGCCTCAGCCCACGAGATGGCGCAGCTTGGCCGTGACTTCGTGACGGCTGAGGACACCTGCGGCGACAGCGAGGGTGAGATTCTCCCACTCGTCCACATCGAGGGCCTCGTCCTTCAACAACCCGTTTTCGCTGAGGAACACAAGGCAGGTCGCCAACGCGACTCGTTTGTTGCCATCAACAAATGCGTGATTGCTGCACAGATAAAAGAGGTAGGCAGCAGCGATTTCGATGGGCTCGGAGATCAAAGGCTCGCCCATGATCGTGGCCTGTGGAGCAGCCACGGCAGACTCCAACAACTCGCGAGATCGTATCCCCGTTCCACCTCCATGAGCAGCCAGGACTTCGCTATGAATGGCGATCACAGCCTCGACGGTGGGATGCTTGATGACTGCGCTCATGAAAGTCGTCGGAAAAGTTCGCTATTCTTTTGGATGAGACGACGGGCAGCCGCTGCTGCCTCGGGAGCTTCAATCAGGGGGCGTTCTACGGGCGCAATGGTTATCGTCCCGCCCGCATGCACTTCCACATTCACTTCATCACCCACCTTTAGGTGTGCCAGTTGGAGCAGCGCTGAATCAAAGATGATGCCTTGGGAGTTGCCGATTTTTGAGATTGTTTTGATCATGTATCACAATGTATTACTTTGTAAAACTATGTAATACCAACCCACTTGTCAAACAGCAAAATGACACCTTTACCCTTCTTTCCCTGTACCGGTGCCCGCGCGCTTCATGCGCCAACGCGCCGGGAGTTTATTTACAGCCTGGGAGCCTCGCTCGGCAGCGTGGCCCTCACCTCGTTGCTCGCCGAAGAGATTAAAACCAACCCGCTCGCACCGAAGCAGGGCCACGTGGCAGCCCGGGCGAAGCAGGTCATCTTTCTTATGATGGAGGGCGGACCGTCGCACATCGACACCTTTGATCCGAAACCGATGCTGGAGAAAGTTCACCTCAAAGAATTCGTGCGCGAGGGCCAGCAGAAATCCGCGATGGAAAGCGGCAAGCGCTACTATGTGCAAAGTCCCTTTAAGTTTATTAAAGCCGGCCAGAGCGGCGCGGACATGGCAGAAAACTGGACCCATCTCGCCAAAGTCGCGGATGACATCTGCTTTTTCCGTGGGTGCACCGTGGACAGCGTGAACCACCCCACCGCGATGTATCAGATGAATTGCGGAAATCGCTTCGGCGGTGACCCTGGCATCGGATCATGGGTGAACTACGGCCTCGGCTCGCTGAATCAAGACCTGCCTGGCTTCATCGTCCTGCCCGAGGTCAGTTATCCGCAGGGTGGTGCCGCGAACTGGAGCAATGGCTACCTACCCGCAAGCTTTCAGGGAACGCCGCTGCGCGCAAAAGGGTCACCGATTCTCGATCTCACCCCGCCGCCCGGAGTGAGCGAGGCTCGGCAGCGCAAGAACCTCGACCTCATCGCCAAACTCAACACCGCGCACGCCGCCCAGCATCCCGGCCACGACGAACTCGCCGCACGGATGGACAACTACGAACTGGCTTTTCGCATGCAGATGCAGGTGCCCGAAACGCTCGACCTGTCAAAGGAAGACGCGAAAACAAAAGAACTCTACGGCATCGGCAATGACACGACCGACGCCTTTGGCCGCAAATGCCTGCTCGCCCGCAAGCTCATCGAGAAAGGAGTTCGCTTTGTCCAGCTCTACAACGGCTCCTGGGACAGCCACGACTACATCGAGCGTGCCCACGGCAATCTGGTGCGCGGGGTGGACCAGCCCATCGCCGCCCTCATCACTGACCTCAAACAGCGCGGCCTGCTTGAAAGCACCCTCATCGTCTGGTGCGGTGAGTTTGGCCGCACTCCCGACAACGGCGTGCGTGGCGGCACCGCTTATGGCCGCGATCACAATCCCAACGCCATGACCATCTGGCTCGCTGGTGGCGGTTGCAAGGCAGGACACACCATCGGTGCCACCGACGAACTCGGCATGACGGCGGTGGAGGGCAAAGCCCATGTCCGCGATTTTCACGTGACACTCCTGCGCCTCCTCGGCCTCGATGACAACAAACTCACCTATTACCACGCGGGCCGTTTCAAGCAGCTCAGCCAGTTTGGCGGCACCGTCATCAAGGAACTCATCGCATGACCAGAACGAGAGAGCGCCCCTCTCACGGCACCCGCACGCTGGCGGGGTCGCACCAGGGGCTTTTGCCACGGGTGTTGCAGGCGCGCACCTGGACCCAGATTTTCTGCCCGGCGGGCAGGCCGGTTAGCTCAAAGCGACTTTTTTTGCTCGTATCGCCAGCGGTCCAGGCCGTAGTGGCAGCGTTGGGATCAGCGGTGGTCCAACGCCGCTCGTAGAAGTCCACCAGCCGGGCCTGGCGGCGGCACCGGCCAATGATCTCGCCTTCCTCATCCCCCACGGTCAATTCCAGGTCGGTGGGTCTGGCCGGGACGGGTCTGGGGCCGGGCTTGGTTCTCACCCGCAGCGCGGCGGCGGCCACGGCGGCCTCGCCCGGAGCGAGACGACCCACGTCCAGGGCGATCTCATTTGTGGCGGTGATCAGGGCGGCTTCGGCAGCGTCCCGCTCGAGAACTCTCTGGGTCACAGTCGCCTGGGCCGCTGCAATGGACAGCTGTTTGGGTGCCAGAGTGTCGGTGAGAGCTTCGAGCGCGGCGAGCTTGTCGGCGATCGTGGAAAACGCCTCCTGTCCGGCCGCACCACGTTTGATCGCCCTGACCCGGGCGATGAGATCTGGAATGCTGAGACCGTTGATGTCGAGAATGATGTCTAACATGGATTTGGGATGTTGAAGATTTTTAGGCAAAAAACTTGAAAATTCTTCACATATTCTATGTTTTTGTTAAGTCAAATTTAATTTTTGTTTACATTAACATAGATTTTGTTGAAAAGATTGTTGATGAGGTTGCCAAATGTATAGTTTTTAACGATAAAATCTAAATCTTAGTTATAAAAAATTAAAAATTTGTTATAAAAAATTCAATTTTTATCAACAAAAACACGGTTTTTGTTGATAAAAACGCAGTTAAGCTTGCTATTTTGACGTGGATTGTACCCTGTTAGGTCGCGAATTGTACCCTGTTAAGTCGTTGACTGTACCCTGTTTAATTCCCCTGATGGACCAGCTACCATCCGGGGCAGGAGAATGGCTCAGGTATTGGCCTCGAGAGCGGCGGGAGTCTCTGGAGTCTCCGTTTCGACTGGGGCTACCTGTTTCCGGTAGGCGAGCCATTCCTCCCCAATCCGGAAAACCACCGCGAGCAGAGTCGGGCCGAGGAAAATCCCGATGAATCCGAAAGCGAGTCCCCCGCCCACCACACCCATAAAGATGAGGATGAATGGCATCTTGTTACCCTGGCTAATGATGAGAGGACGGATAAAATTGTCGATCGAACTGATTCCGAGTGCTCCCCACAACAGCATAAAGATACCCATCCCGACCGTGCCGTTTTGGAACACCCAGATGGACGCGGGCAGCCAGATCAGGGGGGCACCCATTGGAATCGGGGAGACAAAAAAGGTGAGCAGGCCGAGCAGCACTGCAGCCGGCACGCCCGCGATGGAAAAGCCGATCCAGGCAACAAATCCCTGGGCCATCGCCGTGCCGAGGATACCGTAAACGACCCCACGGATCGTGCCCCCGGCTACTTCGCGCAGCAGGTGGTCGCCGCGCTCGCCTCCGAGACGGCTGGCCACTGCGAGGGCTTTGTCACCGAGTTTCGCTCCATCGCGGAAAAAGAAAAAGGCGAGGAACATGCTGAGGGCGAGATCGATCACGCCGAGACCGAGGACTCTGACGATGTTGCCGATGGCGGGCAACGAGGAGCTAATCGGGTCGATGAGCTTTTCCGCAGCAGAAAGGAGCTGCCGACTGTCAGCGGCGTATTCCTTCCAAATCGCGATGATCTGCTCACCCACCCAGGGCACTCTGGCGAGCCAGGCCGGAGGCGCGGGCGGTCCCAGACGGAACCACGCAGCCGTGGTACTGGCGAATTCCTTCACATCTCCCGCAAGAGTGAAAACAATCACGACTGAAGGCACCAGCAGAACCATCGCGATCGCCAGGGTCATGAGGAACGCGGCGATGGTGCGCCGTCCCTTCACCCAACCGAGGAGCACACGGAAGGCTGGGCCAGCTCGAGAAAGTGAGGATCACCGCCCAGAGTAGCGCCGAAAAGAAGGGCTTGAGCACGAAAAAACAGCCCAGAACAACCAGGACCATCGCAGCAAGGACCAAAATCTGATCGGTGCGCGCCGCCTTGCGGTGAATAAATGAATTGGGCATAAGTTTTTTGGCGAATCTGCTTTTTTCAGGGCCAAGATCAAGGAGAATTTCCCAGTCTTTCCGAACCCACGAATTTACTTGATTTTTAGCCTTTGAAAAAGCACTCTCCTTTGATCTCGACGCAACACCGAAGATGAGTGGCACATGAAAGGCTGGCTTGAAATTTCGACTGAAGGGTTTGCGTCGTTTAATAGCTCACGCAAACCGGGTCATCTCGTAAAAGAGTTGGTGCAGAATGCTTTTGACGCCATCGGGGACAAACCTGGTTCGGTCCATCTCGACTATCAACATAACGGCCGCGAGTTCATCGTCGAGTGCCGGGATACTGGCGAAGGCATGCTTGACCTGGATGCCATCCGGGTTGTTTATCTCACCTTCAAGAAGGATAGTCATCTTAAGCGTGGTCGATTTGGTCGTGGTTTCAAAGAAGTCTTGTCGATCGCCAGTTGGGCCATTGTCGAGAGTGGTGGCAATGGACTGCATTTCACCGTCGAGAACGGAAAGCAAATCGCCAAACCAGTCACGCTGCACCCCCCGATCACCGGCACTGTGGTTCGCATGGCGCTGCCTTTTGGGGAGGAAACGGTCAGCGAATTGGATGCTTATTTCGGATCGTTCCTGGTTCCCCGCCACATCACCTTTTACCTCAATGACAATGTCGTCGGGCTGCGCGAGCCGAAGCATGTGGTTGAGGTTTCGCTAACCACCGAAGTCTATCATGGCGAGAGCCATAGCTGGCGAAAACCGAAACGAGCCGCCAAAATCGAATTGGTGCCGACGCGCCAGCCTGAGGAGGCAATGATTTACGAAATGGGAATCCCGGTGGCGGTTGCAGAATGGGCGGTTCCGTTCCATGTCAACGTGTTGCAGCGTGTCCCGATGAATCCGAACCGGGATGCGCTCGCCAGCGGCTATGTCAAGAGTGTTCACGCGGCGGCTTTGCCAGTATTGCTCCCCGATTTGGATGAGACGGAAGCCACCCAGGATTGGGTTGGCACCGCTGGAGTGGCTTGTGACGAAGCCGTGCAGAAGGCGATCGTGACCAAGGCGTTTGGAACCGAGGCGGTTCGGGCCGTCCCGACCATGGGAAAACGTGATTTTAACGATGACGCCGAGCGGGTCGGTGCGGTGATCGTAAAAACGAATCAGATGTCGTCCGGCTTCCGGGAAATGGCGAAAATACACTTGCCGACGGCCAAGCAAAAGGTCGACGAAGTTCAAGCCAAATTGGTGGAGGCTGTCGCGCAATCCGGCTTTACGCTTAAGGATGATTTGGGAATCGAGGCCGAAGCCAAACTCGCCTGGATCACCAAGCGAGGCGGGGAGGCAGAGGTGGAGCGCTGCTTGTCGTTTGCGGTCTGGTTCTGCCAGCGGCTCGTCGATGCCTGTGGGCCCGGACACCAGCCTGTGACTGGTGCTCTTGCCCTCGGCAAACGACCTATCATGACTGGGGTTGACCTGAGCACATTCCTCGCAAATTGGAGCGGCAACAACAAGCTGACGCTGGCGCTGGAGTGCGACTGTTTCTGGAACGATCCGCTCGGAGCTGAAGCCCTGTCGATCTATGTCCATGAGGCGGCCCATGCGCAGAACATGCATCACGGCAAAGGCTTCACTGAAGAGGTCGAGCGGCTCGCCGGTGTAGGTGCCGCTGCGATGTTCGCACATGCGGATGAAATCAAGACGCGCTGGCCCGATCTTGTTGCACGGAGTGCGGGCGCGTCAGGTGCTATCGTGGAAAATGTGAAGCCGAAGGGCCGGGGCTGGTGGGGGTGATGTGAGACAACTCACGCAACCACTCAAACCCCGATATCTTCGTTCCAAAGATCGGGGCGGTTTCGGATAAATCCCTCCATCAAATCAATACAAGTTTGGCTTTGTATCACAGTAATCTCCACTCCCCGACTTTCTAACCATTCCTCTTCTCCCATAAAAGTCCGGTTTTCGCCGATCACCACCCGGGGAATGCCGTATAACAAAATCGCCCCGCTGCACATGCTGCATGGCGAGAGGGTCGTGTAAATCGTGCACTCCCGGTAGATTGAGGCCGTCTGCCGCCCCGCATTTTCCAACGCATCCATTTCCCCGTGAAGGATGGGACTTCCGTTTTGCACCCGCCGATTGTGCCCCCGGCCAATCACTTTGCCATCGTGAACCAGGACACTTCCGATCGGAATCCCATTTTCACCCAATCCCTTTATCGCTTCGTTAATCGCTTCCTGAAGAAATTCGTCCATCACGACCAAAACTCTAGCCTCCAAAACCTGGAAAGCAATTTTCCCAAAAAATCGTCGATTTTTTTCTTTTTCCGAAAAAAAAGGCTGCAAAAAACTTAAACTTTGTTAGGATTCAATTGCCTGTCGGGCGGTCGAGTCAGACTAGATTGTTCCATAGCTGGAAGATGTAATTTAGATCAACTCTGACGAGTTCGACGCATCATTTCCTGAGGTTTTTTAATTAAGGTTAAACCGGCAGTCCGACAGGCATTTTTCTTCTAATATTTTTGCTGATATTTCAGTGTTATTACTCTGATAACATAATGAGAAGAAGAACATCTTTCCGAATGATACTCGGGTGCGTAGCGGCTACGATTGCAGGACGCTGCATCGCTTTTGGTGAAACAACCAAATTTTATTGGCCAGGTAAGTGGGCTGAGAAAACCCTGCGCGACCACCTTAGAACCGACAGCAAACATCGGTTTACCGAAGCCGAGCTAGAGGAACTCACCTTTCAGGACTGCCTGGATCTGCATGACTGGCACCATTGTGAACTTGGCATGGCTTCCAAGACCCCCTACCCAGGCGGAAAACACATTCCCGACAGCGAACCTGGCCGCGGAGAAACCACCAAGCCAGAAGAGGAAACCTGGGATCAATTCTTGAAACGCAAAAGAGAGGCCAGAATTACCAAAGTGGGACGCACTTCTTCACGATGATTCGCTAATCACGCAACACCAATCCATGAAGCCGCTTATCCTACTTGTCTCGATCCTTGCCTCCGTCGCTTTTGCTGATCCAGCCAAACCCGCGCCAAAGGTTTTTACTCCACCAGCCGGCATCCGGATGGAGCGCGATCTCGCTTACATCCCCGACGGCGACGAAGCCCAGAAGCTCGACCTTTACCTGCCGGAACAACCTCCAGAGCACCCCCTGCCTCTCATCGTCCATATCCACGGTGGCGGCTGGCAGGGAGGCAGCAAATTCCCCAGTCCTTTCATCGAAATGGTCCTGAAGGGTTACATTGTGGCTAGTGTCGAGTACCGCTTCAGTCAAAAGGCGAAGTTTCCAGCGCAGATCCAGGATTGCCAGGCTGCGATCCGCTGGCTGCGGGCCAATCACGAAAAATACTCTATTAACCCTGAGAAAGTTGGTGTTATCGGCGGCTCGGCGGGTGGCCACCTTTCCGCCCTCGTCGGAACCTCGGGTGGAGCGAAAATTTTCTCCGTCATCGGTGGTCACGAGGACCAGTCCGACCGCGTCCAGGCCGTGTTCGACATTTATGGTCCGGCTGACTTTACCACCGTGGTAGCGCAGGCCGCTGCGGATACCAATGTGAAGAATATCTTTAAGTTTAATTCTGAGAAAGATCCGTATTCCTCGCTCATCGGAGCCCCGCTGGAGGACCAGGCAAAAAGCAGTGCGGTCAGCCCGATTACCTATATCAGCGAAGACGATCCGCCCATCCTGATCCTCCATGGCACGCACGATACCCTCGTGCCCTACGCCCAGAGTGTACAATTTGCCGAGGCATTAAAGGCAAAAGGCGTCCCAGTCTGGCTGCAAACCCTCCCTGGCTCAGGCCACGGCGGACCTGCTTTCGGAAAACCTGCAATCAAGCAACTGATGCAGAACTTTTTTGAAAAATATCTCAAAGGCGCGGACATGGAGATCCAATTGGTGCCAGAGGATGAGCTGGCGGTGGAACCTCCCAAATAAGTCCAGCTAGACGCCGTTTTGCTCCACAAATTGCCGGATCGCTTTCGCGTTGGCCTCAACTGGATAAGTAACCTGCTTTTTCTTCTTCAGCGCTTCGAGAGTTGGGTGGGTGGGTGTTTCACCAATCGCTTCTTTGATCACATCGGGAAACTTCGCTGGATGTGCCGTGGCGAGGATGATGTTTGTCTTGTCTGGATCGATCCCGGAGACTCCACAGGCAGTGTGCGGATCCATCACGTAATCGTAGTCAGCTTTAGCCTTCTTGATGTTGACGAGGATCTCCTGGTCCGTGCAGCGGGTCGCCTGGAAGTTACTGCGATCAAAATTGGGAATTTTCAGGCTGCCATTCTTTTTCAACTCAGCCATCTGATTGGCAGTGAGTTTGGCATTCTTCTCATTGTGGTAGTAGAGAAAACGCTCAAAGTTCGATGCCACCTCGATGTCCATGGAGGGCGCACAGCTCGGCTTGACCCCACTCTCCCGGTATTCGCCGGTCTGAAAAAGCCGGTACAGGATATCATTCTGGTTGGTCGCCACGGTGAAGTTGTCAACCGGCAGGCCCATCTGGTGGACCATCCAGCCGGCAAACACATTGCCGAAATTACCGGTGGGGACGATGAAATTCACATTGTCCCGGTCATCGGAACTCAACTGCATAAAAGCATGTACGTAATAAATCGACTGGGCGAGAATTCTGGCGATGTTGATCGAATTGATCGCGGAGAGCCTAAGTTTCTCCTTGGTTTCGAGATCGCTCATCAGTTCTTTGACGATATTCTGGGCATCGTCGAAACTGCCCTCGATCGGGATTGGGAAGATATTTTTGTGCCCGGTGCAGGTCATCTGCCGCTCCTGGAGTTTCGAGATCCGGCCTTTCGGGTAAAGGATGAAGACGTTGACACCTTCTTTTCCGGCCAGACCGTGAATCGCTGCCGAGCCAGTATCGCCGGAGGTGGCACCGAGGACGTTGATCGACTGCCCGGTGCGCTGGATCTGCTCTTCAAACAAATTTCCGACCAGTTGGAGTCCAAAATCTTTAAAAGCCAGGGTTGGGCCGTGAAACAGTTCCAAAACAAAAACGTTTTTTGCTAGCTGCTGGAGAGGAGCACTCATCGTGTCGCTGAAATTACCATAACTCTGGTCCACCAGTGTCATCAAGGCATCGTTGTCGTGGTCAGTTGCAAAAAGAGACAGAAATTCCCAGGCCAAAACGGGATATGGCTTCACATCAGAGATGATGAGACCAGTCGGAAGCAGGGGAAGATGCTGTGGAACAAAAAGACCGCCATCCGGTGCCAGTCCCTGAGCAAAAGCTTCGGAAAAACTGACCGGATCGGAACCACCACGAGTTGATACAAAATTCATCGCGCGGAAGGTAGATCGGTTTTTCGTAAGCGAAATAAAAATAAAGTTCTGCTACGCATTGGATTGCTTGAATTCTTAATTTATAAAAGTATCCGTTAGGCACACGTGAGCACGCAAACACAAACCGATCCACCGGATGATGATCTTCCGGCCAAAAAATCATCGGATCTCACAGCCGTTCCTGAGGACGCGGGTGAAGATGAAAAAATGGATCACGCTTACAAGGTTGAGTTGGATATCTTCGAAGGCCCACTGGATCTGCTGCTCTACCTCGTAAAACGCGACGAAATCGACATCTACGACATCTCGATCGAGCGGATCACCACCCAATACATGAGTTTCATTGATACTTTCAAGATGCTCAATGTGGGCCTGGCCGGGGAATTTCTCGTCATGGCAGCCAATCTCTGTTACATCAAAAGCCGGATGATGCTGCCCAAACACGTCCAACCCCCTTCCGAGGAGGTGGAGGAGGAAGATCCTCGCTGGGATCTCATCAAACAGCTCATTGAGTATAAGAAATTCAAGGAAGCCGCCCATCACCTTGGCTACCGGGAAGAGATTACCGGAAAGTTTTACCGAAACATTCCCCCGAAAATCATCGTCGAAAAAGAGCGTCCCCTCTCAGATGATGTGGGAATTTTCGACCTGATCCGCGCTTTCCAAAACATCCTTGATCGCTTCGTGGATGACGAAGGTCTCGGTGAGATCGTGGATGACCGCATCACCGTGAGTGATAAAATCGACTTTATTTTGGAAAAAATAAATCCCGGAGAGAGCGTGAATTTTTACACCCTCTTTGAAGGAATCGCGACCAAAGCCGAGTTGATCGTGACCTTTCTGGCCATGCTGGAGTTGATGAAGTTAAACCTGATCCGCGTGGTACAGGAAACCATCCTCGGCGAAATCATGATCTTTCGTCCAGAAGGAGGTGAAGGAGAATCACTCTACCAGCGATTCTCCCGGACCTGAGAACGGGATTAATTCTCGATCTCCACGCTGTCTTTCAGCTTCGCCAAGCCCCGGCGGATTCTCGCCTTGACCGTGCCGAGGGGCTCGCCAATCTGCACGGCGATCTCCTGCTGGGTGAGCCCTTCAAAATAGGCCAACTCGATGACCTCGCGCTGGATCGGCGTTAATTCCAGAATCGCACTGCGCACCGCCCGGCAAGTGTCCCGGCGGACCGCTGCCTGGATCCCGCTCACCGCCGGGGTGACAACCGGGTTGATGGCTTGTTCCTCATTAAATCCATCCCGCAATTTGGACCGGCGTTGTTTCATCCGGATTCGGTCAATGGCCCGGTTTCTGGCCATTGAATTTAACCAGGTGACCGGCCGGCCCAATTCTTCGTGGAATTGGGCGGCTTTGCGCCAGAGCGAAAAAAACACCTCCTGGAGAACCTCCTCCGAATCGCTGTGGTCATTTAACACCTTAAATATGGTTGCGTAAAGCAGCCCACTGTAGCGGTCGTGAAGGCCGCGAAAACAATCCCGATCACCGTTGGCAACCCCACGAATATCGCGGGCATCTGCCGCATCGTTATATTCTGTCTTATCCTTAGTGATTTCACCCATGATGAGTTTAGCTTATTTCAGTTTCAAAAATCTTCAAAAAATTTATTGATTAGAGTTTTTCATAAAGGCGCGGCCTTGGTATTAGTAAAAGTATTACTGGAAGTAGAGTGATGGAAAAGCGGAGAATTGAGAGGTAATTCCCTTCAATTAAACAGGGTACAACGACCGACTTAACAGGGTACAGTCGATCACTTAACAGGGGACAATCGCCAACCATTTCCGAACGGTCTCCTTCTTCACTCGGAAGGGAGGAGCTTGACGATCTGCTCGCGCGGTACCACGCCGACGCGTTTGGACCAGGCCTCGAACTGGCTTTGCAAGCTCGTCACTCGCTCGGGTTGGCTGCCGGCGAGATTGTTGGTTTCTCCGGGGTCGCTGGAGGTTTCGTAAAGCTCCCACTCTCCCGTGCGCGGCCCGCTGGTGGCGAAGCTTCCGTTTTTAGCGGCAGGGCCGTAGCCGCGCACGAGTTTCCAGTGGCCCTGACGCACGGCTTCGTTGCCCATCCGCTCCCAGAACAGCGGGCGATCCATCGGCAGCGTGGGGAGTTCGCCGCGCAGGGCGGGCAGGAGGCTGGTGCCTTCGAGCGGTGCCACGGCGTGACCAGCAAAGGTGGCCGGGTGTTTCGCGGCGGCAGCATCGAGACATGTGGGGAACACGTCCATGATGTGCGCGGGGCCGGTCACGATTTTGCCGCGCTGGGGTGCCGGTATTCCCGCAGGCCAATGCGCGATGAAGGGTGAGGCGATGCCACCATCATGCACCCAGACTTTAAATTTGCGGAAGGGGGTGTTGCTGACCTGGCCCCAGAGCGGGCCATGCACTTCGTCGGAGCCGTTGTCGCTGAGGAAGAGGATCAGCGTGTTGTCGAACTGGCCACGTTTGCGCACCACCTCGACGATGCGAGCGAGGTTCTGGTCCACACGGTCGATCATGGCCGCGTAGTGGCGCATCCACAGCTCGTTGCGTTCTTTTTTGGCGTTTTTGGCTTCGTCGGTGATCGTGGCATCAAGCTGGGGTAATCTTGCGGATTCGGGGATGAGACCAAGTTCCTTCAAGCGCTCGAAACGGCGCTGGCG